>NZ_JBNKYW010000051.1:0-13848 GCF_050301095.1 Roseibium sp.
CGTAGCGGTTGATTTCCTGGATGACCATGTCGATTGTGATCGGCTGGGCAAGATCGGCGATCATGGCCTTCTTGGTGTCATAGTCCCTGAACAGGAACAGGTCCGGATTTTCCATCCACTCGTCGGGCAGTTCGAAATCCATCGCCCGGACCTTGATGGCGTCGGTGATGTTCTTGATCGCCCGGCCAGTGAAACGCTCGTCAGCTTCCTGGATCGCCTTCAGATAGGCGCCGAACTTGGCAATCGTGTCGAGTTCGCCGATGTCGGCCTGAACCTTCTCGAAGACCTTTGCAAGCGCGTCTTCCTGCGGACGGGAGTGGCGGTCATAGGACGCGGCAACGGCCTTCTTGATTGCCTGGGCCTTGAACAGGTCGTGGTCGCCGACCGGGATCGAATGGTTCCTGCCCATCAGGAGATGCAGGATGTCGATATAGTCCTCGCGGGTCTGTGGTCCATCCACCAGGAACCTTGCGCCGGCGCGCTGACGCAGGGCATCGTCGACATTTTCCGGATAGTTGGAGAACATGCCGAAGGTACAGTTGCCGCGCACGACTGTATTGGCACCGGCGAAACTTTCCATCAGAACCGCGGTGATTTCCAGCTGGCCGGCGGAGGACTGGCGGTCGCCGCGCTTGCCCGCAAGCTGGTCGATGTCGTCGATGGTGCCGAAGCCGATCACATTCGGTTCCATGACATTGCGGATGAAGGCCTTGGCGTTCTGGGCCGACTTGCCCTGGTAGCTGTCGATGCTTTCGGTCGACAGGTTTTCATAGCGGAAGGCATAGCCGGCCGCATGGCAGTAGTCGTTGATGAGGCCGGCCATCATCTGGATGAGCGTCGTCTTGCCGGTGCCCGGCTTGCCGTCGCCCATGAAAGTGAAGATGAAGCCGCCGAGTTCGGCAAAGGGATTAAGCTTGCGCTCGAAATCATAGGCCATCAGCATCTTGGAAAGCTTCATGGCCTGATACTTGGCAATGTGGTTCCCGACCACTTCCTCCGGCTTCTTGAAGGCCATCGCCAGCGAGGTGGAGCGGGCGCGGGCCGCCGGTGTGAAGCCGGTGATCTCGAAGTCGTCGGCTTCCACCCTGTATCTGGCCGCCGAGAAGGGGGCGAGCGCGGATTTGCCGTCGGCGCGCAGCGTCACCTTTTCCATCAGCTGTTCGCAGAAGGAGGTGATCAGGCCGATCAGCTGCGCATCCGTCGAAACGTTCGCCGCCGCGATCTCCTGGTCCAGCTCCCACAAGGCGCCGTGCAGGGCAAGGTGGTCGTTGTCGAGCAGCACTTCCTCCACCTCGCCGCACTGAAGGTCGGTCTCGCCCAGCTCCACCGTCAGGCCGGACAGGAGGAAGTCGGTCATGTTGGCGAAGACATGCAGCGCAATCAGCGCCGAGGCGGACAGGAGATCCTGGAAACGGACCTTCTGCGAGGCATCGAGCGTGCCCGACAGATTGCTGCGCTTCAGATTGTCCAGACCCGTCTGTTCGGCGAACTGGTCGGAGGCCACCTGGGCAACCGAAAGGGCGCGCCGGAGCGCGCGCAGCACACTCGCCTGAAGCGGTGTTGTCAGCACGTCCTCGTCGCTCTCTAGTATGCGCTCGCTCAGGCGCACGCCTTCCGGGCGGGCCGTGGAGCGGGTGACGAGACCGGGCGTTGTCGAGCGGAACCGGCGCCGTGTGCCGAGGCCTGTCGAGCGTTCCTCGACCCGGTCCGGCTCACGCTTGGCGGCGATCCGGGGCGTGTGGTCGAAGCCTTCCAGCATCGCTTCCGCGAACTTGTATTTCTCGCGGATCTTGTCTTCTTTCAGTTCCATGAGGTCGTTGGAAAGGGTCACGCGGGAAACCTACTTGTAGCTGAGGATCTTGCCCGAGGGGCTGACGGCGTATTTGCGGATATGGGCAAAACCCGGCGGATCCCGTTCTTCCAGGATCTGGTAAGGTTTGAGCGGCAGGATCAGCGAGCGTTGCTGATGGGTGTGGCCCGCCGCTTCCGCTGTGTCCTCGAACGGATCCAGTTTGTAGACCTGCCGTTCCACGGACGAAAAGAAGCCTGACGCTTCAAATTCGGAACTGGAGGCAACCAGCGTTTCCGTGGTCCAGGCCAGGGCCCAGTCGTCGGCGCCCTTTGTTTCCACCTCGCTCAGGACGTCCCTCAGGGGGCCGGATTGTTCGGTGAACGTATGGCTGTACATCGGGCCGATGAAGAACCGGCGCAGGCGCTTGGGATGCAGGTCGTCGAAATCGCGGTCGAAGCCGCGGGCGATGGTCAAAAGTTTCAGCGAGGCGGAAGACTGTGCGGTCAGATGGCTCTGCACCCGAGGCAGCCGGCGCTCGTCCTTGGCCAGTGGCCGCCGTCCGCTGTCTTCCAGATCCATGATGTAGATGATCGGGATGTTCTGCTGGCTGTCGTAGACCGCCCAGTGCAGCCGGTACTTGCGGCGGTCCTCCGAAACGTTCCCGCTCCAGGCGATCCGTGGATCATTGCGTGCCCAGAAGAGGTTCCCCCGTGCCAGTTCCTCGTAATACATGCGCTGCGAGGCGGCGAACTGCAGATTGAGCGGCGCGGTCTGCTCCCTCAGGATATGGTTGATCATCGCGATCTTCAGGTCGCGCATGCCTGACAGCGTGCGCAGGTGCGTCTCCGCCTGCATGGCGTCGTTCGCCATCTGCAGCAGTTCCTGATAGATGGGAAAACCGCTGTCCTGCCGGTCGATGTTGAGCAGCGACGGCAGCATCTCCGACACCCGGCCCGCAAGCAGGTACTTGTAGGACAGCGCCGTGAAGGTACCCGAAAGCGCTTCCAGATACTCCTTCAGGATCGGGATCTCCGAGGCGAGTGCCGTGTTTTCCGGCACGACACTCTCCGCGACGCCCTGAAGATGGGAGATGATGCGCTCGAACTTGGCGAAGTAGCGCCGTGTTTCATGCGCTTCTTCCAAGGTCCTGTGATCCAGTGTCAGATCCACCATCCGGATTCAGCCCTCAGGCCCCGTAGGCGTTCTTGTCGTGCTTCTCGACAATCTGCTGGAAGCGGCGGGCGAAACGTTCGTCCGACTTGGCCTTTTCTTCCAGAACCTTGCGCGCGAACACCATGTGGTCCTCATGGGCTTCCATCATGTCGGCCATGCGCTGGTTGGTGGCCGAGCCGATGGCCGCCATGGCCGACTGGGCTTCCTTGTCGGTGGCAACGCCGATCTCGTTGATCCGGTGCGCCACGTCCTGCTGCTGGGCGGTCTTCAGCGACTTCACCAGCGCGTCGTAGAGCACAACGCGCTGCTTGGTGTCCGTCTGCAGCTTGTTGATCAGCACCATCTGGGTCGCGGCCTGGTTCTGCAGGCTGTCCACCCAGGTCTTGCCCTTCTCGATGTAGCGCTCAAGCGTCTGGCTCTCGGCCAGCCGCACCTGTTCTTCCTGCGCCAGGCGGTTGTATTCCGCGTTCATTTCCGCAAGCTGGCTCTCCAGCTTGGTGCGGGCGGCGGCGTCCGTTTCCATGGAAATCTTGTTTTCAAGCGCGATGATGTCCGGATCCATCGCCAGGATCTTTTTCTTGATCTCTTCCAGCATGCCGACGGACTGCTCGCGCTGGGCAAGGGTCGCGCTCAGGTTGGTCTCCACGCGGCTGCTGTGGTCGTTCAGCGTGTTGAGCTGTTCCTGCAGGAGCTGGCTGATGACGTTGGACTTGGAAATCAGGTCCTGCAGCTTGTCGTCGATGCTGGCCGAGCGCATGCGCTCCTGCCGGATGCTGTCGGAGCGCTGTTTGGAGAAGATGCCGACAAAGGTCTCCCAGCCGGTCTTCGAACGCATGGAATCGAAGTCCTTGGAGAAGTTTGCCGTGACATCGTCGAGGCCCATGATCAGCTCGGCGATATTGGCGCCCATCAGCTCCGTATGTGCATGGACGTCGTCCAGGGATGCGTTCTCGATGTCGATGGAGATGTCCTGGCCGGACTCGAGCTTGGTTTTCGCCGTCTCGATCTTCGAAGTCAGTTCGCTGATCTTCTGCTGTGCCGCCGCAACTTCCTGCTTCGACTTTTCAATTTGCGCACTCAAATCCGCCATCGGCCCCTTCCCAATGATCGTCAAAATTACAGACTCATATTTAGCAACACTTTGTGGAATTACAATTACGGGCTGTTGTCCGAGGGCAGAAATCGCCAAAGAGCTGCAGAAGCTTAAGTGTCTTCCGGAGGGCGTTAAAAGTCTATTGCAAAGTGTGGTAACCCGGCCTTCATCGAAGCGAATTTTCTTGCCGAAAACTTGCGGCTCCGGGAGCCGGTATCAAATCCCCATTTCGATGCGCCGGCCCGCCAGGATGACCGCTTCCATAGCGGCAGACGCACCTTTCGCATCGCCCGCCGTTATCGCCGTGACGATGGCCCTGTGGCGCTCGACAAATTCACGGGTCTCCTGGTCGTTGCGTTCGTGCGCTTCGTTGATGAACAGCGAATAGAGCGCGGCCTGCACCAGGTCGCCGAGGGACTGCAGGAAGCGGTTGCCGGACAGTTTCAGGATCAGTTTGTGAAATTCCAGGTCGGCCACCGCTACAGCGGCCCGATCCTCGCCCTTGGCGAGGTTGTCGCACAGTTTTGAAAGTGCCGCGCATTCCGCGTCGCTTGCCCGTCTGGCAGCCTGGCTGGCGGCTGCCGGTTCGAAGATCAGCCGGATTTCGAACAGGTCTTCCAGAAAGGGGCGGACGTTCTTCAGCGCCGCGTGCCATCGCAGCACGTCCGGGTCGAACATGTTCCATTCTGACGCCGGCCGCACATGGGTGCCGACCTTGGCCTTCGACTGGATCAGTCCCTTTGCGATCAGTGTCTTCTTTGCCTCGCGCACCACCGTTCGCGACACATCGAACATTTCGGAGATGTCCGGGTCCAGGGGGATCATCGACTCCGGCGGATACTCACCGGCCACGATGGCGCGGCCAAGCTGTTCGACAACCTGGTCAGTGTGATTTCCGATCTGGTTCCCCAACCCGCCCGTGGCGACGAATGTCATGATTGCGCGGCGAACTCTGTCGCTGGTTTTCTGCGCAGTGTGGTTGCCCAAGTGAGACCCTTCTGAAGCAAGATGAACCCGAACAGCAGACCGCCAATCACGATTTTGGTCCACCAGCTCGACAGCGTTCCGTCGAACACGATAAAGGTTTGTATCAATCCCATGATCAAAATGCCAAAGAATGTGCCTGCGACAAAGCCGGTGCCGCCGCTGAGCAATGTGCCGCCGATCACCACGGCCGCGATGGCGTCGAGCTCCACGCCCACTGTCGCCAGCGAATAACCGGCTGACGTGTACAGCGAGAAGATGATGCCGGCGAGCCCGGCAAGTCCGCCGGAGGTTGCGTAGATGCCGATGGTGGTCCGCGCCAGCGGAACCCCCATGAGGCGTGCCGTCGGCTGGCCGCCGCCAAGGGCATAGACGTTCTGCCCGAAGCGCGTGCGGTGCGCGGCGATGATGCCGGCGGCAAAGGTCAGCAGCATGATCATGCCCGTCAGACGGAACCGTCCGCCGCCGGGCGCCTTCCAGTAGAGCGCCTGAAGCGTGTCGTAGAACTCATGGGTGATCGGCACGCTGTCCGTGGACAGAACATAGGCCGCACCCCGGGCGAGGAACATGCCCGCCAGCGTGACTATGAAGGGCGGCATTTCCAGGTAATGGATCATCGCCCCCATCGCTGCGCCGAAGGAGATGGTGATCGCCAGAACCAGGACAAAGGCGGCCAGCGGATGGATCGAGGTGTCCCTCAGGATCACAGCCAGGAATACGCCGGTAAAGGCGATCACCGAGCCGACGGAAAGATCGATACCACCGGACAGGATCACGAAAGTCATGCCGACCGCGGCAATGCCCAGAAAGGCGTTGTCCGTCAGAAGGTTCGCCACAACCCGTGTCGACAGCATGGCCGGGTACTGCGACGCGCACAGCGTATAGGCCAGCACGAAAGTGGCGATGGTCACCAGAAGCGGCAGATGGGTGGAACGGATCATTGTGTGCCTTCTTTTGCTTCCTGGGCGGGTTCGGGCGGGGCCGGTTGGGTCGAGGCGCGCAGGATGTAGAGCGCGTGCTTCACGGTTGGCGACTGGATAACCAGGATCGCGATGATGATCAGGGCCTTGATGACCAGGTTGAACTCCGGCGGCATGCCGGACAGAAGGATGACGGAATTCACCGACTGGATGATCAGGGCGCCAAGCAGAGACGCCAGGATGGAAAACCGACCGCCGAGCAGGGAATTGCCGCCGATGACGACCGCCAGGATGGCGTCGAGTTCGAGCCAGAGGCCGGCATTGTTGGCGTCGGCTCCCTTGATGTCGGCGGCAACGATTACACCGGCAAGCGCCGCACAGAAGCCGGAGATCAGGTAGACCGAGATGATCAGCACCCGGCTGTTGATGCCGGCAAGGCGCGAGGAACTCTCGTTGATGCCGATGGCCTCGATCAGCATGCCGAGCGCCGTCTTGCGCACGATCGCCGCCACCAGAAGCCCGAGGAAGATCCAGATCAGGATCGGGGTCGGAATGCCGAAAATGGTACCCGCGCCCAGATGGATCAGTCCCGGGTTCACGAAAGTCAGGATGGTGCCCTCCGTGATCAACTGGGCGATGCCACGCCCGGCCACCATCAGCACAAGCGTGGCGACGATCGGCTGGATGCGAAGGACGGCGACGAGGACGCCGTTCCAAAGCCCGCACAAGGACCCGACGGCGAGCGCCCCCACGAGGGCGGTCTGCCAGCTGTGGCCGTCGACCACCAGCGAAGCGGCAACCGCGCCGGCAATCGCCATGACGGCACCGACGGACAGATCGATCCCCCGCGTCGCGATGACGAGCGTCATGCCGATACACAAAAGGGCCGTCGGTGCTCCCCGGTTCAGGACGTCGATCAGGTTGCCGAACAGCCGGCCGTGCTGGAACTCGATCCGGAAGAAGTCCGGGAAGACCAGGAAATTGAGGGTGAGGACGACGATGAGAATGACGAGTTGCGGCGTGATGCGCCTCAGGGTCGACCGGGTCATGCCGGACATCAGACAGCCTCCGCCTGGTAGTCGTTTTGAGGTTCGTCGGCAATCGCCCTGACGATATTGGACGTGGTGATGTCGTCACCGGAAAGTTCTTTCACCTGACGCCTGTCGCGCAACACGATCACACGATTGGAATAGGCCACAAGTTCCTCCAGTTCCGAAGAGGCGACCAGCAGGGCAAGCCCGTCCTCGCGCAGTCTTTCGATCAAGGCGATGATTTCCGCATGCGCGCCGACATCAATGCCCCTGGTCGGTTCGTCCAGGATCAGGAAAGAGGGGTTGGTTGCCAGCCACCTGGCCAGCAGGACCTTCTGCTGGTTGCCGCCCGACAGCAGCCGGATGGGCATGTCGAGGCTCGCAAGCCGGATGTCGAGCGCCTTGACGTAGGCTTCGGCCAGCTCGTTCACCTTGGCCTTGGCAAGCGGTCGGAACCAGCCTTGCCGGGCCTGCAGGGCAAGGACGATGTTCTCCCGGACGGAGAGATCCCCGACGATGCCGTCGCTTTTGCGATCTTCCGGGCAAAGCGCGATGCGGTGCGAAATGGCTTCGCGTGGATTTTTCAGACCGATCCTGCGCCCCTCCAGGAGCGCCTCACCCTGATCGGCCTGGATGGCGCCGAAGATCAGGCTGGCGGTTTCGGTTCGGCCCGAGCCGAGCAGACCGGCGAGACCTACGACCTCGCCCTTGCGGACGGTCAGGTCGAACGGTTCGATCACGCCGCGCCTTGCGAAATTCTTCAGCTCGATCAGGGTGTCGCCGGTTTCCGTCGGCGCACGGTCCTGGATCCTGTCTTCCAGTTGTCGCCCGAGCATCAGCGTGACGATTTCCGTCTGGGTCGAATAGGCAAGCTGGCGCGTTGCGATCAGCCGGCCGTTGCGCAGGATGGTCGCGCGGTCGGAAATCTGAAAGACCTGATCGAGGAAGTGGGTGATGAAGACAATTGCAAGACCCCGGGCCTTGAGTTTTTCGATCACGGAAAACAGGAGCTCGACCTCGTCGCGGTCGAGGCTGGCCGTCGGTTCATCGAGAATCAGCACCTTGCCGGAAAGCTCCACGGCGCGGGCAATTGCAACAACCTGTTGCACGGCGACGGAATAGGCCGACAGCGGTTCGGCCGGATTGATGCGAAGTCCGAACTCGGTAAGCAGGTCCTCCGCCATGGCCAGCATGCGCCGCTGGGAAATGAGGCCGTGTTTCATCGGCTGGCGGCCGAGAAAGAGGTTTTCCGCAACGGTCAGATTGGGCAGCAGATTGACTTCCTGATAAACGGTGCCGATCCCCAGCTTCTGGCTGTCCAGTGTGCTCTGTGGTGAGATTTCCTCGCCGTCGAGGAGGATCGTGCCGCTGTCACGCCTGTAGGCGCCCGTCAGGCATTTGATCAGCGTGGATTTACCGGCGCCGTTTTCCCCCAGAAGCGCGTGCACCTCACCCGGGTAAAGGGTCAGATCAACCGCATCCAGGGCGATAGCTCCCGGAAAAAACTTTGAAATCCCTCTGCATTCCAACACAGGGCTCGTGACACTCGCCATTTATCGGCTTCCCCCCGAAGTCCGTCGCATTTTGTGTGTTTGCCGGGCGGAAGGGCCGCCCGGCATTCCTGGCGAAGATCCTAGTAACCCAGGTCTTTCTTCATCTCGTAGATGGCCATGTTATCATCCTTGAGCGTGTAGAGCTTGGATTCGGTCTGGATCCATTTCGGCGGAACGGTGCCGTCCTTGAGGTAGGCTTCCAGTGCATCGAGCGCAGGGCCGGCCATGTTCGGGGTCAGCTCGATGGTGGCATTGGCTTCACCGTTGGCCATGGCCAGGTGGATGTCCGGAACACTGTCGATCGAAACGATCTTGATGTCCTCACCCGGCTTCAGGCCGGCTTCCTTGATGGCCTGAATGGCACCGACGGCCATGTCGTCGTTATGGGCGTAGAGGGCGCAGATGTTCTCTCCGCCGACCGCCTTCAGGAAACTTTCCATCACCACCTTGCCCTGGGACCGGGTGAAGTCGCCGGTCTGGCTGCGGACGATGTTCAGGTTGTTCTGACCGGCGATGGCCTGTTCGAAGCCTTTCTTGCGGTCGATGGCCGGAGACGACCCGGTCGTGCCCTGAAGTTCAACGATATCGCACTTCTTGCCGGCCATCTCGTCCACGAGCCACTGCCCGGCGACACTGCCCTCATGAACCAGGTCGGAAGTGACGGCGGTCATGTAGAGATCATCGGAAGCGTCCACGGTCCGGTCGAGCAGGATCACCGGAATTTCCGCATCCCTGGCTTCTTCCAGGACCTCGTCCCATCCGGTTGCGACGACGGGTGCCAGGAGGATCGCGTCAACGCCCTGGGCGATGAATGAGCGGATCGCCTTGATCTGGTTTTCCTGCTTCTGCTGGGCGTCGGCGAATTTGAGATCGATGCCGCGTTTTTCCGCCTGCTGCTTGGTAACGGTGGTCTCTGCTGCCCGCCAGCCCGACTCAGAGCCGATCTGCGAAAAACCGATCGTGAGATCGGCCGCCATTGCGGTCACGGGTGCGAACGCCATCGCCCCGGCAATGAGCATTGCCTTGAGTTTCATAGTCTCCTCCACAAGGTATATTCTTCTAACGCAGATCATTAAGTATTACTTTATTACTTTTGTAAAGCTATACGGTGAAGATTGACTGTTTTTTGAAATAAGTAATTGATTTAATTAATGAAAAATTCGAAGTTGCCGAACTGTTGCCGGCAGCGGAGGTTGTGACATCCGGGTCCGGGCCTGGTGGTCGCAGTTGTTGAGGTGGGCTCGAGAGCTGACGGACAATCACCGGAAAACCGGTGACGCCCGCAGGGTGTCCTGTCTTCGATTTGGCGGGTGGCCTTAACTTCAGGCGATTGTCCCCAAATGGATTTTCTTCTCTGAAAACAATGCTAAGGTGCCTCCCGGGGACACGGTCTTGCAAGGGAGGGCGCGGTCATGAGCCGGAACGGATTTTGCCTGATGTGGGCGCCGGAAAGCAGTTGTCGCGAATGCTGTTCTTGCCGTTCCCTATCCCGCGAGAAGCCTTGGCGTCATTTCCTGATGGACAGGATTGCGGGAAATAGTTATAGAACATAATTATTATAGATCATTATCGGATTGGAGGGAGGTTCCGGTCCGGTAACGCAAATGATCTGACAGGGAGGAAAACATGATCAGACTCAACAGGCAGGTGGCAAAACTGGCAGCCGCCGCAGCCGTCTCCGCAGTTGCACTTGCAGGATCGGTATCCGGTTCGCTGGCACAGGAAGTCACGCTGCGCCTGCACCAGTTCCTGCCGGCTCAGGCCAATGTGCCGAAGCACGTCCTGGACCCGTGGGCGGACAAGATCGAGGCCGAATCCGGTGGTCGCATCAAGATCGAACGCTACCCGGCCATGCAGCTTGGCGGCAAGCCGCCGGAGCTGATCGACCAGGTCGTCGACGGGGTTGTCGATATCGTCTGGACCGTTGCCGGCTACACGCCCGGCCGTTTCCCGCGCACTGAAGTGTTCGAGCTTCCCTTCACCATGACCGACGCGGAAACCATGTCCCGCGCCTATTGGAAGCTGGCCGAAGAAACCATGATGGATCAGGACTTCGCGCCCTTCAAACCGCTGGCTCTCTGGGTCCACGGCCCGGGCGTCATCCACTCCAGCAAGCCGATCACCGCTCTGGGCGATCTCAACGGCGTCAAGCTGCGCGCACCGACCCGCGTCACCAACAAGCTGTTCTCCAATCTTGGCGCAACCACCATCGGCATGCCGGTGCCGGCCATTCCCGAAGCGCTCAGCAAGGGTGTTGTCGATGCGACGGTTATCCCGTGGGAAGTCGTCGGGGCGCTCAAGGTGAACGAGCTGGTGAAGAACCACACCGAGTTCCCCGGCAACGCGATCTACACCACCGCCTTCATCTTCGCGATGAACAAGGACAAGTACGAGTCGCTGCCCGATGATCTGAAGGCGATCATCGATGCGAACTCCGGCGAAGAGTTCTCCGCGCTCGCTGGCAAGACGATGCAGGCCGACGATGCCGGTCCCCGGGCGGCTGCCGTCGAAATGGGCAACAACATCATCACGCTGACGCCTGAACAGGTTGCCGAATGGCAGGCTGCCGCACAGAGCACGATCGACGAGTGGACCGCGGAAATGGACGGGAAGGGCCTGGACGGCACAGGTCTGCGCAAGCGGGCCGCCGAACTGATGGCCAACTGACCCATTCGGACAAGATAGTCCCCCGGAACCGGTTTCCGGGGGAGCCTCCGACAGGACAAGAAGACAATGCTGCTTAAACTGGTGGAGCGCCTGGCGCGCTTCATGGCGATCCTCGGCGGACTGGTACTGACCGCCCTGATAGCCCTGACCTGTGTCAGCGTGCTCGGACGGGGATTGAACACACTCGGTCATTCCGCCTTCCTGACCTCGCTCTCCGAGGGCGCGGCCAATGCCCTGATCGCGGCCGGTGTCGGTCCGGTCTCCGGCGATTTCGAACTGGTCGAGGCGGGGATCAGCTTCACGATCTTCGCGTTCCTGCCGATCTGCCAGCTCCGCAAGGGACATGCGGCCGTCGATGTCTTCGCCGGTAGCTTTCCGCATCTGATGAACCGGTTTCTGGTAACCTTCTGGGAGGTTCTCTTGAGCGCGCTCATCCTCCTGATCACCTGGCGCCTCTTCGTCGGCATGGAAGACAAGATGCGCTACGGCGAGACGACCTTCATCCTGCAGTTTCCGATCTGGTGGGCCTATGCGCTCTCCTTCGGCGCGGCGCTGATCGCCTCCGTCGTCGCCCTCTATTGCGCGATTGCACGGGTGGCAGAGCTCATCACGGGCCAGCGCTTCATGCCGGATGCGGAGGGGGGAGTCCATTGAGCCTGCTTGAACTCGGATATTTCTCCTTTCCCATCCTTCTCATCCTGATTTTCCTGAGGGCCCCGATCGGGCTTGCGATGATGATCTGCGGGCTCGGTGGCCTCTATCTGGCGACCGGCAATCCCAACATCATCCTCGCCAAGCTGAAGAGCGAGACCTACACCACCTTCTCCAGCTACTCGCTGACCATCATTCCGATGTTCCTGCTCATGGGCCAGTTCGCGACCCATTCGGGCATGTCGGCTTCGCTTTTCAAGGCCGCCGAAAGCTGGCTGGGTCACCGCAGGGGCGGGGTCGCCATGGCCGCCGTCGGCGCCTGCGCGGGATTCGGCGCGATCTGCGGCTCGTCGCTGGCCACCGCCGCCACCATGAGCCGGGTGGCTCTGCCCGAGCTGCGCCGCTACGGTTATTCAGGCGGGTTCTCGACCGCGACGCTTGCCGCCGGTGGCACGCTCGGCATTCTCATTCCGCCGTCTGTCATTCTGGTGATCTATGCGATCCTGACCGAGCAGAACATCGCCAAGCTGTTCCTGGCCGCCTTCATACCGGGCATCCTTGCCGCCATCGGCTACATGATCACCATTTCGATCTACGTGCGCCTGCATCCGGAGGCCGCCGGAACCCGCGATCCCGTGCCCTATTCGGAACGGCTACGTGCGCTTATGGATGTCTGGCCGGTGCTGCTGGTCTTCGGGCTTGTCGTTGGCGGGATATATCTGGGCTGGTTCACGCCCACCGAAGGGGCCGCCGTCGGCGCTGCCGGCACCGGGGTCATTGCACTGGTGTCGGGCAATCTCAGCTGGAAGATGTTCATGGACAGCATCATCCAGACCGCGCTCAGCACCGCGATGATCTTCTTCATCGTGCTTGGTGCCGGTTTCTACAACAGCTTCCTGGCGCTCAGCCAGCTGCCGCAGGAACTGTCCGGCTGGGTGGTCGGCCAGGGCTTCAGCCCCTGGGTGGTGCTGACGCTGATCCTGCTGTTCTACCTGGCCTTCGGCTGCCTGATGGACAGCCTGTCGATGATCCTGCTGACGATCCCGATCTTCTTCCCGGTGATCAGCGTGCTGGATTTCGGCATGAGCCCGGAACAGGTCGCCATCTGGTTCGGCATCATCGTGCTCATCGTCGTCGAGGTCGGTCTGATCACGCCACCGGTCGGCATGAACCTCTTCATCATCAACGCGATGGACCGCACGACACCGATGAAGCAGACCTACAAGGCCGTGCTCTGGTTCGTGGCTTCCGACATCGTGCGTGTCGCCCTTCTGGTGCTGTTCCCGTCGATCACCCTGTTCCTGCTGGCCGGTTAACCCGGCCGGCGGCATGGCACCTCTTTTGGTGCATGAAAATAGATATGAACCATAACAATGATGATCAAAACCAAAATTGAGGCCCTGTCATGCTGATCGAAGGACAATCCGTGCTCGTAACCGGTGGCGGCAGCGGATTGGGCGCTGCCACCGCGCGCCATTTTGCCGGCGAGGGAGCGAAGGTCGCGATCCTCGATTTCGATCTCGGCCGGGCGCAGGCGGTGGCCGGCGAGATCGGCGGGGTTGCCGTTCAGGCCGATGTCGGTGACGCGGCCGCGGTCGGCGCGGCGCTGGACGAGGCGTCGCGGCAGCTCGGCTCGGCGCCGCGCATCGTCGTCAATTGCGCCGGGGTCGGCCTTGCCGCGCGGATCGTCGGACGGGAAGGCAAATTGTCGTTCGATGTTTTTGAGAAGACGCTGCGGGTGAACCTCTTCGGCACCTTCAACGTCATGAGCCATGCGGCAAGACGCATGATGGAACTTGAGGCTCTGGAAAACGGCGAGCGCGGCGTGATCGTCAACACCGCCTCCGTCGCCTTCGAGGACGGCCAGCTCGGCCAGGCCGCCTATGCCGCCTCCAAGGGCGGTATTGCCGCCATGTGCCTGCCCGCGGCCCGCGAATTCGCCCGGTACGGCATTCGCGTGATGGCCATCGCACCGGGTCTCTTC
>NZ_JBNKYW010000052.1:0-37692 GCF_050301095.1 Roseibium sp.
CTCGACATCACCTACGGCATCGACTATGGCGACGACGCCGACAAGGCCATCCAGATCATCCTGGATGTCGCCAATGCCGATGAGCGGGTACAGAAAGACCCGGAGCCCTGGGTGCGTGTCACCAATCTTGGCGACAGTTCGGTGGATCTCGGTGTCCGGCTCTGGTGCAACGCGGGCGACTACTGGGAGCTGAAGTTCCACATGCTGAAGACTGTCAAGGAAGCCTTTGATGCTGGCGGGATCTCCATTCCCTATCCGCATTCGGTGGAGATCCAGAAAGCAGGCTGAGACACTTCAGGTTTACAGGCTGGGGACCGCATCAGGCCGATGCGGTCTCTTTTTTTGTTGCCGTGCCTGCACCTGTTTCGGCTTCCGGTGCATTGCCAGCCTCAGCAGCCTCAGCAGCCTCAGCAGCCTCGATTGCGTCCACTTCCACTTCGGTGCTCTCGGAGGCCTCGGCATGGTCCTCCGGCGGATTGTCCGAAGCATTGCAAGGAACATCCGGTTCGGCGTCCTCGCTTCCGTCAGGAGGCAAGTCCTCCTGAAGGGGCGCTTCTTCCGCTTCCAATTCGGTTTCCGGCTTTGTCGCGAAGACCGGAACGACCGGATCTTCCATTTCGGAAATCTCCTGGTCGGTGTTCATCAGCTGGCGTTTCTCCGCGAGGCTGACCACGTGGTCACGCAGCTCCTTGTGCTGTTCCATGAGGGCCTTGAAGTCCTGCGCCCTGAGGCTGAGGAGCTGGCAATAGCCGAGCGCATAGACGTCCGCGCTGCGGCGTCCGCCGGTCATCAGGGCGATTTCGCCGAAAACGTCTCCGCGCCCGAGGCGGACGGTGTGGGTTGGCGCGCGCACTTCCACGGCGCCGGAGGCGATGAAATAGGCGGCATCTCCCCGGTCGCCCTTGCGGATCAGATGTTCACCGGGAGTGGCGAACTGCGGCCGCATTTTCCGGCGGATGGCATTCTGCTGTTTCTTCGGCAGGTCCGTGAACAGAGGATGGGCACTGACCAGCTCGCGGGTTTTCAGCCCGAGGTCCAGTTTCGGGCGCTTGTGGCATTCCCGTCGCGTGCGTTCGACGTCCCGAACGAGATCCTGATGCAGTTCGGTTCCGATCAGCATCTGTTCCTTGGCTTCGTCATAGACCGTTTCCTCCAGCCGGACACCAACCTTGCGGAGGAACTGGCTTTCCAGCGCGTCGGCATAGTCTGGGTATTGCAGGCGCAAGGCGTCGATTGCCTGGATCGTCTCGTCCTGGCGGATGCAGAGCGTGTCGTGCAGGATGTCGGCGACCCGATTACCAAGCAGCGGCCGGACTCGCCGGTTGTTGAAGTCGATCAGTTCGTCCGCGAGTATCCTGTAGACCAGCAGAAATTCGAAGCGGTCCGCCAGACGGATCGCCAGCGGACGGGCAATCCGCAGGCGTCTTTGCAGCATCTGGGCAATCCGGAAGCCGAGGCCGAACTTGAGCGGCTGACGCACCGCCTTGTTGTAGCCGGCGCGGCCGTCACTCCGGGTCAGGTCACCCGTGCGGCCCGTGAGCGTCAGGAAGCTCGAAACGGATCTGCCCGAAATGGTCTTGTCGTGAAAATGCTCCAGAACCAGTTGCTGTTCGCGGTCGGCGAGAGCGATGAGGCCGATGCGGACACGGTCCCAGTCGCTGAGCTCTTCCATCTTGTTGGTTTCCGCCGCAGCCTCCGCTGTCCGTTGTTCGTAGTCCTTCAGAACTGAGCCGGTGACCTTCGGCGCAATGTGGTAGCTGTCTGCCGCCTCCGCGATTTCATGGCGCACATCCGACAGGGCAAGGGCGAGATAGTGAGATCTGAGCGCCTCGTCGCGCGGGTTCAGCTGGTCAAGGCCGAGCAGGCGGATCAGGGGTTTCAGGCTGGTGCCGTAGACCAGAAGGGTGAACAGGACGAAACCGGTTGCCAGCTTGGTGACGAAACCGGACACTTCGGCGGACAGCAGAGCGTGTTCCGATACGCTGAGTGCCAGCGTCAGCGTCACCGCGCCGCGCATGCCGCCCCACAGGATGACGGTCTTGAACTTCTTGTTCACGGACTGGCCAATGCCGAGCGTCGTGAGCACCGGCAGAAGTCCGTAAATGACAACCGCCCTTGCGGCGAGCGCGGCGACGATCACAACGAACAGCAGCAGAATGTCGATCGGCGTGAAGCCGTCGACAAAACGTGGAACCAGGATCGCGGCGAGCAGGAAGATGAGGGACGCGGCCCAGAAGGAAATCTGTTCCCAGACCGCATGAAGAAAATCCCAGCTGGAAGGCTGAATGCGTGCGGGGCCGTAAAGATTGAAAACTGTTCCTGCGGAAACGACCGCGACAACCGCTGAAACATCCGCGAACTGGTCGCTGAGCACGAAGGTTCCGTAGGGCAGGGCAAGGCTCAGGGTCACTTGAGCAAGTGGCAGGTCCCGCATCAGGGGCAGCAGGCTGATCGCGATGCGCGCCAGCAGGGCGCCGACGATGATCCCGCCGGCAAACGAGCGTCCGATGGCGATCAGGGCCTCGGCGGCTGTCAGGGCCTGTTCTCCTGTCAGCATGTCCAGCAGGATCACGAAGATGACGATGGCGGCGGCATCGTTCAGAAGGCTCTCGCCCTCGACAATCCGGCCGAGCCGTGCCGGGGCGCCTATGTCGCGGAAGATGGCGACAACGGCAATCGGGTCGGTGGTCGCCACCATGGCGCCGAGCAGCAGGCAGGCAAGCAGCGACACGCCGGAGAGAGGATAAAGGGCAAAGCCGATGAAAGCGGTCGCGACCAGGACCGCGACAACGGCCATCACCAGGATCGGTGCGATGTCCTCGAAGATCCGGCGGATATCCAGCGTCAGGCTTGTCTGAAACAGGAGGATCGGCAGGAAGATATAGAGGATCATCTCCGAGTTCAGCGGCGGGTGCACGAAGACGTTGGCAATCGTGTTGAAGGCGTCTGTGTGCGGTGTGTAGAGCAGATAGGTCGCGGTTATGCCGATCAGCGTTCCGACCATGGCAAGCAGAACGCTCGGTGCGAGCCCAAGCCGTCGCGCCAGAGGCTGTAGCAGTGAGATCGTTATCAACAGAAGCGCAAAAACGCCTGTAATCAATGGTGTTTCCATGCGGGCATGGTGCCTTGCGTTTGCGGCGATTTCAAATTCGCCTGTCTGTGCGGGAGCCGGCGCGGTGTCCGGGCGGCCGGGTCACGGCCGGCCGAACACCTTGCGGAACGGCCAGCTCAGGAATTTCATGCAGTCCGAGACCAGTAGCCAGATCAGTGCCGGAATGGCCGACACAAGGGCAAATGGAACGAAGGTCAGTACCTTGACGATGAACAGAACCGGCGAAAGCGAATCGTTCCCGCCGGACTGTCCAAGGAAACGCCGCCAGAGCCCGTTCCACCAGCGCCACAGATACCAGCCCATGAACAGGGCAAAGGCGCAGGTGACACCGCTCAGGATCAGCGAGACGTTGGAAATCCAGGGCAACCAGCGGCTGGCGACCTCGTCGGTGTGGTCCGGATTCTCGTGATCGCTTCTGACGGACCTGACCCCTATGCGGGTGCCGGCGTCCAGCAGCCAGCCGGCAAGCGATGTGTCATCGCTGACACCCGCCGCCGGGCTGTTGGGCGCGGTGCGCCGAATATGGCTAGTCGCGGTCACGAGGCGGTAGTTCCGCTCATCCGCGGCATGGATCAAGGTGGTCGTGCCGGGCGGAGAGACGGCGGCCAGAAGGTCAGCCTGGGTCATGGCAGATTGCATCTTCGCAAAGCGCTTTTCCAGCGCGGATTTCGAGAACCAGCTCTTGCCGGGCTGAACCGGCGATGTGCTTTCGACGATCATCAGATCGACACGCTGACGTTCGGCGGCCGCCATGAAGTCCAGCAGATCTATCTGCCGGAGCTTCTTGCCATCCCGCACCACGAGCAGGCGGCGACCGGTTTCGGGGTTCGGCCTGATCTGGCCGGAGACCGCCACTGTCCTGTTCTTGAACCTTGCCAGGCTCGATTCCAGGAGGTCTGCGTTCAGGTTGACGAAGGTCTCCGCCGGGTTGACGGATTGCGCTGCTGCACTGTCGAAACGGGCCAGCTTGAGGTCTGCCCTGTTGACCGTTCTGGACAGGAACTTGATGTTGCCATCCAGCGCGTTTTGAGTTGCCGGGTCGATCAGCACGTTCGGACCCAGTTCGACGGCAAGACGGCGGCGCGTTCCGATGACTACGGGCTTTAACGGTTGAAAGCTGCCGTTCCGCCTCACCAGGACAGGAGCGACACCCTTTGGAAGTCCGTTCAGCTCGTCGCGCAATTTGAAGAAATCGGCTTCGCGCAAGGCGACCTGGACCTTGGCCGGCTTTTGGGGGCCGGAAGGCATCTTGTCGCCGGCAAGCGGGCGGGACCTGGCCTGGGCGGCCTCGTCCAGGCTCTTTGGCAGGTCCTCAAGCGATGGAACCGCAAGGCTCTTGCCTTCCGGAGTGACCAGCTGCCAGGTCCCTTCCTTGGCCGGAACCAGGGCAAGGGCGGCGCTGTCGGCGGACTTAGGCAATTTCCTGGCAATCGAAGTGCCTTCGTCCAGGTGCTTTGCCACACCGTCCACATGCTTGCCGGCCGAGCCGGCTGCGTCGCCGGTTTCCCTCAGAAGCTTGCCGAGAAGTCCGGCATCGGCCTCAGAACCCAGCAGCAGGAAAAGCGTCGCAAGCGCAATGAGAAACCTAGTTTTTTCAGGCAATCGAAACACGGACAACACACCAGACCCAATTCGAGAAACGAACGGGTGGACCTTATCAAACAGAGTTTGTCTTTTGTATGGGCTCTGCCGGAAGTGTTCGCCTGTTGAGACGTAACCTAACCTGTGGCCTTGCGTTCCGACAGCCAGATGCCGCCAAGCACCAGGATGAGGGCGGTGCCATGGTGCCACTCGAAAGGTTCGCCAAGGATCGAAACCGCCAGGATGGCCGCGAAAATCGGCACGAGATTGATGAAGACGCCGGCGCGTGCGGGGCCGATCAGTTCAACACCGCGCATGAAGAAGATCTGGGCGATGCACGAGGGAAAGAGCGCGATGTAGAGAACGACCAGCCAGCCGTCTGTCGTTGGCCACATCGCGGTTCCCTTCCAGATGTCGAAGATCAGGCCCGGGATGGAGGTAACGACGGAAATGGCTGACAGCACGGCAAAGAAGGCGAGCGGGGAAACTTGCGGCCTGTTGCGCAGGGCGAGCGTGTAGCCGGAATAGAGAAGACAGGCGAACAGCATGATGCCGTCGCCCGGGTTGATCGCCAACGCCAGCAGCGTCTCGATATTTCCCTGGGCGGCAATGAGCGTGACCCCGGCAAGCGTCACCAGAATGCCGAGCACCTGAAGCAGCCGCACGGCCGTACCGAAGGCAAGGACCGATCCTATCAATACGAGGATCGGCATCGACCCTTGAATGATGCCGAGATTGACGGCGGTGGTCTGCGTTGCCGCCATGTAGAACAGCGTATTGAAACCGACGAAGCCGAACGCCGCCATCAGCACCATGCGCGGGAAATAGGGCCGGATGAGCGGCCAGTCCGACCGGATGTGACGCCACTGCATTGGCAAGAGAAGGCCGGCGACGATCACCCAGCGCAGGAAGACCACGATCATCGGGGAGACCTCACCGACGGCGAGCCGGCCCGCGACCGTGTTGCCGCCCCAGAAGAGAGCGGTGAGGCCAAGCATGAAAATGGCGTTCCCATAGGTCAGGCCGCCGAAGCGTTTTACCAGAGCGTACATGAAATCCGTTGGATGGAGAAAAAACTGGAACCCACGGGTAGCGGATTGCAAGGCCTGCGCAAAGGGCAAATTTTGTATACCGTTATATACTGTTGGAGATAATGATCTGGATCTTTTCCAAAATGGAAAAGGTTTTAAGTGGGCCGGGGCGATTGACGTTCCCTTGCAATGTCCTCAAAACACCGCACAAAGTATGTTGGAATTTCGCCCTCAGTGGAGACAAAGTATGACCGCCCGTATTGATGCGCACGGATTGCAAGTCGCACAGGTTCTTTATGAATTCGTCAATGAGAAGGCTTTGCCGGGAACCGGTGTTGAACAGGATCATTTCTGGAAAAGCCTGTCGGAGCTCGTCCATGATCTTTCACCGAAGAACCGGGCATTGCTGGCACGGCGCGACGAACTTCAGGTCAAGATCGACGCCTGGCACAAGGCCAATCCAGGGTCGCCCGACATGGATAGCTACAAGACGTTCCTGGGCGAGATCGGCTATCTCGTCCCCGAAGGCGAGGACTTTGAAGTCGGCACCGCGAACGTCGATCCGGAGATCGGCAAGGTGGCAGGTGCTCAGCTCGTCGTACCGGTGATGAACGCACGCTATGCGTTGAATGCGGCCAATGCGCGCTGGGGTTCGCTCTACGATGCGCTCTATGGTACCGACGCCATGGGATCCCTGCCGCCGCGTGGCGGATTTGATGCGGCGCGCGGCGCCGAGGTGATCGCCTACGCCCGCAGGGTACTTGATGATGCCGCGCCGCTTGCGGAAGGCAGCTGGTCAGACGCGACCGGATTTGCCGTTCGGGACGAGGCACTGCAGGTGCTGACGGACAAGGGCGCGGTAGCACTTGCCGATGCGGCCCAGTTCGCCGGCTATTCGGGAGAGGCCGCAGCTCCCTACAAGGTGCTCCTGGTGAAGAACGGCCTGCACCTTGAAATCAATATCGACGGCAAGCATCCGATCGGCAAGGACGACAGGGCGCATATCAGCGACGTCGTTCTGGAAGCGGCCATGTCCACGATCATGGACTGCGAGGATTCCGTCGCGGCCGTCGATGCGGACGACAAGGTCACCGTTTATTCCAACTGGCTCGGCCTGATGAAGGGCGATCTGGAGGAGAGCTTCGAGAAGGGCGGCGAAACCGTCACCCGCCGCATGCATGGCGACCGCAACTACACGGCTCCCGACGGCAGTGCGCTGACCCTGCACGGCCGGTCGCTGCTGCTGGTGCGCAACGTCGGCCATCTGATGACCATCGAAGCGGTGCTCGACAAGGACGGTAACGAGGTTCCCGAAGGCCTGCTCGACGGCATGATCACCTCGCTGATCGCGTTGCACGACATCGGCCCGAATGGCCGGGGCACCAACAGCCGCGCGGGATCGGTCTATATCGTCAAACCGAAGATGCACGGTCCTGAGGAAGTCGCATTCGCCTCGGAAATCTTCACCCGCGTGGAAGATGCCCTCGGCCTGGAACGCAACACGCTCAAGATGGGCATCATGGACGAAGAGCGCCGGACGACGGTGAACCTGAAGGAATGCATCCGACAGGCGAAGGACCGGGTATTCTTCATCAACACCGGGTTCCTTGACCGGACCGGCGACGAGATGCATACCTCCATGGAAGCCGGACCGATGATCCGCAAGGGCGACATGAAGGCGTCGACCTGGATCGGCGCCTATGAGAACAACAACGTGGATGTCGGCCTTGCCTGTGGTCTGCCGGGTCATGCCCAGATCGGCAAGGGCATGTGGGCCATGCCGGATCTCATGAAGGACATGCTGGAGCAGAAGATCGGCCACCCGATGGCCGGGGCGAATACGGCCTGGGTGCCGTCGCCGACCGCAGCCACGCTGCACGCCCTGCATTATCACAAGGTTTGCGTTGCGCACCGTCAGGCCGAGCTGGCGGCACGGGAAGTTGCGAAGCTGGAGGACATCTTGTCCATTCCTGTTGCCGAGCGCCCGAACTGGGAGCCGGAAGTCATCCAGGCCGAACTCGACAACAATGCCCAGGGCATTCTCGGATATGTCGTGCGCTGGGTCGAGCAGGGCATCGGCTGCTCCAAGGTGCCGGACATCAACAATGTCGGCCTGATGGAAGACAGGGCAACCTTGCGCATTTCCGCCCAGCACATGGCCAACTGGCTGCACCATGGCGTGGTTTCCGAGGCCCAGGTGCTGGAAACCATGAAGCGCATGGCTGCCGTAGTCGATCAGCAGAATGCCGGCGATCCGGCCTACCGGCCGATGGCGGACGATTTCGACGGCTCGGTCGCATTCCAGGCTGCCTGCGAGCTGGTGCTTGAAGGCACCAAACAGCCGAACGGTTACACCGAACCCGTGCTGCACCGCCGGCGTCTGGAATTCAAGGCCAGAACCGCTGCCTGACCAGCAGCCGTCGGGAGTGTTGATGAAGGCCCCGCAGCCAGGCTGCGGGGCCTTTGGCGTTGGAAAGCGCGATCGGCGCCCCTGATTTGCGGGCATCAAAGGTGCCGCTAGGGTAGTTGTAAACGCACAAATCCGGTTCTCCGAACGTTCAACGCATCATCATAATTATTTTTTCTAAAAGATTAGTATTTACAGCTCTTTAGCCTTGTTTACCCGCTGTTATCCATACCCGGCTCTTGCTACGTGTTTTTACGAATTTCGGGCCCGGCCAAGGTAAGTTGAGAGCATCTGGAGTAAATGATGCTGTCTGTCCTTTCGTGCATTGCCTTTGAGCATGACCCGCTGTTTCTCGCTCTGGCGGTAATAATCCTGACCGTCGGGTCGATCCTGACCATGCGACTTTACGCCAGGGTCCGGCATACGAGCGGCAATCTCAGGTATCTGTGGCTGTTCCTGTCAGGCCTCATTGCGGGCGGGACCATCTGGAGCACGCATTTCGTCGCCATGCTGGCCTACAGCAGCCCGTTCATTCTCGGATACCATCTGGGCCTGACCGTGCTGTCCCTGCTGGTTGGCGTCGCCGGAACCACTTTCGGCCTGTTTGTCAGTTCCCTCACCAGACACTCCGTTCTCATTGAGGCCGGCGGGTTGATATTCGGTGCGTCCATCGCCGCGATGCATTTTATCGGCATCGAGGCGATGCAGGTCGCGGGGATCGTCACAATGTCGATGCCTTTTGCCATTGTCTCGGTGGTTCTGGCCTGTGGACTTGGCATGCTCGCCACAAACCGGATTGCCAGACCCCGGACCCGTTTCTGCCAGCACTGGGCTGCCGGCAGCTTCGTTCTCGCCGTGGCCTGTCTTCATTTCGTCGCCATGACGGGTCTTGAAATCATCCCGCTTCGTCTGGATGACAATACGTCCAACCTGATCTCCAACCAGTTGGTCGGGATTGCGGTCGTTTTCACCATGAGCGTGCTTCTGCTCTCTGCGATGATCACCTATTCGATCGATATGGCGAATTCGGAAGAGACCGATACCAAGCTTAATCATCTTGCCCATCATGACCCGTTGACGGGATTGCCGAACCGCCGCGGCCTTGACCGCTACCTGGAAGGTTTCCTCGCCCGGATCGCCTCGCAGAACTCCCGGTTCGTCGTGCTCAATTGCAACCTGACCCGGTTCAAGGAGGTCAACGAGGTACTGGGGCACACCGGCGGGGATGCCCTTTTGCGCCATGTCGCCAGGATCCTGTCAAACAACCTCAATCCCGGTGAATTTGCCGCCCGGGTAAGCGGAGACGAATTTGTTGTCGTCAGCAAGTCCATCTTTCATCGCAGCGATATCCAGAAGCTGTGCGAGCGGGTTCAGAAGCAGATTTCGACCCCTATGATATGGCAGGGCGAGCAGGTCAATGCGAGCTGCAGCGTAGGTTACGCCTGCTATCCCGATCACGCGGCGAACGCCTCCAAGTTGCTGCAGGCCGCCGAACGGGCCATGCACAGGGCCAAGAGAGCCGGAAACGGGGCCGTCTTCAGCTACGATCCGGGCAAGGACCGGCAGACACGGGAGCGCAGCGCTCTGGCTCTGGACATGCGCAACGCGTTGAGGAACCGCGAATTCGAACTCTACTACCAGCTCCAGAACAATGTGCTCACGCGCGAGGTGACGGGCACGGAGGTGTTGCTGCGCTGGAACCATCCCACCCGGGGCATCATTCCGCCCGCAGAGTTCATTCCGATTGCCGAGGAGACGGGGGAGATCCGCGAAATCGGAGCCTGGATCATCCGTACCGCGTGCAAGGAGGCCGCCAGCTGGGAAAAACCGGTCAAGATTGCGGTCAACGTGGCCCCCATTCAATTGGCCGACAGCCAGTTCCCGGGTGTTGTCGCCAGCGCTCTGGAAGACAGCGGTCTCGAACCGGCGCGCCTTGAACTGGAGATCACGGAAACCGGCATCATCGCCGATACGGCGCATGCCTTGCAGATCATCCATCAGCTCAAGCGCATCGGTGTGCGCATCGCCATGGACGATTTCGGTACCGGCTATTCCTCGCTGGCGACACTGCAGGCGTTTCCGTTCGACAAGATCAAGATCGACCGGGAATTCGTCAAGGATCTCGGCGGCAACAAGCAGTCGGAGGCAATCGTCCGGGCGACGATCA
Organism: Roseibium sp.; assembly: GCF_050301095.1. GTDB lineage: Bacteria > Pseudomonadota > Alphaproteobacteria > Rhizobiales > Stappiaceae > Roseibium. The sequence goes on from NZ_JBNKYW010000052.1 coordinate 10,299, forward strand.
TCCTCGGCGAAAGCCTCGAAATCCCCGTGCTGGCAGAAGGCGTCGAAACGGAAAGCCATCTGGGTTTCCTCGCCAACCAGGGCTGCAACGAGGTGCAGGGGTTCCTGTTCGGCAAGCCGATGCCCGTGAAGGACATCCGGCGGATTCTGATGGCCTCCACGGCTCTTCATGCCGACGCGCCGGGTTCCGTCGTTCTCCCTGAACCAAAGATTATTCCCAAGGTCGCATAGCGGCCCGGATCGGTTCGCTAGAGCGGTGCCGCCGGGCTTTCCTGCAGGTTCAGGTGCAACCCGGTGCCGGTATAGGGGTGAGCGCACGCGACCGCCTCGTTGAGGTCGTGACCGAGGCCAGGTTCGTCCGACGGTATCACATAGCCGTCCTCCCAGCGGATCGGCGTCTTCAGGAGGTTCGCGAAAAACCCGTCGAAGGTGCGGATGGACTCCAGTATCAGGAAATTCGGACTGCAGGCCGCTATCTGGATGTTGGCAAGGGCGACAATCGGGCCGCAATAAAGGTGCGGGGCGATCTGAGCGGAGCGGCATTCGGCCATGGACGCGATCTTCTTGGCCTCCAGCAGCCCGCCGACCCGCCCCAGGTTCATCTGCAGGATGCTGGCGGCCCGGGTCTCGAGAACGCGGAAAAACTCATATTTCGTGCAGAGCCGTTCGCCGGTGGCAATCGGGATCGACGTTGCTCTTGCGACTTCGGCCATGTCTTCCGGACTTTCCGGGGGAACCGGTTCCTCGAACCACAGCGGATCGTAGGCTTCGAGGCGGCGGGCAAGACGCTTGGCCCCGGACACGGTGAATTGCCCATGCGTGCCGAAGAGAAGATCTGCCTTGGTGCCAACGGCTTCGCGGATGGTACGGCAGAAAGCTTCGGAGCGTTCAAGATCCTCAAGGCTCGGCTGATGGCCGTCATAGATGGTGTAAGCACCGGCAGGATCGAATTTGACAGCGGTGAAGCCTTGCCGCACGGCCGCCAGCGCCGCCTCCGCGGCCAGGTCGGGGTGGTTGTAGACATTCGGCGTCTCCGGATCCGGATAGACGTCGCCTTGCGGCGGATAGAGATAGGTGTAGGAGCGGAGCCGCTCGTGCACCTTGCCTCCCAAAAGCTGATGGACGGGCTTTCCGGCGGCTTTGCCGATGATGTCCCAGCAGGCCATTTCCAGTCCCGAGAGCACACCCATCACGGTGACGTCCGGGCGCATCGTGTAGCCGGCGCCGTAGGTTTTGTGCCAAAGTTTTTCGATCCGGTGCGGGTCTTCGCCCTCGAACTGGCGCTGAAACACCTCCCTGGCCATCTCGGCTACGAGGTGGGGGCCGAAAGTGGCATTGTAGATTTCACCATAGCCGGTGATGCCGCAGGCGGTGACCAGCTTGACGAATATGAAGTAGCGGCCGCCGTGGCGGGGCGGAGGGTTGCCAACGACGAAGGTTTCGATCTGGTCGAGTTTCATGGTGTGTCCGCTTAGCCTGCGTTGCTGATGGTGATTGCCTTAACCTTGGTATAGGCGTCGAGGCCCTCCCAGCCCTTCTCCCGGCCGTAACCCGACTTCTTGTTTCCGCCGAAGGGAAGTTCCAGTCCGCCTGCCCAGTAATCATTGACCGAGACCTGGCCGCAGTCCATGGCGTTTGCAATCCGCATCGCCCGGCCGACATCCTTCGTGTAGACGCTGGCAATGAGGCCGAAGTCAGTGCCGTTGGCAAGGGCAATGGCCTCCAGTTCGGTTTCGAAGGTCTGCACTGCCAGAACCGGGCCGAAGATTTCTTCCTGCACGGCAGGGTCCTTCGGGCCGAGGTCTGCGATCACGGTCGGCTGGAAGAACCAGCCCTTGCCGGTTTGCCAATCGGTGGTGACATCCCCGCCCGTCAGGATGTTGGCGCCGCGCACCCTGGCGGCATCGACATGAGCCTTGATGCGGGCAAGATGCCGGGCGGAATTGATGGCCCCCATCTCCGGCGAGGTCAGACCGTGCGCGGGCCTGAGCCTCAAAGCCCGCTCTGTCAGGATGGCCAGCACGTCGTCCCGGATGGCCCGGTGCAGGATCAGACGGGACCCGGCCGAGCAGATCTGTCCGGAATTGGAGAAGATCGCCCAATAGGTCCCGTCGGCAACCTTTTCCGGATCCGCATCTTCGAAGGCGATCAGCGGAGACTTGCCGCCCAGTTCGAGGGTCAGGCGGGTGACGTTGGGGGCGGTCATCCGCGCGACGTCGATGCCGGTCGAAACCGAGCCTGTGAATGTCAGCTGCTTCACGCGCGGATCGCGGGCCAGTTTGGCACCGACATCGGTCCCGAGCCCGGTTACCACATTGACCAGTCCTTCGGGTACGCCGGCCTCGCACAGAAGCTCCGCCATGACGAGCGCGGTGTAGGGGGTGGTCTCTGCAGGCTTGGCAACGACGGAGCAGCCTGCCGCCAGCGCCGGAGCGACACCACGGGCAAAGGTGGATGTCGGGTAGTTCCAGGGGATGATGTGCCCCGTCACGCCGACCGGTTCGCGCACGGTAAAGGCGGTGTATTCGGGGCCGAGATTGACAGAGCGGCCGTCGAGTTTGTCGGCAGCGCCGGCGTAATACTCGAACAGGCGGGCGGAGGATTGCACATCGCCGGATGCCTCGGCGAGGGTCTTGCCGCTGTCGATGACTTCGAGGACCGCAAGCCGGCCGGCGTTCTCCCGGAGAATACGGGCGACGTCGTTCAGGAGGCGGCAGCGTTCGGCGGGCTTGACCTGCCGCCAGTGGCGGGCGGCCTTTTCGGCCGTGCCGATGGCGCGGTCCATTTCCGTGTCATCGCCCAGGGAAAACTCGGCGAAGGCCTCCGCCCGGCCGGGATCGAAGCTTGCCATCTTGCGGTTGGAGGCGGGCGTGAAGCGGCCGCCGATGAAATGTCCGTCCGGCAAATCGGGGAACCTGCCGGATGTCAGATAGTCCTTTGCGAGCTCTTCGGCGGTCATGTTCCTGTTTGTCTCCGGTCTTCAAGTATGAGATCGGCCCCTTTCAGAGCCAGCATCATGGTCGGTGCGTTGGTGTTGCCCGAGGTGATGTTGGGAAAGGCGGAGGCGTCCACGATACGCAGACCTTCCACGCCGTGGACCTTCAGGCGGCTGTCGACAACACTGGTTCCCCGGTTCTCTCCCATGCGGCACGTGGAGACGGGGTGATATACGGTGCTGGCCCGCGCCCTGAAATCCGCCAGTATTCCGTCGTCGTCAAGGCTGAGGAGATCAGGCGCGACAGCTTGTTCGACGAGACCGCTCAAGGCCCTGCTGCTCATCAGCTTCCGGCACAGCCTGCCACCGTCGATCACGGTTCTCCGGTCCTCTTCCGTGGCAAGCGAATTCGGCATGATCTTCGGTGGAACAGCGCAATCGGCACTTTGGATTTCAATGCGTCCCCGGCTGGTGGGGCGGGCGGGCTGTGCGCAGATGATGAAGCCGTCGAAGGGATCGACCTTGATGCGGGTTCCGTTGCCTGAAGGCACGAGCCGGTAGCTTATGGGGTTGAAATAAAGCTGCTGGTCGGGCCGTGTCAGGTCAGGGCGCGAGCGCAGAAAACCGCCGCACTGGTTCACCGAAAGGGCGAGTGGCCCCTTGCGGGTGAGGGCATATTGCAGGGCCGCCAGCGCCTGCCCGGTGAATGGGCGCAAGACGGCGTTCAGGGTCTTTTCCCTGGCCTTGAAAGTGAAGTTCGCCGCCAGATGATCCTGAAGGTTGGCACCGACGTTGCTGTTGGCATGGACCAACGGAATGCCGAGATCCTGAAGCAATGCGCCAGGTCCGATGCCGGAGACCTGAAGCAGCTGGGGCGAGCCGATGGCGCCTGCCGACAGGATCACTTCCCGGCGGGCGAGAAGCTGCTCCCCCGTTTCAAGTTCGACACCGGCCGCGGTCGTGCCGACGAACAGAATGCGCCGTGCCTGGGCATTCGTTCGCACGATCAGATTGGACCGGGCGCGGGCCGGGCGCAGGAACGCCTGCGCGGAGGAACACCGCCTGCCGTTTCTGGTGTTGATCTCATATATGCCGCAGCCCTCGGGCGCTTCGCCGTTGAAGTCGTCCGTCAGGGGCAGGCCCAGTTCCCTGGCCGCCGCGAAAAAGTGCCGGTTGACCTTGTGGATCTGGTCCTTGACGTCCTGGACATGGATGGGGCCGCTGCCCGATCTCTGGCCATTCGGTGCGACCTTCGTTTCAAGCCGGTCATAGACCGGCCGGACACCACGCCAGCTCCAGCCCATCGCACCGGAGGCTTCCCAGTCGTCGAAATCGCCCGGCAGTCCGCGGCAATAGACCATGGCGTTGATGGAGCCGGACCCGCCCAGAAGACGGCCGCGCGGCCAGGTAATGCTACGGCCTGCGAGCCCCTCGTCGGGCTCCGTCATATAGCGCCATGTCCGCCTGGGGTCGGCGTTGAGCTTGCCGTAGCCGATGGGGAGCGAGACCCAGGGGGAAGCGTCCGTTCCGCCGGCCTCCAGCAGCAACACGGTGGTTTGCGGGTCGGCGCTCAGGCGCTCGGCCAGAATGCAGCCGGCGGAGCCGGCACCAACGATGATGTAGTCGACCTGTTGCATGCGCCACACCGCCAGAAGACAAACGCTTGCGGTGAAGTTTCCGGGAAACGCCGGAAATCCTGAAACGAAAAATCATTTGGTATAACCTTGAAAAAATTTGAAGAAGGAACTTGTTTGCACAGCTTGAACCAGTGAAACGGTCAACGTCGAACAGGTCATCACGAACATGGAATACCGTCCGCATGGCTTATCATCTGCCTCCCTTGCCGTGGCTTCGTGCCTTTGAGGCTGCTGCACGGCTCGGCAATTTTACACGCGCGGCGGAGGAACTGCTGATCACGCCCGCCGCCGTCAGCTACCAGGTGCGCCAGCTGGAGCAGCACCTTGGATATCCCTTGTTCGAGCGGGCGCACCGCGAGCTGGTTCTGACCCGGCTTGGCCAGACCTATGTGCCGACAGTCGAAAAGGCGTTTTCGGATCTGTCCATCGCGACGGTTTCCGTATTTGGCGAGCGCAACCGGCAACCGGTCAGGTTCCGCTGCCTGGCCAGTTTCGGCCATCTCTGGATGATCCCGCGGATCAGAGGGTTTCAGGAGGTTTATCCCGGCATCGACCTGCAGATGATTTCCGCGTCCTGGGCGGAGACGCTTAATCCGGACCTGTTCGACATCGATATCCGTTTCGGCGACGGCAACTGGTCGGACGGGGTGGTGACGTTTCTTCTCAACGATCCCATCATCCCGGTTTGCCATCCAGATCTGGCCCTGGACCCGGAAAGGAAAGATCTTGCGGCGCTCAGCGAAGCCGCCCGGCTGGACATCATGGGCGTGATCGATACCTGGGAGAGTTTCTTCCGGGCCTTCGGCCAGGCCGTTCCACCGCGTAACGGACTTCAAGTGGACCAGACCCTCTCGGCGCTGGAGCTCGCTGCGCTGGGGCACGGACATGCGCTTGTCCTGGAAACCCTCGCGCAGCCTTATCTCGACAGCGGTCGGCTGGTCCGGTCTTCGCAAAGGCGCCTCAAGAGCCGGCACAGCTATTTTCTCGTCACCTCCGGCCCGCGCCAGAGCCTGAGCCCGGACGCACAGATTTTCTGCGACTGGATGATCGGGGAACTCGGCGGCGTCTGAGCGATCCGCGACCTAGTCCGAAGAGAAAGTGAACTCGAACAGACGCTCGATGGGGTCGGAGAGTTTCGGATCGTCGTACCGATTGAGGTCCAGAAGCCCGGCCTGCAATATGTCCTGAGCCATGAGCGCAGCTTGTATCCGGTCAAACAGGGACCAGAACTCGCCATGGGTTCGGCGGATACCGTACCGGTTGACCAGCTCGAGGTACCCGGTTTGGCTGCGGATCGTCCGGACCTCTTCAACAAAGCCGTCGAGACCATCCTCCGAAACCCGGAAAATGAAGTTGGGATAGCTGCTGAACTGGCCCGGGACGACGGTCAGGGCGTCCTTTTCCGGCTCCCGGCGCAGGTCCTCGTTGAAGAGGAAGGCGACATTGCTGTGGGCTTCGTCGTGCACCAGGGTGAAAATCTCGTCCTTATCACCGGTTTCGACGATCAGGATGGCAATGTCGGGAAGATACCGGGCAAACGGAGCCGGGGTTTCCGTGAGCGGCCGCAACCGGCCGGCAACGGTATCCGGTGCGGCGCAGTCCACCCCATGGCACCGGTTGATCGGATCGGTAGCAGGCCAACGCTGTGGCTCAACGTCGAGAAGTCCGGTCAGGAATTCGGCCATCGGCCGGTCCGTCTTGAAGGAGATACCCGACGGCGACACCGTATCGAGGTCGCTTTCCTTCCAGAGATCCAGCAGATTGACGAAGGTGCCCTCGTACCAGCTGTCATGCAGAGGCTCGCGGACTTTCGGTGGCAGGAAGGACAGGAACATCCGCTCGCCCTCGCGCCGCAGGCTGTCCATGTAGATCCGTGTGGTGAGCTGGTGTTCGACATTGCCGAAAACATCGAACCCGGCCACCAGATTGTAGTAGATCCGCTCGAACAGCGGGAAATCTATTACCCATGCGGTTTCCGGCACGCTTCCGACAAACCCGTTGACGACGGAGGCGGAGGAAAAATTGCGGTAGACGGTCAGCCGGGCATCCTTGCTGTTCCGGCTGTCATCACCCTTCCAGATGTCCGCGTAGGCCGGTCCGCCAGTTCCGGAAGCCTTGAGCGCATAACGCTCCTGGCGGAATTGCTGGTATTTGACCGGACCGAGAAGGAGAAAACTCTTCAGCCGTCCGCTCAGTTTGCCGTCCGACTGGGCAACGGGCAATTCCAGGATCGGGATCGCGTCTTTCAGGAAACCCGGATCGGTAATTGAAAGATCTGCATCGGGATCCAGGAAGGACACCCAGAACCGGTCCTCGATGACGTTCACCGCGACCTGGCCGTAACAGACCGGGCCACGGATAAAGGAGCGGACGAAAAAAAGGGCGTCATCGAGGAGGAAGCTGTAGCGGCTTCGGGCCGGGATTGCCCGGAAGGTGGAAAGCGGATTGCCGCCCGCATCGCTCGAATAGGTGGGCAGGGTGGCCGGGGTCCAGTCCGGGGCAAGGAACAGGTCTCGGTAGCGTTTCAGCCGCTCCGGGCCGATCTCGTAGACCATGTGTTCCTTGTGAAGGATGGTGCCATTAATGGGAACCATCCGGTAGAAAAACGCTCCGCCCGGATCATCGAACGGACGGCGTGAGGGTATTTCGTCCGCCTGTTTGCCGGGGGCGGTACGCGAACGGATCAGGCGGAAGAAACGGCCGGGATCGTCTCCTTCCAGATGCAGATGCGCCAGGAACAGGTGTTCATATATATACCGTGCCACCAGCTTCGATTTTATATCGTCCTTATTGAAGAAGGTTTCTATGGCCCGGGTTTGCGCGATAACTTCTTCGGGCAGTACGGCCTCGCCTGCCGGTGCCTGGGCGCCGCTGGCGGCCCAGTCCAGAAGACGCCGGTAATCCGCTTCCGGCAGCGGTGCCATAGCGAAGGGCATGCCGCCCTGCGGATGATCGGAGAGATAGTCCGCCACTTCGGAGCGGGCGGCACAGGTGTTCTTTCTCAGGATGCCGATATCCAGCGTGTCAGGCAGGGGCGCACCCAGTTCAAAGCCGTTGTTCCGCCCGGCGCGCAGCAGCTGTTCGAGAACGGATTGGCCGCCGTCGGAGGACGTGACGGAGAAGAAACCCTTCCGCCGCCACGCCGGCAAGGTCTTTGCGTCGATGCCAAGCCGGGTCATCGGGGCGTCCTCCAGCCTGGAGGAGGCGTAGACCGGGGTCTTGCTGGCGCCTCTCAGCCATCCGTCCGGGGAGGACAGTTTCAATTGGCAGGGCGCGTCATAACAGCCATGACAGACGACGCAGCGCCGGTTCAAAACATCCTGGACGGGATCTGCGTGCATGGGCGCTGCCGGTGACGCCTGCAAGGTTTCCTGAGCAATCGCCTGACCTCCAAGCCCCCCGGCCATTGCGATGAGAAGCAGGACGGACAGCCACGCCAGGCGTTGCCGATGTAGTGAGCGTTCCGGCTCAACCCTCATTGTCTTCCATCCGCGGGCGGGTCTTGCGGTCCGGATCGTCCGGACCCTTGTAGGCAACAAGATAGGCCCAGCCTGCATAGGCGGTGATTGCCGCCATGATGTAGACCCAGGTCGTGTTGCCGAAATAATATTCCACACCGGTCCAGCAGGCGCAGAAGGCGACAAGCACGATCCTCCGCCAGAGCGGATCGAACCAGGGATGTTCTACGGGTCCAAACACAGTTTTGCCTTCCTTTTGCATCATCTGGGCAGGGCGAACGAACGCCATCTTCCGTTAGGGGAGCCCCAAGAGCTTGCAGAATCAAGCAAAACCTGACCTCCCCGGACCGTTTTAATCTTGAAACCGGTCCGTGAAAAAGGGAAGGTGCGACCCGTTCAAAGCCTCGAACACAATAAAGATACAACGGGAGGGGGCGAGCGGACATGCTTTCTGCGCTTGATCTGCTGACGGCGAACGACACGCCCGGTCAGCACGCACCGTCCTATTATGCCGCGACGGCGAACCGGCAGACTTCGCATCCCGTGCTTGAAGGTGCGCATGGGTGCAGTGTCTGCGTCGTCGGTGGCGGCTATACGGGGCTATCCGCAGCGCTTCATCTGGCCGAGCGCGGTCTCGATGTCATTCTGCTGGAGGCCAACCGGCTTGGCTGGGGCGCCTCGGGCCGCAACGGCGGTCAGGTCGGATCCGGTCAGCGCGTGGACCAGACCGTGCTCGAAGAGCGTCACGGCAAGGCCCACGCAAGGCTGCTGTGGGAACTGGCGGAAGACTCCAAGGCCCTGGTCAAGGACCTGATTGCCCGTCACGACATAGCCTGCGATTACAGGCCCGGCATTCTTCACGCCGATCACCGCAAGAGTTTCGTGGAGGACAGCCGGGATCATGTCGAACACCTCCGGCTTGTTTACGGCTATGAAGACATCCGCTTTGTCGGCGGTGAGGAGATCGGCGAGCTGGTGGGCAGTCCGCGCTACCACGGCGGCTCGCTGGACATGGGCGCCGGACATCTGCACCCGTTGAATTTCGCGCTTGGCCTCGGTCAGGCGGCGGAAGCGGCCGGGGCGCGGCTTTTTGAGGAAACGCGCGTCACGGCTATCGAGGGAAAGGGCGGGAAGCGGATCACGGTCAGGACGGAGCACGGCGAGGTGCGGGCGGATCATCTGATCCTTGCCTGCAACGGCTATCTCGGCCGCCTCGACAGGGAAACCTCGGCCCATGTGATGCCGATCAACAACTTCATCGTCGCCACGGAGCCCTTTTCCGAGGACCAGGCCCAGAAGCTCATCCGAGACAATGTCGCCGTTGCCGACAGCAAGTTCGTGATCAACTATTTCCGGCTGTCGGCCGACCGGCGGCTTTTGTTCGGGGGCGGCGAGAATTACGGCTACCGGTTCCCGGAAGACATCAGGTCGTTCGTGCGTGGGCCGATGCTGGAAATCTTCCCTCAGCTGGAAGACGTCGGGATCGACTACGGCTGGGGTGGCACGCTGGCGATCACGCCCAAACGCATGCCCTATTTTGCGCGGCTGGCACCCAACATGCTTACGGCATCGGGTTATTCCGGTCATGGCGTCGCGATGGCAACGCTCGGCGGCCAAATCCTGGCCGAAGCGGTGACCGGGACCGCCGGTCGCTTCGATGCGTTCGAACGGCTCAAAATTCCAACCTTTCCGGGTGGCGACCGATTACGGTTTCCGCTGCTCGTTCTGGCTATGACATGGTTCTCGTTGCGAGACAGGTTCGGTATCTGAAAATGCTACAAACAAATACGGAAAACCGGCAGACAATCGGCAGCTACTGGGAGGCGAGCGTTCCCGAGCCGAAACCGGACCGGCAACTGATCGGCAACGCCCAGTTCGATGTCGCCATCATCGGCGGTGGTATCGCCGGCCTCAGCGCGGCGTTGAAACTGGCGCAGTCCGGCGTTTCCGTCTGCGTGCTGGAAGCCGAGCATGTCGGCTACGGGGCATCGGGGCGCAATGGCGGCTTCTGCTGCCTTGGCGGCACGAAACTCGATTACCATCAGCTGATCCGCAAGTTCGGCCTCGAAGAAGCCCGCAAGTTCGTCGCCTATCAAGTAGCCGGCGTGAACCTGGTCGCCCAAAGGCTGGACAGCTGGGGCGTCGATGCCAGCCGTCATTCCAGGGGAGAGATTGCACTTGCGCACCGGCCGAAGGATTTCACCAGGCTGAAATCCGAAGCAGCTTTCCTGAAGGAAAATTTCGGCATCAAACCCACCTTGTTGAGCAAGGAGGAACTGGATGCGGAGGGCTACGGCGGCCCGGAGTTCCATGGCGGCATGCTGGTGCCCTACGGTTTCGCGCTGAACCCGATGGCCTATGTTCAGGCCCTGGGTGAGCAGGTGCGCCTGGCCGGCGGCAAGATCTTCGGCAAGACGCCGGTCAGCTCGCTTGAACGGGACGGCGACCGCTGGCAGGCGGAGACGCAACACGGCGTGGTGCGAGCCAGAAAGATCATGCTGGCCGGAAACGGTTATGCGCGGGAAGACGTACCGAAATGGCTTCACGGCCGCACGATGCCGGTCATGTCGTCCATCCTGGTCACCCGTCCCCTGAGCGACGGGGAACTGTCGGCCCAGGGCTGGACCACAGAGACAATGGCCTCCGACACGCGCACCCTGTTGCACTATTTCCGCCTCATGCCCGACAGGCGTTTTCTGTTCGGAACGCGCGGCGGCCTTTTCGAAAATCCGACGGCCCTCGCAGCGATGCAGAAACGGGCAAGGTCCGATTTCGACACCATGTTCCCGGCCTGGTCGGGCATCGAGGCGGACTACACATGGTACGGCCATGTTTGCCTTGCCCGGACCCTGACGCCTTTCGTCGGCGAAGTGCCGGGCATGGAAGGCGTTTATGCCGCCATGGGCTGGCACGGCAGCGGCGTGGCCATGGCGTCCCTGTCGGGTGAGAAGATCGCAGGGATGATCACCGGAACCGTGCGACAGCAGGATCTTCCGGTGGCGCTGCAACGGCCGTTCCGGAAGTTTCCGTTGCCCTTCCTGCGTAAACTCTATCTTCAGGGAGCCTACTGGTGGTACGGGCTGAAGGATCTGTGACGGGGGATGCCGCCATTCGTCCCGCTCGTGCGGAAGACCTCGAGGCGGTCTACCGGATCTGCCTTGAGACCGGCGACAGCGGCCGGGACGCGAGTGCGCTTTACCGGGATCCGAAGCTGATCGGACATGTCTTTGCTGCGCCCTATATCGTGCTTGCCGGGCAGATCAGCTTTGTCGCCGTGGACCGGGAAGGGGTGCTGGGTTATGCGGTCGGTACGGCGGATACCCGCGCCTTTGAGGAACGCATGGAGGCGCAATGGTGGCCGGATCTGCGCCGCACCCATGACGAACCCGAAGGCGACCGGTCAGGATGGACGGCGGATGAGCTTCTGATCTGGTCCCTGTTCCATCCGGCTTCTGTTCCCGGTCAGGTCGCCTTGGATTATCCGGCACATATTCACATGAACCTCTTGCCCCGCGCCCAGGGAAAGGGCGTCGGTTCGAGGTTGCTGGAAGCCTGGTTTGGCGCGGCGAGGGAGCAGGGCGTCAGTGCTGTCCATGCCGGCGTCAGTGAACGCAACCCGGCCGGCCTCAAATTCTGGACCGCCCGCGGGTTCCGGCCGGTTCTTGTCGAACAAGGCGGCGGATCCGGGGGAACCATCTGGTGTGGCCGACATCTGTAGACGTTTCAAGCCGGTCCGGCTTCGCACTCAGTCCTTACGCCGGACGACGGCAACATTGACCTCGCTCCAGATCTCGAAGCCGAGCTTGCGGTAGAGCGCAATCGCCCCGTGATTGTCAGCATAGGCATGCAGGAACGGTGTGTCGCCCTGCGCGCGAATGCTTGCTGCCACATGCACCGTCAGCGTCTTTGCCAGTCCCTTCCCGCGAAAATCGGGGTGAGTGCAGATGCCGCTGATTTCCCGATGGCCGTCGAGGTTGAGCCGGGTGCCGGCCATCGCCGCCAGCCGGTCTCCGCACCGGATGCCCCAGAACGGCCCAAGGTCCGGGGTCCTGGAGGTGAAGGGGCCGGGTTTGGTCAGTTCCGCAAGCGCGACCATTTCCGGAATATCCTCCGGCCCGAGAGGAACAATTCCCTCGCTCCCGTCCGGCGCCGGGGCCGCGCTCCGTTCCGTCATCAGTACGCCGAGCGCTGTGATTTCCGCCTCGAGGGTTTCCGGCAGTGCAATTTCTTCCGCCTGTAGCAGGTAGACCCTGTCGCCCTCAGGTCCGATCAGCTCCGCGAGCGCCTGAAGGGCCTCCCTCGAATTGTCCCTGGAGGCCGCAAAGGGGGAGACTGCGGGATCGAAGCGCCTTGCCAGGGTACCGTTTTCGCAAAAGCCGGATTGCCGTGTGGTCAGCGCGGACCAGACGGCCCGGTTCAGGAGCTGTGACATGTTCTGCTCATCCGTAACTGCGCGCGTGCTTGACTTCGTAGTGCTGCGAAGTGAGGTCCCAGCGTTTCAGCACCTTTTTGGCAACATCCGGAACGTAGCAGCGTTCATAGTCCGGTCCCTGGAAGGCGATGATATTGTCGAGGGACTGGAAACTCATGATGGTGACCAATTCCACCTCGTCCTCCACCTCACGCCGCAGAACCTCGATGCCGAGGTAACCGGGAATGGCCTTGGCCTCGATGCCGGGGATGACTTCACTCGTCAGCACCCGGAAATAGGCGTCGGCGTTTTCAGGTGTGGTCCAGCCGTGCCAGATCCGCTTGATCATTTTCTTGCCTCCCTGTTGTTGATGAGAGCCTGCCAGTCCGGCAGCTGCCCGCTTACGGTCCGATCCTTCAGCGTCCTTTCCGAGAGAGCCGTTTCGAGGCGGGCGAGCTGATCCAGCAATGGACCGTCCAGGCCAAGACAGGCGTCTTCCACGGCCAGACTGACGGCAGGCCAGAGCGTTTTTTTCAAATGGGCAACGAGCCGGAGCCCCTCGTCCGTCAGGGCGATCGTGCTCACTCGTCTGTCGATTGTGCCCTGCTCGGCTTCGACAAGGCCAGCCGTCTTCATCCTGTTGACCATGCGGGTGACCCCCGGCTGGCTCTGGCCGAGCGCCCTCGCCAGGTCTCCGATGCTCAAAGGGCCGTTCAGGTCGAGCGCGGCCAGAACCGGGTTGTGCGGCGTCGGCAGGTCCGTGCCGGCCAGCCCGGCGGTGAGCTCCTGGGTCTGGGCCTGCAACTTCTCACCAATCCGTTTCAGTCGGCTGCCAAGGGTGGCATACCCCAGCGAGGCGACAACGTCTTCAACCATGTCTGGCTCCTTTTACATAACAAGATATATAACTCGTTATGTAAAACAAGTCCCGCAGGTTGCGTTGCTGTCGTTTTTAATATAACCATATTGTTATGGAACTAAGTGGTTATAAAGATGGAGGGCCGGATCTCGATGCCGTCTTCGCGGCACTGGCCGACCCCACGCGGCGGGCAATCCTGAAGCGTCTGGCGGCGGGGGAGGCGTCTGTCAACGAGATTGCCGCGCCGTTCGAAATGAGCCAGCCGGCTGTTTCAAAGCATCTCAAGGTTCTTGAAAAAGCGGGACTGGTTACGCGTGCGTCTGACAGGCAACGGCGGCCGGCGAAGCTGAATGCCGCGCCTTTGCGGGATGCGGTGGCATGGCTGGAGAAATTCAGAACTTTCTGGTCGTCGAGCTTTGATCAACTCGATGATCTTCTGGAGGAACTGAAGAACACCGATCGTTAGGGAGTATTGTCGTGAGTTTGCTCGAATTCATTCTTGAAAGACGTTTCAATGCGCCACGGGAACTTGTCTGGCGAAGCTGGACCGAGCCGGATCTGTTGTCGCGGTGGTACGGCCCGGGTGTCGAAACCGTCATTCACAAGCTTGAGGTCCAGCCGGGCGGCTTGTGGCTCAATGAGATGAAATACGGCGGTGCATCCCATTACCAACGGGTTGAGTTCAAGGAAGTTGCAAGGCCGGAGAAGCTGGTCTGGCTTCACTCGGTTTCCGATGAAAACTGGCGGGTGATTTCAAATCCGATGATGCCCGACTGGCCCCGGGTCCTGCTGACAACTGTTATCTTCGACCAGGACGGCGATCAGACAGACGTCCGGCTGGTATGGACGCCGCACGAAGCGAGCAGGGCAGAAATCGATTGTTTTGCCGGAGCTATCAGCGGCCTCGACATGGGGTGGGGCAAGGGCATGGACGTTCTGGCCAAGCTGCTCGAGGAATTGCAAGGCTGACACCGGCACCGGGCCGAAGGTGGCCGGTTGCCGCCAGGCGAGGTCTTGCCTTGAACCCCTCGGCTTGCGGTCTGGACTGGTGAAGAGCGTGCCATGCGGTGGTGTCCGCACGGCACGGCGCTTTCTGGGGTGTCAGTCGAACTCCGGCCCGCGGGCCCGGTAGGGGGTGACCTCTTTCCAGGCCTTCATCAGGGTCTCCAGCTCGCCGTCTCCGTTCGCCGGCAGGACGATCTGAAGCTTGACGAGCAGGTCGCCGTGACCGCCGGTCTTGGTCGGCAGGCCCTTGCCCTTGAGCCGCATGATCTTGCCGCTGGACGCATTGGCCGGGATCGTCAGGTTGACCGCACCGGAGAGGGTGGGCGTTCTGACCTTGGCGCCGAGTACGGCCTCGTAAAGGGTGAGCGGCAGGTCGAGATGAAGGTCGGAGCCCTTGACCTCGAAAAGCTTGTGCGGCCGGAACCGGACCTCGACCATGGCATCGCCGGCAGGGCCGCCGGTCTCGCCCGGATGACCCTGACCCTTGAGCCGGATCTTTTCGCCTTCCTCGACACCCTTTGGCAGGGTGACGTTCACGGTCTTGCCGCTTGGCAGCGTGACCTGCGCCTTTCCGGAATTGACGATGTCCTCCAGCGAGATCCTTGTGACGATCTCCGCGTTTTTGCCCTTGGGCCTGGGTTGCGGTTTGGCGCGGGCGCCACCTGCAAATCCGGCACCCGGGTGAGCCCCGGCTCCAGGCCCTGACCGTGCCCGGCCGCCACCGAAGCTGCCGAAGATGTCGTTCAGGATATCGTCGAAACCGCCCGCGCTTCCGCCAGCGCCACCGGACGACCTGAAGCCACGCGTTCCGCCCTGGGCTCCCATGTCGTCGAAACCGGAAAAGCCGCCGAAGCCATGGGACTGAAAACGCTGCTTGCCTTCCGCGTCGATCTCGCCGCGGTCAAACTTGGCACGCTTGTCCTTGTCGCCGACGATTTCATAGGCCTGGTTCACTTCGGAAAAACGCTGCTGCGCCCCCGGATCGTCCTTGTTCTGATCCGGGTGGTATTTTTTGGCCAGTTTTCTGAAGGCCTTTTTGATGTCGCTCTCGCTGGCATTTTTTGCCACCCCGAGAACGCTGTAGGGATCACGCATTCGTATCACCTGGTTTCCAAGATTTTCCGGTCAGCCGACCCACATGCGAAACCGCTCCGGATTTAATACCGGCTGAAGAGCAGGCGATTTCCAATGAGGCCGGGCACGACCGGACTTGTCTTCAATATCGGGATGATTCCGGAAAAATTCCAGTCTTTCCTTGCCGTTGAAGATTCAGGCGTTTGTAGCGGGTTTTCCCGTGGGATCAAGCGTCTGCGACCGCAAGCCCGGTGACGGCGAACTTTTGCGTCACGTCCCGGCAGGCAGTGCCGGAATAAAGCTTGATGCCGGCAATGGTGTTGGCGGTGGTCCTGAAGGAGACACAGCCGGTCTCGCTCAGCGAGGTGCCGTCGATGTCGGACAGCGTGCCGGAATTTCCGCTGAGCGGATTGAGCCAGGGCAGGGTAAGCGTCGCGGTGACGGTCCCGTTGTCCAGATTGGGTGCGATGACATCAAGGTTGCGCGAAATCGCGGAGCGGTCCTCGGCGCTGATGTCTGAATAGGCGATATCTGTGGAAGACTGGATCGATCCGGTCAGTATGGTGGGCGTATCGACGTTGTTGCTGCCCACCGGAACCTCGATCTGGCTGCAACCGCTCACCAGCGGAGCGAAAACCAGAAGCAGAGGCACAAGGTGTTGGAACTTGATGTCACCGGCAGTATATGAACGGATACGACGCATCTATTGCACAGTTCCCCATCGGTCAGGCAGATCCTTGCCGCGATCCAGGCCGCCGAGTTCTTCGACAGGTTTTTTCATGACAGATCTCAAACATCCTCCCGAAGAGTTAACAAAAGGTGACTTTACGGAGGTGGCGGAGCCATTTGACCTTTTTCATGAATGGCTTGAAGACGCCAAAGGGTCGGAACCGAATGATCCCAACGCCGTTGCGCTTGCAACTGTGGACGACGCGGGCCTGCCGAACGTGCGGATGGTTCTTCTGAAAGACTTCGATGAGCGGGGATTCGTATTCTACACGAATTTCGAAAGCACAAAGGGCCGCGAACTGCTTTCCGCGGGCAAGGCGGCCATGTGTTTTCACTGGAAATCCCTGCGGCGGCAGGTCCGGATCCGCGGCCCGGTGACCGAGGTCTCTGCGGAAGATGCGGATGAATATTACCGGTCCCGGCCGCGCGGCAGCCGGATCGGGGCCTGGGCCTCCAAGCAGTCCCGCCCGCTGGAAAGCCGTTTTGCGCTGGAAAAGGAAGTTGCGAAATACACCGCGAAGTTCGGCATCGGCGATATCCCGAGGCCGGAGCATTGGTCAGGAATGCGCCTGGTGCCGACGTCCATCGAGTTCTGGCACGACCGGCCGTTCCGCCTGCATGACCGGATCCTTTTCACGCGGGAAACGCCGGAACATCCCTGGTCGAAGGAACGGCTTTATCCGTAATACGGTGCTCCAGGCCGGTTCCTTCAATCAGAGCAGTTTTTTCCAGCGGAAGAACAGGAACGTTGCGACGACGGAAACGAACATCAGCCCGAGGGAGAAGGCAAAGCCCTGCTCCCACTTGAGTTCGGGCATGTTCGAAAAATTCATGCCGTAGATCGATGCGATCAGTGTTGGCGGCAGGAAGACGAGACCGAGTACGGTGAAGATCTTCGAGATCTGGTTCTGTTCCAGCGTGACGAGACCGACGGTCGCATCCAGCAGGAAGTTGAGCTTGTTGTCCAGCGCGTCGCCGTGTTCCTTGATGGAGTGAATATCGCGGCTGTACATCTTGCAGTCTGAGGTCTGCTCCTCGCTCAGGCCGAGGCGTTTGGCATGAGTGCTCAGGAACAGCATCACGCGCAGAAGGCTGGTACAGACGTCGTGCATTTTCGACACATGAAGGCCGATCAGGCCGAGGCGTTTGATGGCAACCTGATAGCTGGCCGTCTTGCGGGTGTTGAGGCCGTCACCGAATACTTCCAGCGAAAGGGCGTCATAGCGGGCGGAGGCATTTTCCATTTCATCGGCGCAGCGGTCGACTATGATGTCCAGCAGGGCGAAAAAGACGGCCGGGCCGCGGTGCGCGATTGTCGTGTCGTTTTGGACCTTCCGGTTCAATAGCTCAATGGATTTCGGCTCGCCGTAGCGGACGGTGACCAGTCGCTTGGCGTTCAGGACGAAGGTTACGGAGGACAGGGACGGGTCGATCGTCCTTGTGGCGACCGGAAGCTGTGCGGTCATCACGACGGCGCCCGGCTCCACATAAAGACGTTCGGAGGTCTCGATCGAGGCGATCTCTTCCCGGGTGGGTATTTCAGCACCCATCAGCTTTTCAGCCGAGAGCTGTTCCTCATACGTTGGCGACACAAGGTCGATCCAGACGGAGGTGGCCGGCAACGGTGCGCCTGGAGCCAGTTCAACACGCTCCAGGCCTTTGACCGAAGGGCAATAGGCAATGATCATTTGGGCAAATCTCCGGAAGGACGCAGTGCGTCCGGGGTGGAGGCAGTTTGCCCAAGAGACCATTTCGCGGCAACCGTCTCCGTCCGAAAGGAAGGAGACCGCCAGCAGCCTGGTTCATACGGCCAGGCCTGCCTTGTACGGTAGCAGGTGACGCGATGCCGGAGCGCTGCCCGTCGCGCGAAGCGAAGGAAACGGGTGGAGCGCAGAAGGCGTCTTACTTGCCTGAATTGGTCTTCTTGCCCGTGCCTTTGCACAAGGCCGCGGCCGTAAGCGCGGCAATGCCGACCGGTTTGTAGTGATTGATCAGCTTGGCATCAATCGCTGTTGTTGCAGTCGGGCGGGCAGTTTGCTGAGACATTTTCCCAAGTCCGTTTTTTCCAGTGCCCGCTGTCTGGTTGTCCTATCGTAATTCCGCGGGCACAAGTGCATGTCGTATCCAATTAAGGCAAACAAAGGGCAGTCCGCACACGAAACCGTCCAAACCTTTTCCGGATACCCAAGCATGCGCCCACATCGGGAATTCAGCCAGTCAAAAACGATGACAAGATGTAACGATATCGACAGGAATTTGAATGGCTTAGGTAATGAATTGTTAACTTGTCGCCAAATCGGGATTGTAAATAGCGGATTGGAAGAAGTTCACACCAAATAACTTCGGTAATTTCTCGGAGGAAGCCCGCGAAAGGTCCGGACCAGACCGCTGAGGCAACGGGCCAGGGTCAGGATTGCCGTCAGGAACAACACCGTCAGTCCCGCCAGGATGAGGAGGGTGGACAGGGACGCGCCGAGAACGATCATCAGGATACCCAGGCAAGATCCGATCACCAGCAGGGCGATGGTGGTCCTGATGTAGAAATAATGCGCACGGTGATGCTGCAACTCGGGTTCGGCAAACCGTGTTGCAAACAGCAGGGCGACAGGCGAAAGAAACGCCGACATGGCCAGAAGATAGCAGCCGCAGATATTGACAGCGCCCGGCTTGACGAGTGCTGAGAGACGCATTCCCGGTTTTTGCATTCCGCTTCCGGCAGGCAGTCCCGCGTTTTGACCCGGCACGTATTTCAGCCCGCCCCGATTCTCCTTTCCATTGTGCTCAAGGTATGTTGAGTGTGCCGTTGAAGTGAAGTTCATTTTTGACATTTATCCTGTAATTAAAGAAACAATCAGGACAACTGCCTGCTGCCGCGCGCAACTCGCGGACAGATCAACGGTTCGGGTTGGGATGAGATGAAGCGCTACGCCGTTCACAAGACTTCTTCGGCGCCGGCCAGCCGGACGACGGGGGCGGTTGCCCTGGCGCTGGCCGTGACCGCGTTTCTGGCCAAGCGCTTCGGCCTGATCGAAGCAGATGTCTTTGTCCTGTCACTCCTGGCGGCCGCGCTCATTGCAATCACGGCCGTCCTCCTTGCAATCACGGCATTCCAGCGCATCTGGACCTATGGCGGCCCCGGTTTGCCGTCCGCGCTTGGCGGCGTTTTTCTGGCGACTCTGGCGCTTGTTCCGCCTGCCCTGGTCCTTTCCATGCTGGTGACCCATGGCGGTGCGAACGACCTGTCTACCGACCGGGTGGATCCGCCTCTGGTGAAAATCCGGGCGGTTGAGGCAAACCAGCCTTTCCTGACATGGCTTAACGACCGGATGACCGGGGAGATCTGGCCGGCGGTTCTGGAACTCGCGGAAATCAGTCAGCCAGCAGCGGGAAAGGAACCGCTTTATTCCGACATCGTGCCGCGAAGATACCGGATTGCTCCGGCCCAGTTGCACACCGCCAGCGCCAAGGCGCTCGCGGCGCTGCATTGGACGGTCGTCGACGAATTGCCGCCCGACCTTCTGGATGCTCCCACACGGCTGCAGGCAGAAGAGGCCACGCGGATACTGGGCCTGAAGCACGACATTGCCTTGCGTATCCGGCCGGATCCGGTTGGAGCCCTGCTCGATGTCCGGTCGAGGTCGCGCACCCCCCTCAGGGACCTGCAGGGGAACCGCGACAACATCCGCAACCTCTTCGCGGAAATAGATCAGGTTCTGCTGGCAACCTACGGCGATCTCGACAGGCTGACCGTCGAGGAGAGCGAACTGGAGGATGCGGAGCTGCCGTCCGAGCCGCTGGAGGAGCCGCGCGAGACCATACCGCTACCGGCGTTCAAACCCTATTTCGAAGAGGAAGAAGATCCTTCAGCCGACGATCTCCGGCTGAGCGACCTGGAAGGCTAAGCGGGGTCCGGCGGCGCTTTCCGTCGCGGACTGGGTTGTCAGCGTGATGCCACGCTGAAGCTGGATGACAGGGAAAGGCGGGGCGACGCGGTAACAAGGTCACGTCCGACAAGATCTTCCAGATGGGCAAAGACCGACAAACCTGCGGCCTTGTGCAGTCTCGGGTCGACATCCGCATAAAGGGCAGCAACGACTTCCGGAATCGTCCGGGAGCCCTGGTTCAACTCGGCAAGAATGCTGGCTTCCCGGCTCAACCGGTGCTGTTTCAGGTCACGGACGTAGTCGAGGGCGTTGTTGATTTCGCCGCCGTGCCCGGGCAGATAGCAGGTTTCCGGACGGTGCTGCAGTTTCTCGATCGAGGCCATGTAGTCCCGCATGCTTCCGTCCGGCGGAGCGACGATCGTGGTTGCCCAGCCCATGACATGATCCGCGGAGAAGAGAATGTTTTCACCCGGCAGGGCAAAGCAAAGGTGATTGGCCGTGTGGCCGGGGGTCTCGATGGTTTCCAGCGACAGTCCGGCGGCCCTCAAGACCTCGCCGTCGCCGAGTAGCGTGTCGGGTTCATGCTCCTTGTCGCCGCTGGCGTCGAGCGGATTGACTTCATCTTCCATAAGGTCGCGGGCCGCACGGTGAGGACCGCAGCCGACGATCGGTGCGCCTGTTCGTTCCTTCAGAAGGCGGGCCCCAGGAGAGTGGTCTGCATGGGTGTGACTGACGACGATTGCCTCGATCCTGGCCCCTTCCGCCGCCTTCAAGATGGCGCCGACGTGTTCTTCCAGGTTCGGTCCCGGGTCGACAACTACGAGCCGGCGCGTCCCGATGAGATAGGTGTTCGTGCCCAAAAACGTGAACGGGCTCGGGTTTCTGGCGGTCAGGCGCCGCAAGCCGGAGGTCAGTTCGACCGCTTCCCCGTAACGCGGATCAAAGTCTCGATTGTGTTTCATGCCCGGTGTCGGAACCTGTAAATCTGCTTGCCATTGGAAGGCGTTGTGGGTACTGCGACAGCCGAAAGTGGAGCGGTTCGCCGTGGAATGCAACTTGAAACCGGTTGGGCCAGAAACCGGCCAGGCGACCCGCGCGGCCTCCGCTTCTGGAAGTCCTGAAAGGCCAGGGCGGTGTCATTGAATTGACGTTCGAACAGGATAGGGAACCGGAACTTTGCCAATCCGTGCCTATCTATGGGACAGTGGCAAGTGGATTGGAACGGGCCGTGCGCGGTCCCGGCGACATCTTGGCGGAAGGCGATGACACAAGAAACGGAATGCCGCTTTGACTGCACGATCGATCTGAACCGGGAGCGGGCGTTCTCGCTGTTCGTCGACCGGACCGAGCTGTGGTGGTCCTGGCCTTTCAGCGGGGAGAACGGCAGCGTCGACGCGGGAATTGACCCCTTTGCGGGCGGCAGCTGCTATGAAACCGATGAAGAGGGTCGGCGGCGGATCTGGGGAACCGTTCTTTCGATCGAGGATCCATTGTTCGTCCGCCTTGCCTGGCAGGTTGCGCAGGACGGTACGGAAATCGCTGACCCGGCCGCCGCCAGCCGGGTGATGGTCAATTTCCGGGAAATGGCGGATGCCACCAGACTGGAAATCGTGCATACCGAGTTCCTCCGGCACGGCGAATTCGGCGAGGCTTATCTCCGGCACATGCAGCAGCCGGAAGGCTGGCCGCGGATCATCAGGAACCTCCAGGAAGCGGCGAAAACCGCGGTCTGGCGTTGACCCGTCGTTCGGTCTCTTCCAACTGCCTGAAAAGCTGAGCAGGAAAAGCAGTTTTGTCGCTTTGCTGACATGTTTGCCGTGGTAGGGGAGAGCTTCGATCGCGGCGGAAAGACGCAAGATGGAACGGCGGCAAGTGTCCTGCTCATCTGACGTTCGATCCGGACGTCGCTCTTGCACAAATGCTGAGACACCGAAATAGTGAGTGCCTTTGCAGCCCGGGACCACCTGACGATAATCGCTGAACAACATCCATGACCTTGTCCCCATCGCCCAACGAGGAGGCCTCGGAACCTCAGGCCGCCGCTTCACCGCTGACCCGGATCGGGGAAGCTCGTTGGATATTGCTGGCTGTGCTGATTGCCGCAGCCTACGCCGTGCTCGCGCTTGAAGTGCCGGTCTGGGCTGCTGCCGGTTTTTTCGCGGTGCTGGTTCTGCTGGCCGGTTTCCCCCCGCGCAAGGCGGCCAGCCGCCGGGTCAAGCTCAGCGCGCAACGCGAAATCCGCAGGATGTGGCCGGGGACCGGCATGAAGGTGACGGTGGATGCGTTGCCGTCGCCCTGTTTCGTTGCCGACGGACGCGGGATCACCCGCTACGTCAACACTCAGGCCCAGGCCAAATATGGTGGCGTGAAACCCGGCGCGCCCCTGTCCTTTTCCCTGCGCGCACCGTCGTTGCTGGAGGCATTCGACCGGGTATGTACCACCGGCGGAACGGAGCGGATCAACTGGATCGAGAAGGTGCCGACCGAAAGCTGGTATGAAGCTCATATCGCACCGATCTACATGCCGGGTGCGGGCGGATCGGAACCCGGGCAGGGACTGCCGGATTTCATCCTGGTGGTTATCCAGGACCAGACGGAGAACCGCCGGCTGGAACGCATGCGCACCGATTTCGTCGCCAATGCCAGCCATGAACTGCGCACGCCGCTGGCGTCGCTCACCGGCTTCATCGAGACAATTCAGGGGGCGGCCCGCAACGATCCGGAAGCCCGCGACCGGTTCCTGTCTATCATGCTGGAACAGGCCGGGCGGATGCGGCGTCTGATCGACGATATCCTGTCGCTCTCAAGGATCGAGCTGAAAGCCCATGTGCGCCCGGAGAATCTGGTCGATCTGACAGAGATCATTCGCCATTCCAAGGACGCCCTGGCTCCGATGGCCAAGGACCTGGATGTCGACATCCGGGTTCAGGTGCCGGACGAACCGGTAAAGATCCAGGGGGACCGGGACGAACTCATTCAGGTGACGGAAAACCTGATCGAAAATGCGCTGAAGTACGGCAACAGCGGCAAACGTGTGGACGTCGTTCTTGCTGAGCAGGAGGTATCCGCCGATGAGCAGTTCTGGGTACTTTCCGTGACGGACTACGGTGAAGGAATTGCACCTGAGCATCTGCCGCGTCTGACTGAACGTTTCTACCGGATCGACATGGAATCGAGCCGCGCCATGAAGGGGACGGGCCTTGGCCTTGCGATCGTCAAGCATATCCTGACACGGCACAGGGGGCGGCTGGAGATTGAAAGCGAACCGGGCAAGGGGGCGACTTTCAAGGCGAAATTGCCGGCTCTTGAAAATTCAAGCGGACTTGCTGAAAAAGCCTCCGCCTGAGGTTCTGCCTTTTCTGTCGCAATACTGAAACCCGGGACCGATAACTCTGGACCGGACGGGGACGCGCCTGCCGAAACTCGGAGAGGCCAATTGCCCGGGCATTTGAAGGGGAGTTCTTTCGTGGCAAGACTTTTCGCTGCCGGTGCAATTTTTTCATGCGCCCTCATTCTTGGACATCCCGCAGCGGAGGCCCGGGACCGTCTCCTCATCGTGGGCTCTTCCACCGTGTTTCCCTTTGCGACCGCGGTCGCCGAAACGGTCGGCGGCGAAGAGATGAAATTTCCCATCGTTGAATCAACAGGCTCGGGTGCGGGGTTCGCCCTGTTTTGCAGTGGCACCGGCGAAAATACACCGGACATCACCAATGCGTCCCGCCCGATGAAACCTGATGAGCTTGAAACCTGCCGGACCAATGGCGTGACACCTCTGGAAGTCAGGATCGGGTACGACGGCATCGTCCTGGCAAACTCGAAGCGTGGGCCCAAATTCACGCTGACCATCGATCAGATTTTCCAGGCACTTGCGGAAAAGCTGCCGGCAGGCAAGGACGGCCGGGACAATTCGAACATGTCCTGGTCGGATATCGATCCTTCCCTGCCGCAGGAAAAAATCGAGGTTCTCGGACCGCCGCCGACGTCCGGCACGCGCGATGCCTTTGTCGAGCTCGTTCTGGAAAAGGGCTGCAAGCCCGCCGGGAAGATGACGGAAGAGCAATGTACCAGGATCCGGCGCGACGGGAGTTTCGTCGAGGCGGGGGAGAATGACGACCTGATCGTGGGGGCGCTTGAGGCAAATCCGGTGACGGTCGGCATTTTCGGCTACTCGTTCCTGAAGAAAAACCTCGACAAGATCCAAAGCGTCGGCATCGATGGTGTCGAGCCGACCTTCGAAAACATTGCCTCCGGCGCCTATCCGGTCTCCCGCCCGCTGTTCTTTTATGTCAAGAGCGAGCATCTTGGCGTTGTTCCGGGGCTTGAGACCTATGTCGCGGCCTTCACCAGCGAAGCGGCCTGGGGAGACGAAGGTTATCTGGCGGGAAAGGGGCTGATCCCCCTGGCGGTTGAGGTGCGGCAAGAACAAGTGGCCAGGATCAGCAAGCTGATGGACCTGAACGGCACGCGCAAGACGCAGTGACAGGAGGGCCGCGGACGAACCGCGATACCCCCGACTTCATACTCCCAATGCCACAAGCGACCTCCCGGTCGAGCTTGCCCGAGGTTCGGCGGCGTCTTTCGTCGTCTGGACGAAAGTCGGGAGAGAGTCGCGGTCACAAATCCCGTTCGCAAATGACAGCAAAAAGTCACCAATAAAAATAGTTTAGAGATTACAACGCTTTAAAGCGTCACAAAACTGATAAGAAACTGTCATAGAACTCTCATCCATGGAGCCTAGGTTCCGGCCATCGCCCGAGCAAATCAGTGCCCGGCGATCATCTCGAAACCTTGACATTCAAAGGGAGTGGTCAAGTGAAATTTACGACCCTCGTTAGCGCAACTGCTCTGGCTGTTGCTTCCACTGCATTTGTTGGCGCAGCTCAGGCTCGCGACCAGGTTCAGATTGCCGGTTCTTCCACGGTTCTGCCTTACGCTTCCATCGTTGCCGAAGCTTTCGGCGAAAACACCGACTTCCCGACCCCGGTTGTTGAATCCGGTGGTTCCTCCGCCGGCCTTAAGAAGTTCTGCACCGGTGTCGGTGAAAACACGATCGACATCGCCAACGCTTCCCGCAAGATCAAGGCCAAGGAAATCAAGGCCTGTGCCGAAGCCGGCGTGAAAGACATCATCGAAGTGCGCATCGGCTACGACGGGATCGTGTTCGCCTCCCAGAAGGACGGCCCGGCCTTCACCGCGTTTGCCCCGGCTGATCTTTTCAATGCTCTCGGCGCCAAGGTCCTGAAGGACGGCGAGCTGGTCGACAACCCGTACAACCAGTGGGCCGACTTCAACGGCGACCTGCCGGCCGTCGATATTGCCGCTTTCATTCCGGGCACCAAGCACGGCACGCGTGAGGTTTTCGAAGAAAAGGTTCTCCTGGCGGGCTGTGAAGCAACGGGCGCTTTCGAGAAGTTCCTGGAAGTTGCCGAAGGCGACAGCGACAAGGCGAAAAAGAAGGCCGCCGAGAAAGCCTGCATGGCTGTCCGCACCGACGGCAAGTCCGTTGACATCGACGGCGATTACACCGAGACCCTGGCTCGCATCGACTCCAACCCGAACGGCGTCGGCGTGTTCGGTCTGGCGTTCTACGAGAACAACACCGACAAGCTGAAAGTTGCGACGATGTCCGGTGTGGCTCCGTCTACGGAGACCATCGCGTCCGGCGACTATCCGGTTTCCCGTCCGCTGTTCTTCTACATCAAAAAGGCACACATCGGCGTTATCCCGGGTCTGAAGGAATACGCTCAGTTCTTCGTTTCCGACGAGATCGCCGGTGCTGAAGGCCCGCTGGCCCAGTACGGCCTTGTTGCCGACCCGGAGCTGGCCGCTACCCAGGCTTCGATCGAAGCTGAAGAAGTGATGGGCAACTAAGCACATCCAGTCCGAAAGGGCGGTTCCGGCCGCCCTTTCTCGTCTTTCTGCCGGTTGGGTCGGGCCATGTCACTTCCAATTACTCTCGTTACGCTGCTGCTCCTGTCAGTCGCCGGATATTTCGCCGGTCGCAGAAAAGCCATGAGTTCCGCAGGTTTCGACGTGCGCAAGCTTCACTCCCTGCCCGGTTATTACGGCTGGAACGTTGTCGTTTCGACCCTGCTGCCGGCCATGATGCTCCTGGTGATCTGGCTGATTGCCCAGCCGATCGTCCTGGACAATCAGGTCTCGTCGAAAATTTCCCAGGAGACGATCGCCACAAGTTCGCTGGGCCTTGTCATGAGCGACGTGGTTCGCGTGGCCAATGGTCTCGACCTGGCCGTCTCCGAGGGGGTACTGAGCGTTGAAGAGGCCGCCTCGATCCGCAACGAACTGACGGACGTCCGCGGCCGTCTCGGAGAGGTGGGCGTGGCGCTCGGTTCCGAAGTGACCGCCGAAACGCTGCAGGCCGCCCAGGCGTACCGCAGCATTTCCGCCATCGGCACGTTCTGGCGCTCAATTTGTGTCGTTGCCCTGGCAATTGCCGGCCTTGGCCTTGGGCTTCTGCGTACCAACAAGGATTTCAGGGCGCGGAACGTCGTGGAGGCGGTTGTCCGCTACACGCTGGTTTGCGCAGCTTCCATAGCCATTCTGACGACACTCGGCATTGTCCTGTCGCTGATCTTCAATACGGTCGAATTCTTCCGCATTTACCCTGCGGCCGACTTTTTCTTCGGGCTGACATGGTCGCCGAGTTTCGGTGGCGGGTCGGCGCTCGGCATCGTGCCGCTGATGTGGGCAACAATGTATATTTCGCTGATTGCCCTGGCCGTCGCCGTTCCGATCGGGCTCTTTGCCGCGATTTACCTGTCCGAATACGCATCCTCCCATGTGCGTGCGGTAGCCAAGCCGCTGCTCGAGATCCTGGCCGGCATTCCGACCATCGTCTACGGTCTCTTCGCCCTGCTGACGGTCGGTCCGCTGCTCATGAAAACCTTCGGCAACGGCGGCGCGCTCGGCGTCGACTGGATGTCCGGGGCGTCCTCGGTTCTGACCGCAGGTGTCGTCATGGGCATCATGCTGATCCCCTTCGTCAGCTCGCTGTCCGACGACATCATCAACGCGGTTCCGCAGACCATGCGTGACGGTTCGCTTGGCCTTGGCGCCACTCATTCGGAAACGGTGAAGCAGGTGATCCTGCCGGCTGCCCTGCCGGGGATCGTCGGCGCCATCCTGCTGGCGGCCTCGCGCGCTATCGGTGAAACCATGATCGTGGTGCTTGGGGCAGGGGCCGCGGCCCGGCTCAGCGCCAACCCGCTCGAAGCCATGACGACGGTCACCGCGAAGATCGTCAGCCAGCTGACAGGCGACAACGACTTTGCCTCGCCGGAAGCGCTCGTTGCCTTCGCGCTCGGCATGACCCTTTTTGTTGTGACCCTCGGACTGAACATCGTCGCGCTCTACATCGTGCGCAAATACCGGGAGCAGTACGA
>NZ_JBNKYW010000053.1:0-84840 GCF_050301095.1 Roseibium sp.
TCTTCCGATCTTTGAACATGCGCCTGGACAGGTCCGAGACGATGGAATTTCCGACGCGGGAAAGGACCACCATCTGGCCGTAGGTCGAAGCGCCTTTCAAAGAGAAAATCACGAGAACGGTTGCCGCGATCACGTAGACCATCGTCTCGTTCTTGTCGACGAAGACCTGGTTGACGACATCGCGCATGATCCAGGCGCTTGCCGCGGTCGTCGCCGCGATTATGCCCATGAAAACAAACGCCAGCAGATATTGCGGGATATAGGTCCTGAAATTCTCGGCAAACAGGCGCTTGATCAGTTGAACCGTTCCATTCGGATCGGTCCAGGACTTGGATTTGAACGGATTTCGCACGCAGCGTTGCCTTTCCGAGGGTGTTCAATCATCCGACATGAAAGAGGCCAGCAGAGCCGGCCTCAACCCCTTTTGCAGAGAGGGGTACTCTCATTTGATGCCTTACCGCAAGTGGCCTGCCTAGGCTTCCGGCAAGTTCAGCCGCAAATGCAGGTCACGCAACTGAGCGGCTGTCGGCTCGTTCGGCGCCCCCATCATCAGGTCTTCCGCCTTCTGGTTCATCGGGAAGAGCATGACTTCGCGGATGTTGGCTTCATCGGCCAGCAGCATGACGATCCGGTCGATGCCCGCCGCACAGCCACCATGCGGAGGGGCGCCGTACTGGAAGGCGTTGACCATGCCACCAAAGCGGTTGTCGACTTCCTCGGCCGGATAGCCGGCGATTTCGAAAGCCTTGTACATGATTTCCGGCTTGTGATTCCGGATGGCGCCCGAGAGGAGTTCGTGGCCGTTGCAGGCCAGATCGTACTGCCAGCCCAGAACCTCGAGCGGATCGCCTTGCAGTGCTTCCAGGCCCCCCTGAGGCATGGAGAACGGGTTGTGTTCGAAGTCGATTTCGCCGGTTTCCTCATCCCGTTCGTAGATCGGGAAGTCGACGATCCAGGCAAACTCGAAACGGTCCTTGTCGGTGTGGCCGAGTTCCTCTCCGATGATGACACGTGCCTTCGCCGCAACCGGCTCGAACTGCTTCGGCTTGCCACCGAGGAAGAAGGCGGCATCGCCCACTTCCAGGCCAAGCTGGACGCGGATCGCTTCGGTGCGTTCCGGACCGATGTTCTTGGCCAGCGGACCGGCGGCTTCCATCGAGCCGTCCTCGGCCTTGCGCCAGAAGATATAGCCCATGCCCGGCAGGCCCTGCTCCTGGGCGAACTTGTTCATGCGGTCACAGAATTTGCGGCTGCCGCCCTTCGGGGCCGGAATGGCGCGAATTTCGGTGCCCGGCTGCTGCAGCAGGTTCGCGAAGATCGCAAATCCGGATCCGGCAAAATGCTCGGAAACGATCTGCATCTTGATCGGGTTCCTGAGGTCCGGCTTGTCGGTGCCATACCAGAGTGCGCTGTCCTTGTAGGAGATCTGCGGCCAGTCATGGTTGACCGGGCGGCCCTTGCCGAATTTCTCGAAGCAGCCCGTCAGAACGGGCTCGATGGTGTCGAAAACGTCCTGCTGGGTGACGAAGGACATTTCCATATCGAGCTGGTAGAAGTCCGTCGGAGAACGGTCAGCGCGCGGATCTTCATCGCGGAAGCAGGGCGCGATCTGGAAATACTTGTCGAAGCCGGAGACCATCAGCAGCTGTTTGAACTGCTGCGGAGCCTGCGGCAGCGCATAGAACCTGCCAGGATGCAGGCGGGACGGCACCAGGAAGTCGCGCGCGCCTTCTGGCGAGGACGCCGTAATGATAGGGGTCTGGAATTCGTTGAAGCCGATTTCCCACATGCGGTCGCGCAGGTCACGCACGACATTCGAGCGCAGGATCATGTTGTCGTGCAGCTTTTCACGGCGCAGATCGAGGAAACGGTACTTCAGGCGCACTTCTTCCGGATAGTCGAGATCACCGAAGACCGGCAGCGGCAGTTCCTTGGCCGAACCCAGGATCTCCATCTCACGGATGAAGACTTCAATTTCACCGGTCGGCAGATCCGGGTTGATGGTTTCGTCCGTGCGCTTCTTCACATTGCCGTCGATGCGAATGCACCATTCGGAACGCACCGTTTCGGCAAGTCCGAAGGCAGCCGAATCCGGGTCGACCACACATTGCGTCACGCCGTAGTGGTCGCGCAGATCGATGAACAGCACCCCGCCATGATCGCGGACCCGATGGACCCAGCCGGAAAGACGGATGGTCTCTCCCTCGTTGGACAGACGGAGATCACCGCAAGTGTGACTACGGTAGGGGTGCATTATCGTTCCTCGGCAGTTCGTCTTGGCATGTAAAATCATTACGGCCCACCAAGGGCAGGCCGTGTCGGGCTGCACAAGCCATGTTGCGCGGCGAAAGTCAAGGGAAAGACCTGCCGCAAGCAAGCCCATCCCCTCATCAAACCGGTCATGAGACAGAGAACGGGCTAGCTGTCCACCGCCTGAAGCAGCGGATGCCACTGCCCCCTGATCTCGTATGATCTCGAATCGGAATAGTCGAAGACGCCGGTGCCGGCAGCAGCATGACGGGCGTAGAGCACACGGTCGGAGATTCGGCACAGCAGCGGGAACCCCCTGTCCGCCAATGTCCTCTCCAGATCACCCACCTGGGTCGATCGCTTGTTAATCCGGTTGGCGACCACATGAATATCCGCCTTGCCCTTGCGCACGCGCTTGATGTCCGAAATGTCATCCAGAAACTTCAGTGTCGCGTTCCAGTCGAAAGCCGAGGCAAGGACCGGAACAACGATATCGGAAGCTTCGGCAATCAGGGTTTTTGCATGCTCGGATTTGAGCCCGCCCGGACCGTCGATCACGATGGCATCGAGTTGTTTGTTCTTGCCGCCAATTGCCTCGGCCTTGCTCCAGTTCAGCGCTTCTATGGCGGCCAGGTTTTCCGGGCGCCGCTTGACCCATGCGAGACTGGATTTCTGCCGGTCGGCATCGGCGAGCGCGACGTCGTCACCGCGGGCGGCCAGCGCGACGGCGAGATTCGTGGCAATTGTCGTCTTGCCGCAGCCGCCCTTGGAATTCACCACCAGTATCTTGCGCATCGGCTCTCCCCTGCCAGCTCCCGTCCTGATTGTTCCTGCCTCAACATAGGCGCACTTTTTGCACCTTTACAAGATTCAGCACAGCCAAAGTTTCCATTTCGTGGCGACAAAGCGGCAGAACTCGGGTATAGCTGTGCCTCACCATGCATGTGATTACAAAAACAGAAGAACTCGCCTCTGCCTGCGAGCGCCTTGCCGCCCATGACTATGTAACAGTGGACACGGAATTTCTCCGTGAAACCACCTTTTGGCCGAAGCTCTGCGTGATCCAGATGGCAGGGCCGGACATGGCCTTCATCGTGGACGCCCTTTCCGAAGGCCTGGATCTTCGGCCCTTCTTCGACCTGATGCGCGACGATGGTGTGACAAAGGTATTTCACGCGGCGCGCCAGGACATAGAGATCGTCTATCACCTTGGCGGACTGATCCCCTCGCCCCTGTTCGACACGCAGGTCGCCGCAATGGTTTGCGGTTTCGGCGATTCCATCTCCTACGACCAGCTGGTCTACAAGGTCACGGGTGCAAGGATCGACAAGTCTTCCCGCTTCACGGACTGGGCGAGACGGCCTTTGACGGCAAAACAGCTGGACTACGCGCTCGCCGACGTCACCCATCTGCGCGACGCCTATCAGTTCCTGAAAGCCAACCTGGCGGAACAGAACCGCAGCCATTGGGTACAGGACGAAATGGAGGTCCTGACTTCCGTCACGACCTACCGGGCCGACCCGGAACAGGCCTGGAAGCGGCTGAAGCTTCGGGTACGCAAGCCGATAGAGCTTGCGGTGATGATGGAAGTCGCCGCCTGGCGCGAGCGCGAGGCCCAATCCCGCAACGTACCGCGAAGCCGGGTTGTCAAGGACGATGCCATCTACGAGCTGGCAGCCCAGCAGCCTCAGGACGCGGAAGCCCTGTCGCGATTGAGAACGATTCCCCGAGGGTTCGAACGTTCCAGGTCGGCGGACGAGATCCTGAAGGCCGTGAAGCGCGCCCTTGATCTGCCCAAGGAAAAATTGCCGAAACTGCCCAAAGGCCGTCAGGCTCCGGACGGATCGGCCGCGGCTGTCGATCTATTGAAGGTTCTCCTGAAGCTTGTCAGCGAGGCCCATGGGGTCGCCGCCAAGGTTATCGCGACGGTGGACGACCTTGAAAAGATTGCCGCCGACGATGGCGCCGACGTTGCCGCGATGAAAGGCTGGCGCCGGGAGCTCTTTGGAGAACCCGCGCTCAAACTGAAACGCGGCGAGGTTGCCCTGGCCTTCCGGAACCGGCAGATTGTCGCCCTTGACCAGCCGGCAGCAGAGGATTCAAAGGCCCAGGCGGCGGAATAGCCGCCTTCGGACATCTTGGTTGCCCTTAGCGTCCGGCCTCACGGCCGGACGTTCTGTTTTGGTCATACCAGCCGGATTTCAACCGGTGTCCGGATGACCTTGCCAAGCTGATTTGCCCGTTTGCGCAGGCGCTCGCCGTCCAGGTTGGCGATGTCTTCCCCGAGTTCCAGCGCAAGTCCGGTCTCCGTCTTCGCGATTCCGACCTTCGGCAGCAGGCCGGCCATGGAAGCGCTCAGCAGCGACGCGACGCGCAGGATGGCGCCCAGAACCTTGGCTCGGATGCGCAAGCGGTCCGTGAACAACTCCAGGATCACAGGCGACAAGGCGCCCTCCCTCAGCCCCTGGTGGCGGTAAAAGACCGCCGCCGACAGATAGGCACGGCTGGCATGATCCAGTCCGACAAAGGAGGCGTTGGAGATGATGTTCAGGCTCTGCTCTCCGCGGTAGTCGGGATGCGCCCGCCAGCCGATGTCGGACAGAAGGCAGGCGGCATGGCGCAATCTGGTTTCATTGGCTGTCTCCTCGATCGCCAGCTCCTTGAACAAGGTATCGGTCCATACGATCAGTTCATCGGCATGAGCGGGCGAGCGGGCGCGAAGCGTGCTCAACTCGCGTGCTGCTTCGATAACAGGATCCTGGGCCTGCATTTCAGGCGAAAGCTTCTCATGGAGCAGACCTTCGCGAACGCCGGTTGCGGAGAAGACGAGGCGATCCGCCTTCATTGCCGTCAGCACCTGTTCCAGAACGACCGCCCCGATCGGCACAAGCGGACGCCGCTGTTTGGAAACGACGTCCGCCTTGGCAATGCCTTCCAGATTGGGGACCGCGATCTTCCGGCAGAACTCGATCGCCTCTTGCGCGCCGATCTCGTAATTGTGCATCACGTGCAGCGGATAGCCGTTCTGAATGAGATGCAGACGGCCGAGGGACCGCCAGGTGCCGCCAACCGCATAGAAAGTGCGCTCGCCCGGAGCCAGGTCCGGCCAGTCGAAACCGTTGAGCGCGG
This sequence comes from Roseibium sp., assembly GCF_050301095.1. Classification (GTDB taxonomy): domain Bacteria; phylum Pseudomonadota; class Alphaproteobacteria; order Rhizobiales; family Stappiaceae; genus Roseibium. Next base: position 5,380 of record NZ_JBNKYW010000053.1, read on the forward strand.
TTTCGGCGATTTGTCGGGCCTCGTCGATGCTACCACCGGCTTCTTCGGAAAGACGCAATCCTCCAAGCGGAAAGGTTGCGCCAAGACCCGGCTTCTTGTCGGCGATTTCCACCAGTTCCAGGCTGCCGCCCCCCATGTCGCCGACAATCCCGCGCGGCTGCCAGAAGCCGGCGATAACACCGAGCGCCGAATAATAGGCTTCTTCGTTCCCGTCCAGAATACGGACAGGCGTTTCCAGGAAGCGTTCGACTTCACGCACGAATTCCGGACCGTTTTCGGCATCGCGGGCAGCTGCTGTCGCGACGATGAAAAGCTCCTTGCAGCCGGTGTGTTCGATCAGGGCCTTGAAACGGGCGAGTTCGCCCAAAGCCAGACTGACGGAATCTTCCGCCATCCGCCCCGTCGCGGCGACACCCCGCCCGAGACCGGCAAGAAGCTTCTCGTTGAAAAGCATCGTCGGGGTCCGGGCCTTACGCTCGTAAACAACGAGGCGCACGGAGTTAGAGCCAATGTCCACGACCGCCACCGGTCCGGACCCGTTGAGACGGCCACGGGCCGGCTGAAACTGGCTTGTCATACTAACCTCGTTTATTCCGTTCCAGGAACGGTCGCGGCCGATCCTCCCTCAGGGACTTGCCCCTGCCGGAAAGAGATGGGTTTGTCATGAAATACTGATGAGCATTGAACGGCTCCTCGTTCACGCCCGGTTTGATCCGTTCGTGGCTGCCGTCGGACAGGATGCGCCAGCTCTGCTGATTGTCCTTCAGGTTGGCCACCATGATCTGGTCGAGAACCTGTTCGTGCACCGTCGGCGTTGGCAGCGGCACCAGAACCTCGACCCGCCGGTCGATGTTGCGCGGCATGAGATCGGCCGAACCGATATAAACATGCGCCTCCGGAGACGGCAGCCCCTGGCCGTTGCCGAAACAGAAAATACGGGAGTGCTCCAGAAAGCGCCCGACGATGGACTTGACCCGGATGTTTTCGGACAATCCCGCAATACCCGGCCGCAGGCAGCAGATACCCCGGATGACGAGGTCGATCTGAACGCCGGCCTGGCTTGCGCGGTAAAGCGCATCGATGATTTCCGGATCGACGAGGGAGTTCATCTTCATCCAGATCTGCGCCGGACGCCCCGCCCGGGCGTGGTCGATTTCCGCCTCGGTCATTTCCAGCATGCGTTCGCGCAGATTGACCGGTGAAACCATCAGATGCTTGAGTTCCGCCGGGCGGGCATAACCGGTGATGAAATTGAAGACGCGCGCCGCATCCTCGGCGATCTCCGGATCGTCAGTAAAGAAGGACAGGTCCTCGTAGATCCGCGCCGTGATCGGGTGATAGTTGCCGGTTCCGATGTGGCAATAGGTCTTCAACTGGCCGTGCTCGCGCTTGATGACCATCGAAAGCTTCGAATGGGTCTTCAGTTCGATGAACCCGAACACGACCTGAACGCCCGCACGTTCCAGGTCGCGTGCCCATTTGATGTTGGCGGCCTCGTCAAAGCGGGCCTTCAGTTCAACCAGCGCGGTGACCGATTTTCCGGCTTCCGCAGCTTCCGCAAGCGCCTTGACGATCGGCGAGTTGTTGGATGTGCGGTAAAGCGTCTGTTTGATCGCCACCACATCCGGATCGCGTGCGGCCTGACGGAGGTATTGCACCACCACGTCGAAGGATTCGTAAGGATGGTGGACAATGATGTCCTTCTGGTGGATCGCCGCCAGGCAATCGCCGCCGTGTTCCCGGATCCGTTCGGGAAAGCGGGCCGTATAGGGTTCGAACTTCAGATCGGTCCGTTCCAGGTCGACGATCTGCGACAGATTGTTGAGCGCCAGCAGGCCGCTCGCCTGGAAGATCTCGCTTTTCCCGACGTCCAGCGCCTCCGCGACAAATTCCTGCAGGGCCGGCGGGGTCGTGTCCTGGATTTCAAGACGGATAACGGACCCGCGCCGGCGGCGCTTGAGCGCGCTTTCGAACAGGCGGACCAGATCTTCCGCTTCTTCCTCGATTTCAAGATCGCTGTCGCGAATGACCCGGAAGGCACCCTTTCCGCGAATTTCGTAACCCGGGAACAGACGGCCGATAAAGAGAGAGACCACCTTCTCTATGGCAATGAACCGGGCCGCTCCCCCCTGCCCGTCAGGCAGCTGTACGAACCGGTCGACCTGGTTGGGGATCCTGAGCAGCGCGATCATGCCTCTGCCGCCGGTTGTCGGCACGAGTTCGAAGACGATGGAAAAGCCAAGGTTGGGAATGAACGGGAACGGATGCGCCGGGTCGATTGCCAGCGGCGTCAGAACCGGAAACAGGTAGGCGAGAAAATAGTCCCGCAGCCAGGTCCGGTCTTCCTCGGCCAGATTGTCGCCCTTGAGAATCTCGATCCCCTTGTCGACGATCTCGCGGCGCAACTCCCCCCAGATCTGCTGCTGGGAGGCCTGGAGCTCGCGCACCGCCTCGGTGATTTTCTGAAGCTGTTCGTTGGGCGTCAGACCGTCATCCGACAGGTTCATGATTTCGGCACGCTGCTGGCCGCGAAGACCGGCGACGCGCACCATGAAAAATTCATCGAGATTGTTTGCCGAAATCGACAGGAAGCGGAGGCGTTCCAGCAGTGGATGGTTCTCGTTCATCGCCTCTTCCAGAACGCGGCGATTGAACTGCAGCCAGGACAGTTCCCGGTTCATGAAACGTGAAGGCGACACGGCCAGATCGCTTACCACTTCAACGGGTGCGCTGCTCTCTCCTGCGTCTGCGGGATTGCCGACGGGCGACAGGCTGTCTGAAAATTCAGGAGTTTCATTCATGACACTTTCCCCATTTCAGCCTGTCCCGGCTCCACCGGCGAAGTCTGTCGGCCAGCTTTCCTGAAACCGGACTTTGCCACAAAAGCAAATTGGTGTTCCATCTTACGGTGTTAGCGCAGCCATTCCGGGGGTAAACCCGGGTTCCGTTGCTCTAACATGAACGCGCCTGCGGACAAATGACAGTTCCACGACGTTGTTTGCGGCTAAATGCCCTTATGCACATTTTCGAGCACCCTGCCGGCAAGCGGCTTGGTGATCTTGACACGTCCGGCAAGCGCTTCCTGATCGATGGCCTCCACGGCCCGCATGGCCACCTCCAGCGAACGTTCCATACGCACCACCAGATAGTCGACGACGCCAATATCGACAGCAATCTGCCTGTCGGCAAAAAGCTTGACCAGCACACGGCGCAGCAGGTCGTCGTCCGGTTCCAGGATTTCCACCGGTGTCGCAGCTCTCAGGCGCGACATGAGATCGGGCAAGGTGACTTTCCAGCTGGCAGGCCAGGTGCGGCTTGTGATCAGCACGGTCTTGCCGGCTTGCCGGGAGGCATTGAGCAAGTGAAACAGGGCGGTGTTATCGACCCCGAGATGCGCGTCCTCGACGACCGTTGCAGGCGCAGCGACAAGCCCTTCGACGGACACTTCCCGCAGGTCCCGTGCGGAAATGACCGCGGCGCCGGTTTCTTCCTGAAAGGCCTTGACGATATGGGTCTTGCCGGAGCCGACGGGGCCCGCCAGAACGACGACGGGAGACGGCCAGTCCGGCCAGCGCTCCAGCAGCTCGAACGCCGCGCGATTGGAAGCGCCGACCAGAAAGTCATCCCGGCTGAGCGCGGCTTCGTGGGGCAGGTCTAACGGTAACTGGCGCGGGGGTTCCGCCATGATATTGCTGCTTACTCTGACTCTTCCGGAGCCGCCGCCGGAGCGCCGGTTCCCTTGTATACCGGGCTTGCTAGGTACTGCTTCAGCGCAAAGCGCGCAAGCACCCCGATCATCGCCGCTGCGGGAACGGCCACAAGCATCCCCACAAATCCAAAGAGATATCCAAAGGCAAACAGCGCGAACATCAAGGTGACCGGGTGAAGTCCGGTGCTTTCCCCAACAAGTTTCGGCTGGAGAATGTTTCCTTCCAGAAACTGTCCAACGGCGAATACGGCCACGACCGCGATGACCCAGGGCCAGTCCGGCCAGAACTGAACCAGTGCGACGCCAACGGACAGCACGAGACCGAGCCCTGCGCCAACAAAGGGAATGAAGCTGACGAGACCGGCGGCCATACCGATCAGGAGACCGAAATTGAGACCGACCAGAACAAGTGCAACGGCGTAGAACGACCCGAGGATGAGACAGACCGACACCTGGCCACGTACGAAACCGGCAACGGCCCCATCCATTTCCTTGGCCAATGCACGAATTTCATCCAAATGATCCCGGGGTAGCCAGCTGTCGAGGCGTTCGACCATGTGGTCCCAGTCGAGCAGCAGATAAAAGGCAACGACCGGTGTGATGACAAAGAGCGAAAGGATCGACAGGAGCGCCTGGCCGCCGCTCCACACCGATTGCGCCAGTTTGCCGATGAAAGACGCCCCCTGCCCGACCAGATTGCTCATGGTGGATTGCAGGTCCTGCGGATCGATGCCCACGGCTGCCGCCAGGCTTGAGCCGATATTTTCCGACAGCAGTCCCTGCAACTTGCGGACAAGTTCGGGAAATTTTTCCAGAAACAGCGCAAGCTGGTTGCCAAGCAGCGGCAGCAGGAGAATGAAGAACAACACCAGCACGAAGATGAAGGCAAACAGAATGGTGAGAGTTGCCCAAAGGCGGGCCATGCCGAGCGCTTCAAGACGGTCGCAGACCGGGTCCAGAAGATATGCGACAGCCATTCCGGCGACAAATGGCAACAGAACGCCGGAAAACACATAAAGAAAGGCACAAAATACAGCCAGGGAGACCAGCCAGAATTGCACCTGACGGCGAAGGGTCATTCAGGGCGTTCCTTCAGACAGAGAAAATCAAATTGGCACCAGTCGCAGTTGGAATTAAACGCCGTTCCCGGTCAAGTCCAGAGGCGGCCACGCTTCAAAGACGACCCTGCAGTACTTTTGGCGGCTATACCCTGGCGGCATCCGCCTTGCGAATTCCGTTGACCGGGCAACCCGATTTCCTCAGAAGGACGTAGTCTTTGCGGCGTTCTCCTCTTGTGTTCAAAGGCTCCAGACTGTAATCCGCGTGGCAAAGCCATATGCACGCAGTCCCGGAGCGCCCAATGAGCCAGACCACTCCTCCCACCAATGGCCTGACCTATGCGGATGCCGGTGTCGATATCGATGCCGGAAACGAGCTGGTCAACCGGATCAAGCCCCTGGTCAAGGCAACCTCGCGTCCGGGAGCGGACAGCGACATCGGCGGCTTCGGCGGCTTGTTCGACCTGAAGGGTGCCGGTTTCACGGATCCTGTCCTGGTGGCTGCCAATGACGGCGTCGGCACCAAACTGAAGATCGCCATCGAGACCGGCCAGCACCGCACAGTGGGCATCGACCTGGTGGCCATGTGCGTCAACGACCTGATCGTTCAGGGCGCCGAGCCGCTGTTCTTCCTCGACTATTTCGCGACCGGCGCGCTGGATGTGACAACCGCAACGGATGTGGTCGCCGGCATTGCCGACGGCTGCAAGATGGCAGGTGCCGCGCTGATCGGCGGCGAGACGGCAGAAATGCCGGGCATGTATGTGGAAGGCGACTACGACCTTGCCGGTTTCTCGGTCGGCGCCGTGGAGCGCGGCGAAATCCTGCCGCGCAAGGATGTGGCGGAAGGTGACGTTCTGCTCGGCCTGGCCTCCTCCGGCGTTCATTCCAACGGCTATTCCATGGTTCGCAAGATCATCGAACTGGCCGGGCTGACATGGTCCGACGCAGCTCCATTCGCGGAAGGCAAGACGCTTGGGCAGGCGCTGATGGAACCGACGAAGATCTACGTCAAGCCGCTTCTGGCCGCCCTGAAGGCAACGTCCGGGATCAAGGCGCTGGCCCATATCACGGGTGGTGGTCTGCCGGAAAACCTGCCGCGTGTCCTGCCGGAAAACAGCTCCGCCCGGATCGACCTCGACAAGATCGCGTTTCCGCCGGTGTTCTCCTGGCTGGCCGAGACCGGCGGCGTGGCCGAAAGCGAGATGCTGCGCACCTTCAACTGCGGCGTCGGCATGGTGGTGGTCGTCGCCGCCGAAGAGGCAGAGGCCGTTTCGAACGCCCTCACCGAGGCCGGGGAAACCGTCACCCAAATCGGCCGGATCGAAGCAGCCGGCGCCAAACCCGTCCTCTTCGACGGCACCCTGGGGCTTGCCTGATGGCACAGCGCAAGCGAACCGCCGTTCTGATTTCCGGACGCGGCTCGAACATGAATGCGCTGATTTCGGCAGCGCTTGACCCGAACTATCCGGCCGAAATCGCGCTGGTGCTCTCCAACCGGCCGGATGCGGCGGGTCTTGAGCGGGCCGCCAGTTTCGGCATCCCCACGGCCGTGGTCGATCACAAGGACTTTCCCGGCGACCGCGAAGCTTTTGAACGTCAGGTCGATACCGTCCTCAAGGACCACAATATCGAACTCGTCGCCCTGGCCGGGTTCATGCGCATCCTGACGCCGTTCCTGGTAAACGCCTGGACCAACCGGATGATCAACATCCATCCCGCCCTCCTGCCCTCGTTCAAAGGCCTTGCCACGCACGAAAGGGCTCTGGAGGAAGGGGTGAAACTGCACGGCGCCACGGTGCATTTCGTGTCGGCGGAAATGGACGACGGCCCGATCATCGTCCAGGGCGCCGTTCCGGTGCTGGATGGCGACACGCCGGACACGCTCGCCGCGCGGGTCCTGGAAGTCGAACACAAGATCTACCCGAAGGCGCTGGCGCTGGTAGCTGCCGGCAAAACGAAGGTGACCGGCGCGCGGGTCACCACGAGGGGCGATGAAGAGGTCGCTCCCGCGCTGATCTGGCCTTAAGGAGCCGGTGTCTCTTCGTCTTTCCGCGCAGAGACACCGCAAATTCCGTTTCCAGGCGTATCCCGCGATTTAACGTACGAGAGGCCGGACCGGCGCAGGTGGCATCACGCCGCTGCCCTGTCGATGATGATGTGCCGCTCGCCACGGGAGCACTGCTCGATCCGTGCGTCGATCCGGTAGATCTGCCTGAGCAGATCCTGAGTGATGACCTCTTCCGAAGGCCCGGCAGCCGCAAGACGCCCGCCTGAAATCACCATCGTGTTCTGGCAAAACCGCAGGGCATGGTTCAGGTCGTGCAGGGCGATCAGAACCAGGGTTCCGTTCCGGCGGGCAAACTCCTGCATGAAACCGAGTACCTCGACCTGCCGGTAGAGATCCAGCGCCGAGGTCGGCTCATCCATCAGGAGGACTTCGGGTTTCCTGACCAGCGCCTGGGCGATGGCGACAAGCTGGCGCTGCCCGCCGGACAGCGCTCCAAGATTGCGGAAAGCCAGCTCGCCGATCTGAAGGGCCTGGAGGATCCGGTCGATCCTCGCCAGTTCCCCGTCCCTGACGCGCCAGCCCGCCCCCTGTTTTGCGGCCAGCAGAACGGATTCATAGACCGTCAGCACCGCATTGGCGTGTGTGTCCTGAGGCATGTAGCGGATTGCCTCTTTTGGTGGTTGGCTGACGCCTTGCAGTTCCACCAGTCCGGGCCCCTTCAACAGACCGGCGATCCGCTTGAAGAGGGTCGATTTTCCGGCCGCGTTCGGACCTATGACGGCGGTGAGCCCGCCGCCGGATAGGACTGGCGTGGATATACCTTCCATCGTCAGGCTCGCTCCGTAACGCGCCCCAAGGTCTGAAAGTTTCAAACTCACCATGACTGCCTCCTGTCGGCAAAAATCAGTGCAAAGAAGAACGGAACCCCCACCAGCGCGGTAATCACCCCGATCGGAAGCACCGCTCCAGGCAGGATCATCTTGGACACCACGGACGTCGCCGACAGCATCAGGGCGCCGCAGAGAACGGCAGCAGGCAGAAAGAACCGCTGATCTTCGCCCACCAGCATCCTCGCAATATGCGGGCCGACCAGCCCGACAAAGCCGATGGTGCCGACAAAGGACACCGGGATGGCGGCAAGCAGGCTGACACCCAATAGCGTCTTCAGACGCAAGGCGCCGACATTGACACCGAAGCTTGCCGCCTTCTCGTCGCCGAGACGAAGAGCCGTCAGCGCCCAGGTATGGCGGGCAAAGAACGGGATGCAGAGACCGAGCACCGCGAAGGTGACATAAACCTTCTCCCAAGTGGCCTTGGTGAGCGATCCCATGGTCCAGAACACGACGGCGGCAAGCGCCTGCTCGGTCGCAAGATATTCCAGAAGGGACAAAAGCGCGTTGAAGGTAAAGACCAGTGCGATCCCCAGAAGCACGATGGTTTGCACGGTGACACCGCGGAACGTGGACAGGAGATAAATGAAAAGAGATGCCACCATCGCCATGATGAAGGCGTTGAACGGTACCATGTAGGCGACGGCTGCCGGTAGGAGCGCGACACCCGCGACCAGTCCGAGCGCGGCGCCGAAGCTCGCTGCCGCGGATATCCCGAGCGTGAAGGGACTTGCCAGCGGATTGGCCAGGATGGTCTGCATCTGCGCACCGGCAAGGGCCAGGCAACCTCCGACCGAAATCGCCATCAGGGCGACCGGCATGCGGATGTCCCAGAGAACGACCCGCGTCTGGAGGTCGGCACCGGAGGGGTTGAACAGTGCGGCCAGCACCTCGCTCAGCGGATAGCGCGCCGGCCCCAGCGAAAGATCGAGCGCAAGGCTGACCGCGAGCGCGGCAAGAAGACCGCAGATCAGCAGGATGCGCCGCATGGCAAGGGCGCGGTAAAGTCCGCGCCCCGTTTCACCGATTTGGGTTTCAGAAACCGCCATTTCAGCTGCCCGTCCTCAGGGAGACGAAATAACCCGGACGGTAGTCGACAGGCAGGAACCGGTCATGCAGTTCCTTGAAGGTTGCGTCGGGATCGAGATCCTGGAAGAGCTCCGGATGCAGCCACTTGGCGAACTGCTGAACCGCGACGAATTGATAGGGGTTGTTGTAGAACTGGTGCCAAATGGCGTGGACATTGCCGTCTGTGACCGCCTTGACGCCCGCAAAACCGGGTCTTGTCATTAGGTTCGCCAGTTTTCCGGATGTGACTTCCGGGTCCGCCCCGCTGCCAACGCCGACCCAGTTTCCGCCTGGCACGTTCAGTTCCCAGTTGGCACCGGTGACAATGATCTGATCGGGATTCGCCGCAATGATCTGTTCCGGGTTCACCGTGCCGAAGGTGCCTGGAATGATGTCCCTGGCCATATTGATGCCACCGGCCATCTCGACCATCTTGCCGAAATTCTCGTTGCCGAAGGACATGCAGCAGTCGTCGGAGTAGCCGGCGGCGCGCTCCATGAAGACGACCGGTTTTTTCAGGCCGGTCCGCCCGGCCAGCCGATCCGTCACCTTTGCAATCTCGGCTGCACGGAAGGCGATGAATTCCTCCGCCTTGTCTTCCTTGCCGTAAAGCTTGCCGATCAGTCGCATCGACGGTTCAGTGTTTTCCATCGGCTTGGCACGGAAGTCGACAAAGACCACCGGAATACCGACCTTGGCCAGCTTCTCGATGTAGCCGCCCTCATCGGTGGCCGCCTTGACATCGAGGTTCAGGATGAGGACATCCGGCTTGAGGGCGACTGCCTGCTCCACGTCGAACGTCCCGTTCCGCATGCTGCCGAACTTCGGAATGCCGGCGATTGCGGGGAAACTTTCCAGATACTGGCGGTATCCGTCATGATCCGCCCGTTCGAAATCGTCGCGCCAGCCGACGACACGTTTGAACGGATCTTCGCTGTCCAGAACAGCCGTGAAATAAGTCTGGCGCCCCTCGCCCAGAATGACCTTTTCCACCGGCACTTCGACCTCGACCTTTCGGCCGGTGATATCGGTCACGGTTACCAGATCTCCAGCACTGGCCGGGGACGGAAGAAGCGCAGCAGTCAACAGCATGGACGCTGCCAGATGATTGATTTTGTTCACGTCTGCCTCGGAATTTATGAGAAACAAAAGCTGAGTATAAAACTCTTGTTTTTGCCTATTTAACCTGAGTATATGAGTCAAGATTTATCTTTTAGAACGCTTCCAACCAGTGGCATCGGAGCAGGACATGACAAACACGAACACGATTTCGAACTTCGATTTGCGCGAGGAAATCAGGGACTATTGGGGCAAACGCGCCGAGACATTCGATAGCCTGCCGGGGCATGAAATTTTTTCGGAAGATGAACGGCAGGCCTGGTTTCGTCTTTTAAAAAAGCATCTTGGCGCGGGTGACGGCAGACGGGTTCTGGATCTCGCCTCCGGCACCGGTGTCGTCTCGCATCTGCTCGACGACCTGAAGTTTGACGTCACCGGCATGGACTGGGCCGAGCCGATGCTCGCGCTCGCAAGGGAAAAGGCGCTGGTCCGGCAACGCTCCATTCGCTTCCTGCTCGGCGATGCAGAGCAGACAATGGAGCCATCCGAACACTACGACGCCCTCACTTGCCGTCATCTGGTCTGGACGCTGGTGGATCCGGCAGCAGCCTTTGCCGAATGGCACCGGATCCTGAAACCGGGCGGGTGTTTGCTGGTTGTCGACGGCGATTTTGTCAATCCGGGTCCGGTCGCACGGCTGATTTCGCGGCTTTCCTGCTGGTTCAAGCAAGCCGGGGTCCCCAATCTTGAATGGGCTGACGACGCTGCGGCGGACATGCAGTCCATCCATCGCAGCATTCTTTCAAGGGTCCATTTTTCGAAGGGAGCACGCGCCGAGGCCGTCGCGGCGCTTTTGAAAGAGGCGGGTTTCCGAAAGGTCTCGATCGACACCGATCTGAAAGCCATCCACCGGGCGCAACGCCCGCACCTTCCCTTTTTCAAGGGATGGGAACGGACCACACAACACCGCTACGCCATCTGCGCGGTGAAGGAAGACTGAGACCCGACTTGTTGTCACGAAGAAAGTGCCACGCTTGCCAACGCATGTGACAACACACATCACGCCACCGATACCGTCTCCGCCCGTGACAGAAGCCATTCGACGAAGATCCGTACGGCGGGACGCATCGGGTCCTGCGCCGTCTCCACATAATAGACCCCGAACACCGGTTCGCTGAACAGTTCGACGACCCTGCCCGACGCAAGATCTTCCTTGAAAAACGCACGGGATGTGTAGGTGATGCCGTCTCCCCTGCGCACTCCCTCCATGATGAGGTTGCCCGGCATGTGATGCACCGTCAGAGGTTTGTCAGGAACAACACCGTGACATGTGAACCAGTCCGCGACTTCATTTGTGCCAAGCTCCTGCAACCAGGGCAGCTCCATCAACGAAGCCGGCGTACGAAAATCCCGACCCGCCAGGAGCGACGGGGCGCCGATAACGATCATGTCGGAGATCAGGAGCGCTGGTGTTTCGGGTTGCGGGCGGCGCCGGTCGCGGTACCGGACCGCAACATCGATGCCCCCGGGTTTGAGCTCCACGACCTCGGAAGTGGGATTGAGCATCAAGGTAATTCCCGGGTGGGCATACTGAAAATCCATGACCTTCGGCATCAGCCATTCGGTCGCGAAAGCGGGTGACATGGTCACCTGAACGGGCCGCTCGACCGACGACTCGATCAGTCGCTCAACACCGCGTCCGATGGCTGAAAACCCGATTCCGACGTCGCGCGCCAGGGCCGCGCCGTCTTCGGTCATGCGGATACCCCGGCCATCGCGGATTACGAGGCTAACGCCGAGGCGGCCTTCAAGTGTCTTGATCTGCTGGCTGACAGCGGCATGGGTGACATTGAGCCTCTCCGCCGCAGCGGTATAACTGCCGGTCTCGGCAAGAACCGAAAACGCGCGCAGGCTATTCAGCGGAGGAAGTCTCAACCAGTCCATACTGTAGTTTTTCTTACATGATGCAACGATATTTGAGTCGCATGAAACCGTGAAAAGTTCAAGTATGGTGCCAGAGTAGCAAACTTGAACGTGGCCCTGAAGTTCCGACTTTTAAGGATTTCTAACAAGATTACGCGAGGCAGGCGATGGACACTCAACCGGAAGAACACCAGGGAGGCTGCTACTGCGGCGCCGTCCGGTACGAAATCAGGGGGGCGCCGGCATGGTCCGGGCATTGTCACTGCAGATCCTGTCAGCGCGCATTGGGCGGTGCCTTCGTCACCTGGGCCAAGGTTGCGGCGGAAGACTTCACCGTGACCAGCGGGACCATCAAGATCTGCGAAAAAATGCCGGGCATCAGAAGAGGCTTCTGTGGCGACTGCGGCACGACGCTCACCTACGCGGCGGTTCAGGAGGTCGACGGACAGGACTGGAGCAAGGATGCCTGGTTTGCCGCCGCCACGCTCGACGACCCGTCGATCGTCTCCCCGCAAGCGCATGTCTTCGTCTCCAGGCAACAACCCTGGATCAAGCTGGCAGACGGGCTTCCGGTGTTTGAGGAGTTCTAGGCTACGGCTCCCAGGCATGGAGGATCCGCAACTAGGCGACCGCTTATTCCGTCCGCCTTGCAGGGACCAGGGAGGCGTGGAGAGCTGTCCCGGTCAGGTCATTGCGGCGACAGATGACGAGGTTTGGTAGCCCATGGAGTTCCCCCCCGATCGCCAAAAGGAAAATCCGAGTTTCCGGGACAAGGAAACGCGGCATTGTCTGAAATCGCTCGTCAAAAACCGAGACGGCCTGACGGACACTCTTTCGGCTGCCCCCGCGACAGCGGGCACCAGTCAGCAAGGGCAGCAGAAAGAGCGAAGCAAACCGTTTATCGGCCTCATTCGATACGACGGATCAAAGCCTGATCAGTCATCGTCTCCACGATCATGGTCATTGCTGTCGTGGTCGCTGTTGTCGTTATCGTCGTTGCTATCGTCGCTGCCGTTATCGTCCCCGCTGTCATGATCGTTGTCATTCCGGTCGCTGTGCTCGCGCTCCGAATAGGATCCCGATCCGCGGTGGGAATCGTCAGAATCACGGGTTGAATCGTCGCCTGAATAATCACCCGAAATCAGTTTTTTGAAAAACCCGCCCTTTTCGTCCGCCATCGCCGCCGACGGGCTGGTGAACAGCAGAGCCAGAGCCAGGATCGCCAGAGTGTTTTTCATTTTGCCTCCTCATGCCGCGCGGCATGGTTTCAATCATAGACCGTAACGGCCTTGCCGGCCTGACGCCGAACCGTCCACGGTCAACCATCTTCAGGCGATTGCAATTTGCGTCCATAAGCAGGCGCTTATTCGTAGAGGCTGTGCCGAAGCTTATGTAAGCTCCCTGTACAGGGAGACGCACGATGCCTCACATCCGGTCCGCACTCACATTTCTGGCCTCGAACTGGCGAACCAAAATGCTCGCAGCGGTCATCCTGCTGCAAGTCGTGAGTGCCTGCTTCTTCATCGGGGACGTCTTCTGGGAGTTGACCTCCAGCGGTCTGACCCTGCACACCGCCTTTGAAACCTGCGCGGCCGTCGCACTGGTCTGTGGCGTGATCTTCGGCTTCTTCGAAATGATCCGCATGTACAGGACTTCAAAATTTGCACAAGACGCGCTCCGGATTGCGGCGGACGCCTTCGGCGAGATGATCAGAAGCCGGTTTGACACCTGGAAACTGTCGCCGACCGAGCAGGAAGTCGCGCTCCTCACCCTCAAGGGCTTTGATGTGTCTGAAATTGCAGACCTGCGACGAACGGCCCAAGGCACAGTGCGGGCGCAGCAAACGAGCATCTATTCCAAATCAGGGACGGCGAACCGGGGCCAGTTCGTGTCCTCCTTTATCGATGCCTTGATCGAAACGCCGGTTGCCGGTCGAGCGGCTATCGGTTGACCGGTTATCGGTTTGCCCCTTCCTCCGTCACCACGATGTCCATCGGCACGTCCCAGGGCATCGGGAAAATCGTCGGGATACGGCAAAAGGCAAATCCCACTCCAATAACCAACGGTTTTTCAGGAAAGGCGGCCAGCGTCCGGTCGTAGTAGCCGCCGCCATTGCCCAGGCGAAACCCGTCCCTGTCGACACCGACAAGCGGCGACAGGACCACATCGGGGATGTCCGGTTCCGCCGCAGCGGGAACCGGAATATTCCAGACACCCCGCGTCATCTTGCAGCCGGGATACCAGCGATGGAATTCGACTGGAGCATCCTTCCTGACCACGACGGGCAACAGCACTGTTTTGCCCGCGTCAATCAGTTCGGCCATGAACGAGCGCAAGTCAGGCTCCCCGCGGATCGGCCAATAGGCGGCAACCTTCCGGGCCTTTTCGAAATCCGGCAAGATCCGCAGACGGCAGATGAGAGCGGCCGTCTTTTGTTGCCGCTCCTCGCTCGAAAGACGCTTTCGTTTTTCGACGAGCCGCAGGCGTTCGGATTTCCGGAACCTGTTGACGTCCTGGAATGTCTGTTCGTCTACGATGTGCCCGCCGACCAGTTTGTGAGCGTAGCAAACCGGGTCTCCGGCAAGATTATCCTCGTCATCCATCATCCGAAGTCCCCTCGGTTTCGCTCTATGCCGCCTTTCGCGCACCCCCGGACAAAAGGGCAAGCTCCAATATGTCCGATCTTGTCAGACGGCCTTTCAAAACGCCATTGCGCTCTATCAGGACCTGCTGCACTCCGTGCCGGAGCATGTGAACGACCGCATCGCCGACCGGCGCATCTGCATTGAAAAGCGCATCAGGTGGCCGCATCAGCTTCCCCGCGGAAGCGGCGGGCAAAATCAGCCGCGTGCTCTTTGTCCGGGCAAGTTGATTGAAGACCTCACGTTGCCAGACCATCCCGGCGATGCTGCCATCCTCCTTCAGGACGGGTACCGCCAATTCATCGGTCTGCTGAAACACCCGGACGATTTCGTGAAACGGATCGCCGGCGCCGAAGGCCGTTGTGATCTCCGTCATGACGTCCCCGCAAGTCCTGTCGCCAAAGCGGTGATGGATCGCCTCATCCTCCGCCGCCGCCAGCAGGCGACCCAGATCGACCGCCCCGAGGTTGGCGGACTGATTGAATCTCGCGAGAAGATCCGTCAGTTCTTCCTTGCTCAGCCCGAGACGGGAGAACCCGACGGCAGTTCCTTGCGCGAGCCCTGCCCTGAGCGGATACTTACGTCCGGAAAGCTTGTGATACGCGAGCCCCGCCCCGACCAGAACTGCTGTCATGATTCCGGCATTCAGGCAGATTTCAACCGCACCGGTCCGCTCCAGCAGCCCGGGGTCGAGCGCAATCAGCAAAGCCACCGCCCCGCCGGGAGGATGCAGTGCGCGGCCGAACATCATGGCTGCGAAAGCCATTGCCACACCGACAGCGGGAGCAAATGCGGGATCAAGGAACTTGGCGGCCGCAACACCGCAAACAGCGGCAAGCGTGTTGCCGGCGACTGCCGACCAGGGCTGCGCCAGCGGGCTGTTGGGAACGGCAAAGACAAGGAAGGCGCTGGCCCCGAGCGGAGCAATGAGGAAAACAGGGAAGACATCGGAAAGATTTGCGCCCCATGCAAAGACAGCACAGACCGCAATTCCGGCAAAACCGCCGAGAGTTGCCCTGACCAGATCTTTCCACACCGGCCGCGGCATGGCCGGCGTGAAGATCAGCCGCCACCGGGACAAGTCGCTTCCGTGCATTCAAACCGCCCTTTTCTTATGCAATTGCACAATCATTAGGCGTTCTGTAGCGAAGGCGCGTGGGCCGGCAAACTCTTTTTCGCCGGACCAGGGAAAATGTTTTCCAAGACTGCCCACCCGGACGGTCCGGCCCTTATGGATCAGGTCTCGGAAAAGAACGCCCCCAAGGGTTTCTTCTGCTGTCCTTGGGAATCAAAGTTTTCCGGATCGAGCCAGGCTTCATATCCCGACCTCAGGTCCGGCCACTCCTTGTCGATGACGGAGAACCAGGCCGTGTCCCGGTTCCGCCCTTTGACAATCAGATGCTGGCGGAAGACCCCCTCCTCCTTGAAGCCGAAGCGGAGAGCCGAGCGCTTCGAGGGGACATTATCGTTGTTGCACTTCCACTCGAAGCGCCGGTAGCCCAGATCGTCGAAAACGTATTTCATGAAGAGATAGAGCGCTTCGGTGGCGGCGCGCTTGCGGGCGATCAGCGGCCCCCAGTAGACATTTCCGATCTCGATCACGCCGTTTTGCGTATCGATCCGCATCAGGGTCTGCCGTCCCGCCGTCTTGCCGCTCTCGCGATCGATGACGGCATAGAAAATCGGATCCTGGCTGGCCGCCGCCATGACGAGCCAGTCGTGGAACTCGCTTTCCGAGGCCGGTGGGTATTCGGGCAGCCAGCGAAACCTTTCATCGGCGTCCGGCACCGTGGAGGCCTGAAAAAGGCCAAGACCATGATGCGCCGGATCGAGATGCTCCAGCCTCACATAGCGGCCTTCGAAAATGCGCCGCTCCGGCCGGGAACGCGGTTTCCAGTTGCTGAGATCTTCGGACATCACGGGACTCCCAATCGGCACCGGCGCGAGGTCCGGCATTATGAGGCAACTTCGCAGACCTTGAAAAATGCGGCAAGCGGAACGTCAGGCAATCCGGCGCAAGACACTGAACTGAAAGCTTTGTTCGGCACCCCAGGGGGTCTTGTGAACATAACTGCGCTCGTCGACCAGCTCGAAGTCCGGCCCGAGGACCTTTGCAAGAGCTTCCGGATTATAGCGGACCACGGGCAATCCGCTGCAGCGCTCCGGCCCATCGGGCGCAAAGGTTGCGATGATGACCAGTCCGCCGGGATTTAGCGCCTGCTTGAGGCGGGTTACATAGGCGGTCCTGTCGGCGGCATCGGTCAGAAAATGAAAGGCAGCCCGGTCGTGCCAGATGTCATAGGTGCTGACCGGTGTCCATCTGGTCACGTCTTCAGCGATCCACTCGATGGCTCGGGCCGCTGGTCCGATCCGCTTTTTTGCGACATCCAGCGCAGCTGACGAAAGATCCAGGACGGCAATTTCGTGGAATTTGCCTTCGGCAAGCAAGGCATCCACCAGCCGCGAGGCACCACCACCGATGTCGATCAGGGAGTGCTTGTCCGCTCCGTATCTGGAGATGAGGTCAAGGGATACGTCCGCATTCGCTTCAAACCAGCTGACGTCCGTCTCCGCCTTGACGGTGTAGACGTTTTCCCAATGGCTCTGCCTGGAAGGCTCTGACATTCCTCACCAACTTCAATCAATACCGCGTTCATCAGCACCTCTCGGGTGTCCAACCCGAAGAGCAAGCACCTTTGGCTGCGCGTACCCGGCCCCATGTGAGCAAGGCTGGAACGGATAATACGTCGGCACTTCCTGAAAAGTATATGCAAGACCGATCAGCAGCCCCTGTGTCACGGTGTCGTAGGTGAAATCGAAGTCGAGGTCGAAACAGCAGGCCGGCGGGAAAGACACAGCCGGACAGGGTGGACGCGAACACTGTGCCCCTCCCCTGTCCGTATCGCGTTGAGAGGGTTTTCAAAAACTGCGCGACCAGTTCACAAAGGCCGCATCCATGGCTTTTGCTTTCCTTTGCAGTTCCTGCTGCAGAAAGATGAAGGCACGGGTGGTATCAGATGCCACCGGTGCCCAAATCTCCGCACCCAGGCTTCCATAGACGCTGGCATAGACCTCGTCGCGCTCCGGGCCGCCGAAAAAGCCGGTCTGCTCACGAACGAACCGGTCCGTAATCCGGTCGACTTCCCGCTGCATGGGTTCGCGCACCTTGCTGTCGATATCCAACGGCGGCGCCAGAACCATCTCTCCGTAGCGACCACAATTCTTTATCGACTTGCCAAGTGTCGAAGCATAGTCGGCAAGGGTTGTTTCTATCAGGCGCTTGGCGGCCTCGGTCTTGATCTGGCGCTCAAATTCCTCCCGCTGCCTGTTTTCCGCCTGCGAACCAAAAGACCCGATGAGAAAACCGAGAGCCGGTCCGGTTCTGAGAACGCCCCCCATGGCAAGTGCGGGAATCTTGGATACCGAAGACCAGTGTTCCCGTCCGTTGTGCCACTCGGTGACAATCGCTCCGAGGCAGCCGATCAATCCGCGTATCGGGATGCCGAGACAGACTTCAATGGCGGTTTTCTCCGCAAACGTCAGCGCAACCGTGGATGCTTTAAGGCCGCTGGCTTGCCAACTGGCGCGCAAGGCCTGAACCAGGGCATTCGCTTCCGCCGCTGCCGCGCCTTCGGTTGCCACGGCGGCACCGGCGGCTCCTTCCGCGGCTGCCGTCCCGGCGGCAGCCCCCCGGAACAACGCACCCATGATCAATCCGCCGACATACATAGTGCAAAGGGCAACACAACCTGCAAAAACAGCGTTTCTTGCGGCCTGAATGTGCGCGGCGGTCTTGTAGTGCCCGGCAGCCTCAACCTGCGCGGTGTAAATGTAGACCTGTGCCTTAATATACTTGTCTGCTTTTCTGCCAGCTTCGGCGGCCTGCGCGGCAACTGCGAATTCAACAACCGATTTCAGAAAGTCATCAAAACGAGACGGCATTTGATTTTCTCCGCTTCTTTCGCCCGCCTTCATTTGGCCACAATTCTGAACTGCCCGTTGTGATCTGGATTACAGTTTCCATTCATTGAAAACCGCGGACATCCGCGGAACCCCAAAGTCCGCCGCTCCGGCACAATCTGGCATTTCAAACGGCGGCCACCGCATCCATGGTATCCTTCGCCTGATTGGAGGGTAGCGGGATGGCTGAAGGGACATTGACCATATTGGCCGGTACGACCAAGGGAGCATTCCTGGTGTCGGGCGGGGTGAAGCGGCATGGCTGGAAGGTCAGTGGACCCTTCTGCGACGGCTGGCCGATCAATCACGTCATCGGCGACCCCGGGACCGGCACGCTCTACGCCGGCGGCGGCGGAGACTGGAACGGCGCCGGTGTCTGGCGCTCGGAAGACGGCGGTGCAAGCTGGGAGCTTACCCGCCTCACCAAGGGCACTCTGGACGACTGGGCCGCGAACGACCCGGAAACGGCCAAATTCCTCAACTGGACCCCGGAACCGCTACCTTTCGAAGATGATTTTTCTCAAATCTGGTCACTCGGGCTGGCAGGGAACACAGTTTATGCCGGCACCAAACCGGCGCGCTTTCTGGCCAGCAGGGACGGTGGCCGAACCTTCGAACATCTGGATGCTCTTGCCAATCATCCGTCCGCGGAGAGCTGGAACCCGGGCGCGGCAGGCCTTGTGCTGCACACGATCGTTTCCGATCCGGCCCATCCGGAAAAGCTATGGATCGGCATTTCGGCGGCTGGCGTCTTTGCAAGCGAGGATGGCGGCCGAAGCTGGGAACGGCGCAACCGCCTTTCGAACGCGGCGGCCTGCGAGGGCCATGCGCATCCGGCGGCTCCGCGCGACGGAGAGACCGGGCTTTGCGTTCACAACATGATGCGGGCACCGGGGGACGGCGACATTCTCTACCAGCAGAACCACCATGGCGTCTGGCGCTCCGCCGATGGCGGGCGCAGCTGGGACGACATCACCGAGGGCCTGCCTTCCACCTTCGGGTTCCCGATCCGTGTCCACCCGAGAGATCCGCAGACGGTCTGGACACTGCCGCTGAATGGAGATGCGCAAGGCCGTTATCCGCCGGATGCGGCCGCTGCCGTCTGGAAATCGACCGACAGCGGGCGGACCTGGCAGGCCAAGCGCAAGGGCCTGCCCCAGGAGGCCTGTTATTTCACCGTGCTGCGTCAGGCGATGGCGGGCGATACCCGCGACCCGGCCGGGCTCTATTTCGGCACCAACACCGGCTCCATCTTCGCCAGCCTCGACGAGGGCGAGAGCTGGCAGGAAATTGCCCGGCACCTGCCGACGGTGCTGTCGGTCGAGGTGCTGGAGCGGGAGTAGGTCGATTTATTTTCCCGCCGGAAAGGAGTTGCATCGGACCACTGTCGTCAAACGCTTCTCCCGTCATCCCGGACAATCACAGAGTTGGTGACAAACCAGCCCCCAGACGATATACAGTCATTATACAGTCAATTTTAGAGAGATCGACCCATAAATGACCGACTGGTGCCCCGACCTGACCGGCAGCAACGCACCTCGCTATCTTGCCATTGCAGATGCCATCGATGCGGACATCCGGAAGGGCAAGTTGAAACAGGGGGACCGGCTGCCCGCACAGAGGCAACTCGCGGGCCTGCTGGACCTGGACTTCACCACGGTCGCGCGCGGCTATGCGGAGGCCCGCCGCCGTGGCATCATCTCTTCTCAGGTCGGCAGCGGTACCTACGTCACCCCCCCCTCCTCCGCGCGCACCACCTCGTCCGCGACTTCGGATCCACGCCGGCCTCGCACACCCGACCCTACAATGAACCTGCCGCCGGAGGTGCAGGCCCCGGATTTGATCGAGCGGCTTCAGCAAGGTTTTGCGTCGCTCTCCGCCGATCTGGTTCCCCTGATGCGTTATCAGACGCTCGAAGCGTCGGAACCGGATCGCCAAGCTGCCTGTTCATGGCTGAGCGGCGTGGGACTTTCGCCGGAACCGGAAGCGATCCAGTTTTCTCCGGGCGCCCAGGCGGCGCTGAGCGGCATTCTTGCGGCAATCGCCTCACCGGGTGACCGGATCGCCTGTGAAGAGATCACCTATCCCGGCATCCGCTCGATCTGCGCCCAGCAACATCTGGAACTTCAGGGCCTGAAAACGGATAGCGACGGCATCGATCCGGACGCCTTTCAAGCCGCCTGCCTGTCCGGCACCCTGAAGGCGCTTTACGTTAACCCGACCTTGCAAAACCCGACCACGCGCACGGTTCCTCACGCCCGGCGCAGGGCGCTGGCGGCAATCGCCCGAAAGCACGCCGTACCGATCCTGGAGGACGATGCTTATGGCCAGCTCAGCCGGACTGCCTCTCCGCCCTTTGCGGCGATTGCGCCCGAGTTGACCTGGTATATCGGTTCGCTGGCGAAGTCTCTCGGCGCCGGACTGCGGCTTGCTTATGTTCTTGCGCCCGACAAAAACGCCGCCTGGCAGTTTTCCCGCGCAGTCCGGACTTTCAGCGTGATGACCTCACCTCTCTCCACAGCGCTGGCAACCCGTTGGATCGAAGACGGAACGGCGGAAGCGCTGCTCGCATATCTTCGCAAGGAGTGCACCGCCCGCCAGACGCTGGCGGCCGGCATACTGAAAGACCAGACCTTCGAGGCCGATCCCGACGGTTTCCATCTCTGGCTCCGGCTTCCGGCAGGCTGGACCCGGTCCAGCCTTGCCGGACAGATGCGTGGCCAACCCATCGGCATTGCGGAAAGCGATGCCTTCACGGTCTCGGGAACCGCGCCGGAGGCGGTGCGGGTTTGCCTTGGCGGACCGCTGGACAGGACCGGGTTGAAAGAGGCGCTGGAGGTCATGGCCCGCACCTTGCAGGCCTCACCGCAAAGCGCCTCCGCCTTCTTTTGATCACCGCAAACCAGCGGCGGCCAGCGCCCGCGGCCAATTTGCCGCAGCCTGGGGACTTGCTTTGCCGGAATCATTTTCTATTTTGATTGCATTCATTTCCTGTCATTATAGCATTGACTGACAGGGCATCTGCCTCAATCCCATCGCGGTCCGGCACAAAGGGCACACCATGACAACAACACAAGACTGGCCCAAACTTCCTCCTGTCCAAACCGGCATCAGGGGCCGTTGCCCGCGATGCGGTGAAGGCCGGATGTTCGACGGATTTCTGACACTGAAGCCGAAATGCGATCATTGCGGTCTCGATTACAGTTTCGCCGATCCGGCGGACGGCCCGGCCTTCTTCGTCATCTGCTTCGGCTGCGTGCCCGCCGTTGCCTTCGGCATCTGGCTGGAGATCGCTTTCCAGGCCCCCTACTGGGTGCATCTCATCACCACCCTGCCGCTGATACTGCTCACCTGCATTCCCCTCCTCCGCCCCCTGAAAGGCTGGCTGGTGGCAAGCCAGTATTTTTACAAGGCGCAGGAAGGCCGGCTGGTCACGCCGGACATGAACGCCCAGGAGAGTCAGAGCTGATATCCAGGAGCCCCATACCGGATATCAGACTGACTTGACTGTGGCAGGCGGTGCTAGCGGACGGGCGATGCACCGCCTTTTTTGTGCGCCCCGATCAAGGTGCGACAACACCGGTTCAAGCATGTCGGTGATGATTTGACGGGGTGTATTTCCGCCGCTGCAGCGCGGAAGGGACGGCAGCGTAATTATCTGTTTTAGTGACCCCGCGGAGAGCTCCTATGCAATAATCAGGAGAAATTCGCTTGGGAGGCCCACGGATGGCACGCCGTTTGGCGGCAATAATCGCAGCCGACATGGTCAGTTACTCGCGCCTGATGGCCGCCGACGAGGAAGGCACGCTCGCCCGCCTGCAGAAACTTCGTCGTGAGCTGATCGACCCGGCGATTGCAGAAGCCGGCGGAGAGATCGTCAAGCTGACCGGCGACGGCATGCTCGCTCTTTTCGACTCGGTCGTTGCTGCGGTGGAGGCCGGGGTTGCGGTGCAGAACGCGCTTTTGACCGCTGAGGCGTCGGAACCCGCGGATCGCCGCATCGCCTTTCGCATCGGCATTCATGTCGGGGATATTCTTCTCGACGCGGGGGACATTTACGGCGACGCCGTCAACATCGCGGCGCGCCTGGAAGGAATTGCGCCCGCCTGCGGCATCGTGCTCTCCGAAGATGCCTGGCGTCAGGTCGACGGCAAGGTCGATGTTGTCTTCACCGATGGTGGAGAGCAGACGTTGAAAAACATTCCCCGCCCCATGCGGATCTACCGTATCGAACTCGCAATGGAGCCGGCGGGCACGCTTCCTGTTCCGGACCTCACGCCACCCGACAAGCCGTCGATCGCGGTGCTTCCCTTCCAGAACATGTCAGGCGATCCGGATCAGGAGTTCTTCGCCGACGGCATGTCGGAGGACATCATCACCGCTCTCTCGAAGCTGCGCTGGTTCTTCGTGATCGCCCGCAACTCGACATTCTCCTACAAGGGCAGTTCGCCGGACATCCGCAATGTCGCTCGCGAACTCAACGTGCGCTACGTCCTGGAAGGCAGCGTACGCCTGGCCGGCGGCCGGGCGCGCATCACGGCGCAGCTGATTGACGGAGAAACCGGCAATCATCTCTGGGCCGAGCGCTATGACCGTCAGATGACCGATATCTTCGCGGTGCAGGACGACATAACCGAAAGCGTCGTGGGAGCAATCGGACCGCAGCTCCAGGCGGCCGAGATCCATCGCATCCAGAGCAAACCGCCGGAAAGCCTTGACGCCTGGGGCTGCGTGATCCGTAGCCTTTGGCATCTAGGACGGCAAACAGGCGAGGACACCGACGAGGCGTGCCGACTTCTGCGTCAGGCAATCGCAACAAGCCCCGGCTATGCCAAGGCACACAGTGTCCTTGCCTTTGCGGAATCGCGGCGCCTGTTCTTCGGGGCGGACTTCGACACCACGGTCGCCGCGGCCCGGGAAATCGCCCGCGTTTCCCGCGAACTCGACGACGACGATCCATGGAGCCACTTTGCCTCGGGTTATGTCGAGTGTTTCACCGGCCGCTATGACGACGCCATCGCCTGGTATCGCAGGGCAATTGAGCTCAACGAGAACTTTGCGCTGGCCCATGGCAATGTCGCGGCGGCGCTTGCCCTGGGCGGTCACCCCGACGAGGCTATTCAGGCTGTCGAGCGGGCGCTCAGAATGAGTCCGCGCGATCCCTTCAACTTTTCCTACCTGCATTTCGCCGGGCTCGCCTATTTCGCAGCCGGGCGTTACGCCGAAGCCGTCGCCGCGGAGGAACGGGCGCTGCGCGAGCGGCCCAATTTCGCCACCGCGATGCGCTGTCTTGCGGCCTGCCACGCAGCGCTCGGCCAGATCGACAAAGCGCAGGCGGCGATCGCCGAAGCCCTGCGGCTCGCACCGGGCAGCACCGTCCAGCGGGATGCTTACGGCCAGGTTGCCTACGCGCAAGCCGAAGACCGCAAACGCTACGCCGAAGCCTTGCAAAAGGCGGGCCTCCCGGAAAAATGATCGTGCGGGGCTTTACTCCTGTGGGAAGGCCGGCAGATCACGCCGGACATGAACGCCTGGAATCTCAGACCTGACATTCAGGGGCCCCATGCCGAATACCAGACTGGCTTGTGGGTGGCAGGCAGTGCGAGCGGACGGGTGATGCACCGCCTTTTCTCTTCAAATTCCGCAAGAGACCTGGAGCTAGCGGCCCATCCTTCGAGACGGCCTTCCGGCCTCCTCAGGATGAGGCGGTAGAGAGGGCAGACTTCAGCGAAGCAGCGCACTCGTCCTCATCCAGAGGAAGTGCGAAGCACTGTCTCGAAGGATGGGCCGCAAACTCACAAACTACGCCCCGACAACCCGCAGCATTGGTCTTATGCCGCTCGCACCCACACTGCCGTATCGTGAAACGCCGCGCCGCCGTATGGAGCCACCGGGTCGGCGCCGATGAGCGTGTTGATGCCGCGACCGTCCTCGAAAGCATCGTTCGGCCAGATGCCCTCGGAGATCACCGTGCCGGGGGCGACGGTCTCCACGAGCCGCGCATGAAGCGTCACCACGCCGCGTGTGTTGCCCATCTTCACCTTGGCGCCATCCTCGATGCCGAACCGGGTCGCGTCTTCCGGGCGTATCCAGACTTCCGGACGGCCTTCTTTCTTCCGGGAACTGTCGGTTTCGTTGAACGTGGAATTGAGGAAAGAGCGCGCCGGAGAGGTCGCCAGGCGCAGCGGGTGCTCTTCGCTTGCCAGCTCGATGCTGTCCCACTGATCGGGCAGTTGCGGCATGATCCTCCACGGCCCGAAGGGCTCGCCGTCCGGCTTGTTGGGCGCGGCGGAGCGGCCCCAGTCCGGCCTGAAGTGGAACCTGCCGTCCGCGTGGCCGAAGCCGGTCAGGTAATGGGCGGTCTCGAAATCCGGCTGCAGGTCGATCCATTTGGATGCTTCGAGTTCTTCTAGCGTGCCATAACCGGAATTCCGAAGCATCCAGTCGATATGGTCGCGTGCGCTCATATCGGTGCCCGGGTGATATTTTGAATCAACGCGCCTGGCGATCTCATTGAGAACAAAAAGATTTTCGCGTGGTCCATCCGGCGCGTCAACGGCCTTCGGACCCAGCATAAGGTACTGATGACCGCCGCCCTTGTAGATGTCGTCGTGCTCCAGGAACTGGGTGGCGGGCAGGACGATGTCAGCCATCTGCGCGGTTTCGGTCATGAACTGCTCGTGCACGACGGTGAAGAGATCTTCCCGTGCAAAGCCTTCCCGCACCAGATCCTGCTCCGGAGTAACGGACATCGGGTTGGTGTTCTGGATCAGCATCGCCTTGACCGGCCCTCCCCCGAGGAGCGCCGTCTCGTCACCGGTCAGGATACGGCCGATCAGGCTCTGGTCGAGGGCGCGGATGGACGGGTCCCTCAAGGACGTCGCCTCGATCATCTCCTTGTTGAGCTCGTAGATGGCGCCGTTGTTGTGGAAGGCGCCGCCGCCCTCATACTGCCAGCAGCCGGTCACCGCGGCGATGGAGGCTGCCGCATGCATGCCGACCGCGCCGTTGCGCGAGCGGGTAAAGCCATAGCCCAGGCGGAAGAAGGTCTTCTTCACCTCACCGATCAGCCGTGCCACCTCTTCGATCTGGCTAACCTTCAGACCGGTGATAGCGGCAGCCCATTCCGGCGTCTTGTCCTTCAGGTGCGCTTCCAGCTCCTCAGGGCAATCGGTGTATTTTTCCAAGTAAGCCCGGTCGGCAAAACCGTCGCGGAAGAGGACATGCATGATGGCGCAGGCAAGTGCCGCATCCGTGCCCGGTTTCAGGATCAGGCCGATATCGGCCTGCTTCATCGTTTCGGTCTGGTAGACGTCGACGACGATGATCTTCGCGCCGCGTTTCTTGCGGGCCGCGATGGCATGGGTCATCACGTTGACCTGGGTCGCCACCGGATTGGTGCCCCAGATCACGATCTGGTCGGACACGGCCATTTCGCGCGGATCAGGTCCGGCAAGCTTGCCGGTTCCGGCGACATAACCGGTCCAGGCCATGTTGGTGCAGAAGCTGTCGAACTGGCGTGAATAACCCTTGATGTGGCGCAGCCGATGGATGCTGTCGCGCTGAACCAGCCCCATGGTGCCGGCGTAGTGATAGGGCCAGACGCTTTCCGCACCGAATTCGGCCTCCACCGCCAGGAACTTTTCCGCGATCAGATCAAGCGCTGCCTCCCAGGAAATCTCCTCGAACCGGCCTTCGCCCTTCTTGCCCACCCGACGCAGCGGCTTCATGAGGCGCTCCGGATGATAGAGCCGCTCGGCATAGCGGGCGACCTTGGCGCATATGACACCGGCGGTATAGTCGTTTTCCTTGGAGCCGTTGAGGCGCCTGACATCGCCGTGCGGGTAGAAATGAACCTCCAGCGCGCAGGTCGACGGGCAGTCGTGCGGACAGGCGGAAAAGGTGCTTTTGGGAGGCTGCTGGGTCATCTCGGTCCACTCGGCTGACGTCGTGCCAAGGTTATGAAGAACAAGAAGAGGCGCCGTCAAGCGCCTCAATTGTCCTCGTAACAATATGGGGATGCCGGCCCGAACTTGCCAACGCCAATCCCAAACCCGGGTATTCAGCTACCGCTGCAAGGCGCCCTGCCACCCGGAGGTCTTGCCCCTTGGGGGCCGCCATGGCGCGGACCGAGCCCCTGCGGCGGCGGACGCCCTCCGGGCAGAAACTGCGGCGGACGGCCGCCCTGCGACTGAATGAGCGTCACGGCAGCTTCGCTGTTGTCGCTCATTGCGGCGAAGTCGATCGTCGCAGGTTTGTCTTCCGGCTCGACACCCTCGTTTTCCGCCCGCCGCTTCAAGCGCATGAAACTCCGGTCAGGTGACCCCATCCAGCAGCGCGGGATGAAGGGAAACGTATCTGTCAGGACGTAGTGATAGGTACCGTGCGGATATTCCGGTGTGACCGCGAAACGGCCATTGCATTGGTCGAGATCGCCAGCGCCGGCCACATAAGTCCAGTCCTGCGTGAATTTGCCGTTGTAGCGCCCGCCCGGGCCGCCCGGCCGGGCACCGTTTTTCACTCGGTAGCTGCTTTTCAGCTTCTTCATCCGGGATTTCTTCTGCGGGTCGGAATAGCCGTAGGGTCCGTAGATCGGAAACCCGTCTGCGGCATAGCCGATCATGGCAGGAACGGAATTGCCGCCGCTTGCCGCGACAACGCCAGTCGGGACCCCGTGATAATGGTAGGTGCCGTCGGGCTGCACATGGGCATTGTATTTGTCGAGGCCCAGCTTGCAGGCGCCGCCCAGCGCTTCGTAATTCCAGCCCGACCGCCGGTTGTTCTGCCAGAATTCGGCCGTGCCCGGATCCATCACCACGCCGTTGACGGCAATCCCGAAGACAGAACCATGCGCATTGGTCGCCCTGCCGGTCTTGCGTGGAACCAGAGGCACTTTTAAATTGTAGTTCTTCTTGGAGATCCGGTGTGGATTGTTGCGGTTCGGAAACCGCCCCGGCGGTTTGACGGGATAACCGTTGCCCTGAATGTGCCGGGTATTGCCGTCAACGGTTATATCCGCGGAAGCTTCTGCTTCGGGCAGGAAAAGGTTCCAGAATTCATCACTCAGATGGCTGTGTTCGGCAGGCTCTTCTCCGCTTATCGGAGCCGAGCTGTCATGTGCGGCTGCCGGAAACGCAATCAGTGCACCGGCGAGCGCCAGTTTAAAGCGCATACTGTCTCTCCCAATCCAATGCCACGACAATTTCAATATGCCGTACCGGATCCCGGAAGGCTGTCGCCCAATTGTGGGAATGTGTATCAGGCTGTAACCGGGACAGAATGCAAAAAGCCGGCCCCGAGGGACCGGCTTTCCGAACAAATGTCCGATTTTGGCTTAGCCGACGATTTCGGTGCCGGAGAACCAGAAAGCGATTTCCTGGGCAGCGGTTTCAGCAGCGTCGGATCCGTGGACGGAGTTTTCGCCGATGGACAGGGCGAATTCCTTGCGGATAGTGCCTTCGGCAGCTTCTGCCGGATTGGTCGCGCCCATGACTTCACGGTTTTTCGCGACGGCGTCTTCGCCTTCCAGAACCTGAACGACGGTCGGGCCGGACGACATGAACTCGGTCAGTTCACCAAAGAACGGACGTTCCTTGTGAACGGCATAGAAAGCTTCGGCTTCGCGCAGGGACATCCACACGCGCTTGGAAGCAACCACGCGCAGGCCGGCTTCTTCCAGCTTGGCGGTGATGGCGCCGGTCAGATTGCGCTTGGTGGCGTCCGGCTTGATCATGGAAAACGTGCGTTCAATCGCCATGTTATCGTCTTTCTCGTTTCGGGAGCGATCAGGCGGAGCTGCCGGACCGGTCAATTCAAATTTCGCGGCCTTAATAACGGGGGGCTGGCCTGCCCGCAAGGGGGCGCCGACATGACATTTTGAAGTCAATCGGCCGCGAGCAAGCGTTAATCCTGCTGGCAAAGACGGATCGGCGCGAATATTCTGGGCTCAATCAGCGCGTATGCGGTTACCGCACTTCAGAGAAAGCCCTCAAATCAATGACAAAATTGGCTGCCCTCGTCCACCGACTGCCCCAATACCTTGGAACGGCGGCTCTGCTTCTGTGGCTTGGGACCTTCGGCTTTCAGAACCCGGCCTCGGCGCGGGAGGGACGAGATCTTGAAAAACTGCTCGCAGACCTGTCCACGGAAGACTTGAACGAACTGTTCGTCTTTGTCGCCGGCAACACGCTCTTCACGCTCTATCACGAGAGCGGGCACATGCTGGTCTCGGAGTTGGGTCTGCCGGTCCTGGCCCAGGAAGAGGATGCCGTAGATAATCTTGCGACCGTTTCCATGCTTGCCGCAGGCTCGGAAGACATGGACCTTTTCCTGACCAACGCCATGGTGGGCTGGTTCCTGATCGCGGACGAAAATTACGACAACCTTGTCTTCTACGACGAGCACGATCTGGACCAGCAGCGTGGTTATCGCATGCTGTGCCTGATGGTCGGGTCCGATGAAGAGGCTTTCATCGACCTCGCTCTGGAACTTGGACTGCCGGAAGAGCGGATTGAGACCTGCAGCATCGACTACGAACAGGTATCTGCCTCCTGGGAAGTGACCACTGACCCGTTCGTGCGTGACAGCGAAACGCCTGCGGGCAAAATCAAGATCGTATACGACCCGGCTCAGGCGGACTTGGAACCGCTTGCTCTCTTCCTGAAGGAGAGCACCCTGATGGAGCTGGTTGCGCGGGAAATCGACACGTTTTACCAGCTGCCCGAGATGATCACCTTCCGGGCCAAGACATGCGGAATGGAAAACGCCTTCTGGGATCCCGACACGCGAGAGGTCATTCTCTGCCACGAATTGCTGGCGGGCTTTGCGGAACTTTACCTGGATAGCCTAGCAGCGGAAGACTGAGCATTCTTCCAAGCGGTATCGAACGACAGAAAGGCATGTCCGGAATTGAAGATTGCCGGGCATGCTGTGCAGCATTGCCACAGCCCGCTCCGTTCTCTGCGCCGGCCCGGCTTTTCTCTTGCATACTCCGGCCCGGTCCGCCAAACATCCGGCCCATGTTGCAAATCACTGATCTTACCTACCGGATCGGGGACCGTCTCCTGATCGACAAAGCCAGCGTCACGCTTCCCTCCAGGGCCAAGACAGGGCTCGTGGGGCGAAACGGTGCGGGCAAATCCACGCTCTTCAAGATCATTACGGGTGACCTGTCCACGGAAACCGGATCGGTTCACATTCCCAAACGTGCCCGCATCGGCCAGGTGGCCCAGGAAGCGCCGGGAACGGAAGAAACCCTGATGGAAGTTGTGCTCGCCGCCGACAAGGAGCGCAGCCGGCTGCTTGCAGAGGCGGAGACGGAAAGCGATCCGCACAGGATAGCCGAAATTCACACCCGTCTCGCGGATATCGGCGCGCACACGGCAGAAGCCCGCGCCGGGGCCATTCTGTCGGGCCTGGGGTTTGACGCCGCCGCCCAGCAACGTCCATGCTCGTCCTTCTCCGGCGGCTGGCGCATGCGGGTCGCGCTGGCGGCGGTCCTGTTCTCGGAACCGGATCTTCTGCTCCTCGACGAGCCGACCAACTATCTTGACCTTGAAGGCACACTCTGGCTGGAAAACTATGTCGCCCGCTATCCCCATCAGGTACTTCTGATCTCCCACGACCGGGATCTCCTCAACAAGGCGGTCGACAGCATCGTCCACCTGGAGCGCGGCAAGCTGACCTATTATTCCGGCGGCTACGACAGCTTCGACCGGCAGCGCCGCGAAGCGATGATCCTGGCGGAAAAGGCCAAGGAGAAACAGGACGCCCAGCGCAAGCACATGCAGGCCTTTGTCGACCGGTTTCGCTACAAGGCCAGCAAGGCCCGCCAGGCGCAGTCGCGCCTGAAGATGCTGGAGAAGATGCAGCCGATCTCCGCCCTGACGG
This sequence comes from Roseibium sp., assembly GCF_050301095.1. Lineage (GTDB taxonomy): Bacteria > Pseudomonadota > Alphaproteobacteria > Rhizobiales > Stappiaceae > Roseibium. The sequence goes on from NZ_JBNKYW010000053.1 coordinate 35,589, forward strand.
AAGAAAGCGGCAAGCCGATCCATTTTCCGGACCCGGAGAGCCAGCTTGCACCACCGATCATCAAGCTGGAAGGTGTATCGACCGGTTACGGGAACACAAGGATCCTGTCTCGGCTGACGCTGAACATCGACAATGACGACCGGATTGCGCTGCTCGGCGCGAACGGCAACGGCAAGTCCACCTTCGCCAAGCTGATTTCAGGTCGCCTCGGGGCGATGGACGGAGACATCACCAAGGCGGGCAAACTCAAGATCGCCTTTTTCGCCCAGCACCAGCTCGACGAGTTGAGACCGGCGGAAAGCGCCGTTGCCCATGTGCGCACGCTCATGCCGGACGCCCCGGAAGCCAAGGTGCGCGCCCGTGTTGCCCGCTTCGGATTGCCGACCGACAGGATGGAGACGCCTGCAAAAGACCTGTCCGGCGGTGAAAAAGCGCGACTTCTGCTGGGGCTCGCCACCTTCGACGGTCCGCATCTATTGATCCTCGACGAGCCGACCAACCATCTGGATATCGACAGCCGCGAGGCGCTTGTCATGGCCCTCAATGATTATCAGGGCGCCGTCGTGCTGATCAGCCACGACCGGCACCTGGTTGAAGCCTGCGCGGACAGGTTGTGGCTTGTAGCCAACGGCAAGGTCGAGCCCTATGACGGCGATATGGAGGACTACCGGCGCCTTATCCTGCAAGGACCGGATGCGGTCCAGAAAGCCCGTGACAAGGCGGCCGCCGAAGAAGCAGAGAAGGCATCGGCTCAGGAAAAACGCCGCGAAGCGGCGCTCAAGCGCAGCCAGCTCAAGCCGCTGAAGCAGAAAATCGAGGCGGCAGAAAAGGAAATGGCACGCCTTCAGGAGAAGATCGACAAACTCGATGAGGCCCTCGCCGATCCGGACTTTTTCACCCGGGAACCTGAACGGGCGACAAAGTTCGCCAAGGAGCGCGCTTTCTGTGAGAAGAAACTGGTGAAAACGGAAGAGGAGTGGCTGGTGCTTTCAGCCGAATACGAAGAAGCCAGCTAATCGGGTCCACGCTTTTTCCCTCTCCCCTGGGTCAGGAAACAAGGAACTCGGCAGATGAGTGTAACCATAACAACGCTCGGCTTCGATGCCGATGACACGCTGTGGCACAATGAACGCTTCTTCCGCCTGACGCAGGACCGGTTCGCGGCCCTGCTTGCGGACTATTCGGAAAAGGACCACCTGATGGACCGCCTGCTGGCGGCCGAACGGCGCAATGTGCTCCACTACGGATACGGGGTGAAGGGTTTCACGCTGTCCATGATCGAAACGGCTCTTGAGGTAACGGACCGCCGGGTTGGAGCGGACGTCATTTCCGAAATTCTGGAAGCGGGCCGCGACATTCTTTCCCATCCGGTGGAGCCCCTGCCGCATGTGGAAGAGACCCTGAAGTCCCTTAAGGACCGGTACCGGCTGGTGCTGATAACCAAGGGAGACCTCTTCGATCAGGAACGGAAAATTACCGCCTCCGGCCTGGACAGGTATTTCGATGCCATCGAGATCGTTTCGGAGAAGACGGAAAATACTTACCAGACTCTTTTTTCCCGCCACGGAACAGGGCCTTCGGAGGCGATGATGACCGGCAATTCGTTAAAATCCGACGTCCTGCCAGCAATAAAATCCGGCGCATATGGAATTCATGTGCCCTATGACGTGACCTGGGCGCTGGAGGACGCAGACGAACCCACCAGCTCTAACCGCTTCTTCCGCTTGGATAATTTCGGAAAGCTTCCGCAGTTGCTGGCGCGTATTTCCTAAATATCCCCCTCTTTTTTTCCGTAGGTGATGAAACTTAATAAAATCTGATGTGTTGTCCTTACTGAACGTTTGGATTCCGCTGTCACCTTTGGCGTGACTTCGCGGGAGACCGTGTTGAGATTCTTTTCCTGACCCGGATGAAATATTCGGACCTGACACGCACAAGGACGACCCATGGCCCTCACCAGAACCGTAACGCTGTTACTCGGCGCAACAGCACTCGTGCTCACACCGGCACTCGCCCCGGACCTGCCGCTATCCCATTTCCAGGCCGACAAGGCGTTCGCCAAAGGCGGCAATGGCGGTGGTAATGGCGGCGGCAACGGCGGCGGCGGCGGCGGCAAAGGCGGTGGCGGCAACAAGGGCGGCGGCAACGGCGGTGGCGACAAAAGCGGCGGCGGCAACAGCGGCAAGGTGAGCAAGGGCGGCAAGTCGGCGTCGAATGGCTCCAACAAGGGCGGTTTCGGCCTGTTCAAGCGGAGTGGCGGCAGCACCAAGCAGGCCAAGTCCGGCAACGGCAAGGGACTTAACAATTTCCTGAACGACGTATTCGGTTCTGACAAAAAGTCGGGCAAAAACCGGGTCGCCAGCCGCGGTTCCGGCAAATCGTCCACCAAGCGTCTTTCCAAGGCGGAACGGACGACCCTCGCAAGCGTGTCGGCAACGCCCACGCTCAGCCCGCGCCTGAAAGAAAAGAACCTGAACGCGAGGCTCGGGCGCCTGAATTCCCTGAAACGGAATTACCACGCCTATATGAATTCCAACGATCCGCATCTGGCCTCGGTCGTGGATTTCGTCAATGCCAACATCGAATATCAGGAAGCAGCCGAAGCATTTGAAATCCTGGCTGAAGAGTTTGGCGTAACGCGGACAACCCTGCTGAGCTCTCTTGACGGGCTCGAGGGCTTTGCAGACCTGAACCTTGAAGAAATGACTTCCGAGGAACTGGAAGCCAGCATTGCCGAACAGATCGCGGCTCTGGAGAAGCAAATCGCGGATCTCGAAAATCCGGAAGAGCCGGTTGACGAGCCCGTTGAAGAGCCTGTCGAGGTTGTTGCAGCCGAAGAGGTCGTTGACCCGGTCGAGGAACCGACGGTTGAAGAACAGATCGCAGCCCTTCAGACGGAAATCGACAACCTGAACGGCGTTCTGGAGAGCCAGGAGTTCGCCGACTTCCAGGCAGCCGAAGAGACCTACAACTCCGCGGAAGCCGACCTCAAGACGCTTGAGGAAGGCACGACGGACGAAGCGCTGAGGGAAGCCCTCGCCGGAATGATCAACGACAACAGGTCCGACCAGATCGACGACGAAATGGTTGAATGGGCGTCGGACATTCTGGACGGCAAGATCGAGGAAATCCGCGAAGCGACGGCGGAAACCGAAGAAGCGGACGCTTCGGATCCCGACGCTACTCCGACGGATGAAGAAGAAACGGCAAGCACGGGTTCGCAGGGCGATACCACCGAAGAAGCTCTTCGCCTGACCCAGCTCGACTAACCGGCAAGGGACCGGTGGTCAGGACATCTCGTCCACCGGTCCCCCCGCCTTGACCCAGCCGGAAAATCCGTCTTTCAAATGGGCTGCCTCAAAGCCCATGTCATTCAGCGCAGACACCGTCAGCGCCGAGCGCCAACCCGAGGCGCAATGGAAGATGAAGCGCTTGTCCGCGGCAAAAACATCCTTGAAATAGGGGCTCTCCGGATCGACCCAGAATTCCGCCATACCGCGCGGACAGTGGAAACTGCCGGGGATGAAGCCGGAATTGTGCCGCTCGCGCACGTCTCGCAGATCCACGAAGACCACGTCAGGATTTCCCATCAGGGCAATCGCATCCGCCGTCTCCACTTCCTCAATGCGTGACTTTGCCTGCTTTACCAATTCGGCAGACGACACCTTCAGCTTGGTCATGATACCTCTCCCCTTTTGATCCCGCCTTCACTCAGGCCTTGCGTTCCCAGCCCCCGGTCTGTGTCTGCTGCCAATAGGCAATTTCGAAACCTTCCGCCTTAGCCTCTTTCCAGCGTTCCCTTGCTTCCCGGACAGCATCCTGGTCATTGTCGTCGAAAATGTAGATGGCGCGCTTGTAAGACGCCAGCGATGGCGGTGCGGCCCGGTCGACAAGAAACCGGACATCGGCCCCGTTCGGATTGTCCTGTTCTGCGGTCAGATAAATCGGCTGATGCTCCGCAAAGCCGTCGGCTTTTGTTCCGTGCGGCAGGAAACTGTCATCGGCAAAAGTCCATAGATGGGCGTCCAGAGCGTTGCAGCGTTCGGCAGTCCCGGTCTGAACCACCACCTTCCAGTCGCGTTCCATGCATTTGAGCAACAGCTGCGGCAAGGCTGCTTCAAGCGGCTTGTGCAGGAGGTGATAGAACACAACTTCAGTGGTCATCGGCGTCGGTGGCTCTCGTTTTCAGACTGGAATCGCAGGTCTGCATCCCGTTTCGCCTGCACCTCATGCCGGAAAGTGGTGCAACCGTGCAACAGCGTTGCAGACAAATGGGAACAAACTCACTACCGGCATGGACAGGCCACAAGACTCGTACCATTAACCCTTCGCAAATGTCGATTGACTAGGTTTTGTCCTGGGGACGATCCGAGGATCATGTGAATTGAGCCGACGGCCCGGTTTTGCGGCCCGGCTTAACAGGGGAAATGGTGAATGCTTGCGCGCGTAGTTGTGTTTTTTGCTTTGGTGGCCGTCGTTGCCGGCGCCACGCTCGGGATGGGGCTCCTGGTCGAACCGGCAACCGCCTGTCAGACCTACAAGACTTGCTAAGCGACCTGAATTGAATTTCAAAAAACCCGCCGAAACGGCGGGTTTTCTATTTGCGGTTCTGAAGGCTTTGACGGATCAGCCTTCGTAATGATCGGCGACAAGCTGGTTGAGCAGACGGACACCGTAGCCTGACGCCCAGCTCTGGCAGATGTCATCCTTTGGAGCGCCAAAGGCCGTGCCGGCAATATCCAGGTGCGCCCAGGGAACATCATTTGCAAAGCGCTGCAGGAATTGCGCCGCCGTAATGGAGCCGGCCCAGCGTCCGCCGGTGTTCTTCACGTCCGCATTCGGCGTGTCGATGATTTTGTCGTAGTCCTTGGAAAGCGGCAGCCGCCACAGAGGCTCTCCGCTTGTCTTTGACGACGCCAGCAGTTTGTCCGCAAGTTCGTCGTTGTTGGAAAAGAGCCCGGCATTGAGATTGCCGAGCGCGACAAGAACCGCGCCGGTCAGGGTCGCCAGGTCGATCATGATTGCCGGTTTGAACCTATCCTGGGTGTACCAGAGGGCATCGGCAAGGACGAGCCGGCCTTCGGCATCCGTATTCAGGATCTCGATCGTCGTGCCGGACATGGCGGTAACTATGTCGCCGGGTCTTTGGGCATTGCCGTCGGGCATGTTCTCCACGAGACCGATCACGCCGACCACATTTGCCTTAGCCTTGCGTGCGGCAATGGCATGCATGGCCCCGACCACGGCAGCCGCACCACCCATGTCGCCCTTCATTTCTTCCATACCGGCTGCCGGCTTGATGGAAATGCCGCCCGTGTCGAACACGACGCCCTTGCCGACCAGCGCAACCGGTGCCTGCCCCTTCTTGCCGCCGTTCCAGCGCATGACGGCAAGACGTGGCGGGCGGACCGAACCTTGAGCGACACCGAGGAGTGCCGCCATCTTCAGTTTCTTCATTTCCTTTTCGCCGAGAATTTCGACTTCGACGCCAAGTTTCGACAGAGCCTCCGCCTTGGCCGCAAATTCGACCGGCCCCAGAACATTGGCCGGTTCGTTTACGAGGTCCCGCGCCAGGATCACGCCGTCAGCGAGTGCGGAAGCAGCACCCCAAGCCTTTTTAACGCCTTTCGGATCAGCAACGGCCAGGGTCAGATCGAGATCTTTTTTCGCCTCCTCGTCTGCCTTTTTGCTCTTGTAGGCGTCGAACGCATAGGCGCGCAGCTTTGCACCCATGGCGAATTCGGCGGCCGCCTCGCCGGTCAGGTCAACACTTTCCGGGCCATCGAGAAGCACCACAGCCTTCTCGGCGCCCGCCTTCTGCAATACGGCAAGGACCGCGCCGCCAAATGCCCGCCAGTCGTCCGCTGCCAGTTCCTCCGGTTTGCCGATGCCGAAGACAATCAAACGGTCAAGGTTGCTCCCCGCGGGCGCAACCAGGTCGAGACTGGACTTTTTCTTGCCGGTGAAGCCTGCTATGGAGGCTGCGCGTTTCAGGCCGCCTTCCAGGCCGGACACGACGTCGCCGGCGACCGGCCCGAGGCACAGCTCTTCACCTGCCAGGATCACCACGACACCGCCCTTGGGAGGCTCGGCCTTCAGGAAGGAGATTTTGGCAAGTTTGCTCATTGCGTTGATCCTAACGTTTTTCTTGATTTTCATGTGACGTGCCGGGAGCGGGAGAGCGTATTGGCCCCGGATTGTTTGAAATGAAGATTGCCGCCAAATCATGGGGTTTCAACAGGATTTCGGCAAGGGGCGCAAAAATTAATGTATATTTACCATTCTTATTCATGGGCCGTTCACCACATTACGTGTTATTCGAACCTGGGCCAAAAACTCGCTATTTTTACAAGGGACAAGTTCCGGCACTGACATGAAAACGCTCGAACGTTACATTGTGCGCCGGACGGCCTATGCATTCACGCTCACGCTTGCGGCGATGACAGGTGTTGTGTGGGCCACCCAGGCCCTGCGCCAGCTGGATCTGGTGACCTCGAAGGGCCAGACCATCGTGCAGTTCATCGGCATCACCATGCTGGCCCTGCCCTTTCTGATCGTGATCGTCGCCCCCTTTGCCCTGATGATCGCTCTCATCCTTGTTCTGAACGCCTTGTCCGGCGACAGCGAGCTGATCGTGATTGATGCCAGCGGGGGCTCCCGTTTTCTCGTTCTGAAGCCCGTCATGCTGATCTCGGCCCTGGTCATGCTGCTTACCGCCAGCATGTCGCTCTATGTAGCCCCAATGGGCCTTGCCCAGCTGAGAACCGAGATCACACGGGTCCGGGCGGATCTCGTCGCCAACATCGTCAAGCCTGGACGCTTCATTACCGTGGAAAGCGGCCTGACCTTCCATATCCGCAACCGCTCCGGCAAGGGTACGCTGGACGGGCTGCTCCTCCACGACACCCGGGACCCGGAAACCGCCTTTACGTATCAGGCTGACACAGGGCAGATCGTAGAGGCTGCCGACCGGACTCTTCTTGTGATGCAGAACGGTACGATTCAGCGCCGCCCTAAGCAGGAAGGCGAAATCTCGATTGTCCGCTTTCAGTCCTATGCCTTCGATCTGTCCAATCTGATCCCGGAGGCCGGTGAACCGGTTTTCAAGGCAAGCGAACGCACGACCGCCAACCTTCTTTCCCCGGGGCGCAACGACGCCTATGCCTTGAAGAATCCTGACAAATTAACGGCAGAACTGCACGAACGGTTCAGCCAACCGCTCTATTGCCTCGCGTTCGGATTGATTGTGTTTGCGTTTCTGGGAAAGGCCCGCACCACGCGCCAGGGCCGCGGGTTTGCGCTTGTCGGGGCGATCGCCGGTTGCGTCTTGCTCAGGACGACCGGCTTCGGCGTAACGGCGATTTCGGGCGGGGCAACAGCGGTTCTGGTTTTGCTATATGTCGTTCCGCTTGCCGGCTCCGCCCTCGCGCTCGTTTCGATTTTCAGAGACCAGGGCGGACGGGAGTCCAAATGGGTCACCGACTTGCAGCTCAAGACCCAGGATATTCTCGACGCTGTCGCTGACCGGTTCAACAACCGGCGGACGGGAGGCGCCGCATGATCCTCGGCCGCACTCTTTCCATCTATTTCTCGGCCCGATTTCTGAAAGCCATTCTTGGCTTGTTCTTGTTCGCGGCCGTCCTCATGTTTCTGTTCGACGTTCTGGAACTGGTGCGGCGCGGCGGCGACCGGGAGGGCTTTTCCGTCCTTCGCGTTGCGCTGATTTCGGCCTTGCGGGTCCCTCTCCTGCTGGAGCAGGTCATCCCCTTTGCCGTTCTCTTTGGCGGCATCGCCGCTTTTGTCACGTTGAGCCGTGCGCTTGAACTGGTGGTCACCAGAGCCTCGGGCATATCCGTCTGGCAGTTCTCAATGCCGGCAATTGCCGTCGGCATCGTCCTCGGCGTTCTGTCGATTACGGCCTACAACCCGGCTGCCGTCTGGTTTCAGCACAAATCGGAAGAAGTCGCCACCGGCCTCTTCGGAACCGAACAAAGCTTTCTGATGCAGACGTCGAACGAGGTCTGGGTGCGTCAGGACGGGCTGGACGGAGAATCGGTCCTGCTTGCCAAGCAGCTTCTGGACGGCGGCACGCGGCTATTGGGCGTCACCATTTTCACATTCGACAAGACCGGCACCTTCAGGGAACGAATAGAAGCCAGGGAAGCCCGGCTTGGCGACAAGATCTGGTACCTGGACGATGCGATCGTCTATACGACCGAGCAAGATCCACAATCTTATGGCAGCTATCAGCTCAGTACGTTCCTTACGGCGACCGAAGTCCGCGAAAGCATAGGTTCGCCCGAATCGATCTCTTTCTGGAACCTGCCCCGTTTCATCGAATTGGCGAGAAACGCAGGGTTACCCGCGTATCGTTATAATTTGCAGTATCAGACACTGCTCGCCAGGCCGCTTCTTTTGGTCGCGATGATTCTGATTGCAGCGGCAGTTTCCCTTAAAGTTTCGCGCTTTGGCGGTTTGGGAAGCATGATTCTGGGTGGAATCCTGTCCGGGTTCGTGCTTTACGTTCTAACCGAGCTTGCAAAGGACTTCGGAGGGGCCGGTATCGTGCCTCCGCTTGTGGCTGCGTGGGCGCCTGGTATTTTTGGAGTACTTATGGGTTTGACAATTCTCTTGCATCAGGAAGACGGGTAAGGCGATGTCTTTTCCAGTTTCCCTGAACACAGAGATTTGGGCCGGAAAGGGCCGGTTGCTGGCGGCAGCGAGTGCGCTTGCCGTGGCGGCCTCCCTTTGCAGCGCGGCCATGGCACCCGTGCGCGCGCAGGACGCGCAGGGTCTGACGGCCGACCTTGCCGGCCACGTCAATCCGAATTCCGAGCTTCTGCTGGAAGCCAGTGAAGTCACTTATGATTTCGACAATGACCAGATCATCGCGACCGGTGATGTGCAGGTCTATTACGACGGCAACACCGTTCAGGCCCATCGGATCGTCTTCGACCGGAAAAGCCAGCAGCTCAGGGCGCTTGGCAATGTGATTTTCATCGAGGCCAGCGGCAATGTGGTCCGCACGGAAGAGATGACCCTGTCTGAAGATTTTTCCGAAGGCTTCGCACGCGCCTTGCAGATCGACACGACAAAACGCACACGTTTTCTTGCCGAGAAGGCCCGCCGGGAAGGCGACAACGTGACGACGATCGAAAACGGCGTCTACACGGTTTACACCAAGCCGACAAACCCGCCGAACAAGCCGCCGCTCTGGCGTGTCAGAGCCGAGAAGATCGTCCACAACCAGCAGGAAAAGATCATCCGGTTCGAAAACGCCGCCTTCGAAGTTTACGGCAAGCCGATTGCCTGGTTGCCCTTTCTTTCCATGCCGGACCCCTCGATCAAGCGGAAGTCCGGTTTCCTGATGCCCTACGGCCTGGTCTCGGACAAGCTCGGCTACGGCGTCACCGTTCCTTACTACTGGGCTCTCAGCCCTCATTACGACATGACCACGACGCTCACGCCCATGACCAAGCAGGGGTTGTTCGGAGACGTGGAATACCGGCACAGGTTCGAAGCCGGACAGGTCAGCGTCTCTGCCGCAGGCCTGTTCCAGGCGCAACCGAGCCAGTTTTCCACTCCCCGGGCCGATGACCGCTGGCGCGGAGCTGTCAATTCAAGCGCCTCCTTCAGTCTGGGCAAGGACTGGACACTCGGATGGAACGTCACCTACAAGAGCGACCGTGCGTTTTTCCGGGACTACTCCTTCGCAAGTTTCGGAGACAACGGCGAAACCTCCGAGATTTTCCTGGAAGGGAATACCGACCGCAACGCCCTTTCGGTCAGGGCCTATGCGTTCCAGCTCTCGCAGGAAGATTACGAAGACAGTGATTTCGACGCCAACGGGTTTTCACCGGTCGGCAGTTCCCTGCAGGACAAGCAGCCGCTTGTTCTGCCGGTAATCGACTATGACTACGTTTTTGCCGATCCTATCCTGGCCGGGGAGCTTTCGCTGGCGGCCAACTTCACGTCCCTGACCCGGGACGAAACCGATGCCTTTTCGATCGACGGCGGCACGACGGCAAAATTCCGGGGCGTTGACGGCACCTTCTCGCGCCTGTCCCTGAAGGGAGACTGGCGCCGGACCTTCATCGATCCGCTCGGACAATCCTTCACGCCCTTCGCCTATATGCGCGGCGATCTCTTTTTCCTGGCATCGCCCGATGCGGATGTGACAGCGCTGGCCGGAGAGACCTTTGTCGGCCGCGCCATGCCGGCGATCGGGTTGGAATACCGCTATCCGATCATCGCGACTTTCGATGGCGGCAACCAGATCCTCGAACCCGTGGCACAGGTTGTCGCGCGACCGGACGAGCAGCGCATCGGCGAATTGCCGAACGACGACGCACAGAGCATCGTTTTCGATACCACAACCCTCTTCGACTACGACAAGTTCTCCGGGTTCGACCGCGCAGAAGGGGGAACGCGCCTCAATGTCGGGCTGAACTACAAGCTTCAGCTGGACAGCGGCTACTATCTGAGCGGCCTGTTCGGGCGGTCCTATCACCTGGCCGGCGAGAACTCTTATGCAACGCCTGATATTCTGGGCGCGACCGCGGATTCGGGCCTTGCCGGCGATCTGTCCGACTACGTGGGTTCTCTTTACCTGGACACACAATACGGCGTGAAGCTCGGGGCACAGGCCCGGCTTGACAAGGACGACTTCTCCGTCAACCGCCTGCAGGCCCAGGCAAGTGCCATATACGGTCCTGTCGTGTCCTCCCTGGCTTACGCGTTCCTGGGAGCCCAGCCGGACGTCGGCATCGACGAACCGCGCGAGGAACTGCTCGGAGCCGCCACGCTGCGCCTTGAGGAAAACTGGCGCATGTTCGGTTCGATGCGTTACGATCTGCAAAACAGCAACATCGTCCAGGACGGCCTCGGTGTTGGCTACGACGACGAAGGCTTCTCGCTATCCGTTTCCTTTTCCGAAGACCGGAGCCGCAATGACGGCGACAGCGTCAACCGGATGCTCTATTTCCGGGTCGGCCTGAGAACCATCGGCAACACGCAGGTGTCCAGCGGCATTCTGAACTAGTTCGAAAAATTATAATCCTGGATGCTCCCGGCGAGCCATCATGCCGCCACGAAATCGAGCAACATGCTCGCAGACTTTGAAATTGTGGCTGTGATGTGCGAAACATCGTGTCACAAAACAATCAGTATGGCCCAGGGCCAGCACGGACGGTTATTCAATGCGACTTCGTTTCGTTCCGGTATTTTTCAGTCTTGCGCTAGCGTTGGCGGCACCGCTTGCCGGCCCGGCCCCGGCCTCGGCTGCGATCAAGGTCATCGTCAACGATACACCGATCACAGATTACGATATTTCCCAGCGGGCCAGGCTGATCACGCTCACCCAGCGAAAGTCCGCGGCGGCGGCAAAGCGTCAGGCCCAGCAGGAACTGGTCGACGATCAGGTCAAGCTGTCGGAAGCGGCCCGAATGGGAATCGAGATCAGCCAGTCCGAGGTCGACAACGCCTTCAACAACATTGCACGCAATGTGAAAATGACGCCGGCCAAACTCTCCTCCGCCCTGCGTCAGGGAGGTGTCAAACCGGAAACCCTGAAAGCCCGCCTGAAAGCCCAGCTCGCCTGGAACCGTATTCTGAGCGCACGGTTTCGCGGCAAGATTGACGTCAACGAGTCCGACATTATCGCCGCCCTCAAGAAGACCGACGAGGAAGACCGCCAGAAGTCCATCGAATATGACCTGAAGCGTGTCATCGTTGTCGTTCCCAAGAACTCGTCCGGAGGCTTCAAGTCCAAGCGTCAGCGGGAGAGCAACCAGATCCGCGCCTCTTTCGACGGCTGCGACAATGCCGGGGGCATCTTGGGAAAGTACAGCGAAGTGGTGGTCCAGCCGATCGGAAGGCGTCTTGAGACCGAACTGCCTGAAAACCTGAAAAAGGAGATTCAGGGCCTGCAACCCGGCAAACTGACAAAACCGTCCAAGTCACCCAACGGCTACGAGATGATTGCCGTATGCGGCAAGCGTGAGATTGCCTCGGATATCGCGGTGCGAACGGAAGTGGAAAATGAGCTGCGCGCGAAGGAAGGCGAAAGCCAGTCCCGCCGCTACCTCATGGAAATCCGCCGCCGCGCGACCATTATCTACCGCTGACCGCCATGTTGGGCTTCACTCAAAAGCCGCTTGCAGTCACCATGGGTGAACCCGCCGGGATCGGTCCGGATCTGACCCTTCTTGCCTGGGCAAACCGCAAGGCCCTGCGCCTGCCCCCATTCTATGTGCGCGGCGACATGGCGCTCTTTTCAGAACGGGCGCATACGCTTGGGCTCGGATTGCGCCTTGAAGACGTTTCTCCGGAAGATGCCAGCAGCAGATTTTCAAAGGCACTGCCGATCGTACAGACCGGCCCAGCCCTGCTGGACCGCCCCGGTGAGGAACAAGCCGAAACAGCACCCTCCGTCGTCGCTTCGATCGAAGCTTGTGTCGAGGATGTCCGCAAGGGACTGGCCACCGGCGTTGTCACCAATCCGATCAACAAGGCTGCGCTTTACAGAACCGGCTTCTCCCATCCCGGTCACACGGAGTTTCTGGGGGCCCTGGCGCGGAAATACTGGCCGGAGCTGCCTTGCGAACCGGTTATGATGATCGCCGGTCCGGAGCTCATGGTCGTACCGGTGACAATCCATATTCCGCTTAAGGACGTACCGGAGACACTGACCGAAGACCTGATCGTCAAGATCGCGGAAATCACCGCCCACGATCTGCAGAAACGGTTCGGATACCCCAATCCACGCCTTGCCATCTGCGGGCTGAACCCCCATGCGGGCGAACACGGGACAATGGGGACAGAAGACATGGACGTGATCGTGCCGGCCGTGACACGTCTAAGGGCCGAAGGCATTTTGGCTTCAGGCCCGCATTCGGCAGACACCCTGTTTCATCCGCCCGCCCGCAAGGACTACGACTGCGTGCTCGGCATGTATCACGATCAGGTGCTCATCCCCGCAAAGACCATCGGGTTCGACGAGAGCGTGAACGTCACCCTTGGCCTCCCCTTCGTGCGCACCTCGCCCGACCACGGCACCGCCTACGGACTTGCCGGTACGGGTACGGCACGCGTCGACAGTTTTGCGGCGGCGTTGCGCATGGCCAACGCCCTCGCCAATCCGGAACGGCTGTAAGACCGACATGGCCCAGATCGACGACCTGCCCCCCTTGCGCGAGGTAATCGCGACCCATGGTCTCAATGCCAAAAAGTCTCTCGGTCAGAATTTCCTGCTCGACCTCAACCTGACGTCCCGCATCGCCCGGTCTGCCGGCAGCCTGGAAGACTGCACGGTACTGGAAATCGGGCCGGGACCTGGCGGACTGACCCGGGCTTTGCTGGCAGCAGGCGCGAAGAAAGTGGTTGCCATCGAAAAGGACAGCCGCTGCCTGCCCGCCCTCGCGGAGATCGCCTCTCATTATCCCGGTCGCCTGGACGTTATCGAGGGCGATGCGCTCAAGCTTGATCCTGTCGCCCTGACCGGCGGCGACAAGGTGCGCATTGCTGCCAACCTTCCCTACAATGTCGGCACCCAGCTTCTCCTGAACTGGATCACAACCCCGGACTGGCCACCGTTCTGGTCCTCGCTCACTCTCATGTTTCAAAAGGAAGTCGGCGAACGGATTACAGCAGCGCCGGGATCAAAAGCCTATGGCCGGCTTGGCGTTCTTGCCGGCTGGCGATGCAAGGGCGGCATTCTGTTCGATATCAGCCCGAAAGCCTTCACACCGCCTCCGAAGGTGACTTCCGCCGTCGTGCATCTGACACCCAATCCCTCGCCCCTGCCCTGTGATCTGGCGGCCCTTGAAAGGGTCACAGCAGCAGCATTCGGACAACGCCGCAAGATGCTGCGTGCCAGCCTGAAAGCCCTTTCGCCCGATGCCGAAGAGCTGATCGTCCGTGCCGGCCTGACGCCGACTGCACGCGCGGAAGAAATCGATATCGCCGGCTTCGTGGACCTTGCCAATGTGTTCAAGGTTGTCCGGCAGGCCTGACCGGCCGGATCGGTGAGGATGTTTCCTGCTTGCGGCATCTTCCTGCATCCACGGCCCTGACATTGTCGGGATTGTCCAGACCAATGTCCCGCACCACCCAATCCGGCCATAAGGTACGGTCTTCGGGAAGATAAAGAGACGAAGCGGTTGGGTTTTCGGATCGTTGAAAAATACGTTTCAGCCAATGCATTTTCACTTTGGTCACCTCCGGTTTCGGCCTGAAAGTGCCAGATCATCCGTTCAATGTATCTGAATGATTTCGTATGATATAATACAAAAATGAATAATCTGAATTTCGATTGGGACGCCATTCGCGTCTTCCTTTCCGTGGCAGAACACAACAGCTTGAGCAGGGCAGCCGTGGAGCTGTCGCTGTCTCAGCCGACAGTCGGCCGGCATATAGCCCGCATGGAGGAACAACTCGACGTCACCTTGTTCGACCGTCGGCAAACGGGATATTTTCTCACGCCTGCCGGACGGCGACTTGTCAAGGCCTCGCAGTCAATGGCGCGCGGCGCCGCCGATTTCAGACGTGCGGTCGATCTGGAACGCGCGGATTCGCCGGACCAGGTTTGCAGAATCACGCTCGGAGAATGGGGACAACACTATCTGTCGCAACATATCGACAGCATCCTGACCGGCCTGCCGGGCGTCCGTCTCGAGCTCCACGCCGACGATGCCTTCTGGGATCTGAGCCGGAATTCGGCGGACATAGCAATCGGCAACCGCCCCCCCCGGCAAGCCCACCTGATAGCCCGCAAACTCGGCGAAATCAGCTTCCACGTCTATGCCTCGACCACTTATTTGGAAACACACCCGGAGGCCTTCGATCCGGAAACCTGGCTGAACCAGATCTGGGCTGGATATTGCGGTTCGAGGGCGCGGCTCCGGTCCTCGCAGCTCCTTGCCGAAATATTGCACGGCCGATCAGGCAATTATGCGGTCAACAATTCCGTTGCGCTTTTCATGATACTGCAGTCCGGGCACGCCATGGGCATTCTTCCGGACTGGATCGCGGAGGCGGAAGGCCTAGTCCGCCTGACGGATACGCCTCTTGCAACCACAGAAAGCTGGATCAGCTTTCACGAACAGCTTCGGTATCATCCCAAGCTGGCGGATGTGAAGGATCGCATTACGCAGCTCTATCAAGCGCACTTTCAGAAGACGGCGGCCTGGAAAGAGCGCAACGGTTCCCCTGCCCGCGGCAGCTCCTGCAAAACGAAATGAGCCGCCCTGACGGGCGGCTCACAAACTTCAAAAAGGTTCGCGCAATCAGGCCGTCTGGTCGTCCAGATTGGCGTCCGGGGCGTTTTTCTTGACCGACTCGATGCCGTTGTCGCGGGCGGATGCGCTGCTGTAGGATTCGCTGGTTCCGATCACCTGGCCATTGCTTGCCTTCAGGTTGAACATCGGCTTGCCGGAAGACGTGTCCTTGCGCTCGTAGCGACCGTCATCCGAGGCGTTCTTGCGCACGGATTCGATACCGTTCTCGGCGCTTGCCTTCTGCTTGTAACCTTCGCTGACGAGGATGATTTCGCCATTACCGGCCTTCAGCCGGAAACGGTACTCGCCCGCCTTGTCCTGATAGAGTTCAAATTTACCGGCCATGGTGCAATATCCTTCTGAAGAATCTCGTATATGCGCCGATTTGATGCAAAAAAACCCGCCTTGGCAAGTCCATCCCTGTCCGAAGTGCCAAGGACAAGGGCCAGGCGGTCCGGACACAGACGCAAAGCGCTGATCTCAAAGCCTATTTGCATGTGAAACAAGTCGGCACCCGGCTGGCGACTGCCGCATTGCCTAGCCGATCTCGCCGAGTTCCTTGTGCAGGTCATCGACCATGCCCTGAATGAGCGGGCCGATCTTGGGCGAGCGAAACTGCTTGAGCCGTTCGGCCCTCAGGATGGCGCGGACATTCTCGAAGGCCCTCTCCAGATCGTCATTGACGACGACATAATCGTATTCCGACCAGTGACGCATTTCACCGACGGCGGTCTGCATGCGTTTGGCGATCACTTCGTCGTTGTCTTCCGCACGTCTGTGCAGGCGCGATTTCATTTCCGCAATGGAAGGAGGCAGGATGAATACGGAAACAACGTCGGCCCGCATCTTCTCGTACAGCTGAAATGTACCCTGGATATCGATGTCGAATAGAATATCGCGGCCGTTTTCAATCGCGTTCTCGACGGGCCCCCGAGGCGTTGCATAATAGTTGCCGTGAACCTCGGCCCATTCCAGCAATTCGTCGTGGTCGCGCATCTGTTCGAAACGTTTGGCATCGATGAAGTGATAGTGGACACCATCCACCTCACTGGAACGTCGCGGACGGCTGGTTACGGAGATCGATAACTCCAGATTGTCTTCCTTTTCCAAAAGCAGGCGCGCGATGGTGGACTTTCCGGCGCCCGACGGGGACGACAGCACAAGCATCAGGCCGCGACGTTGCTGTTCGGCCTGATCCGCGCTGACGGTCGTTCCGACCGGGGTTCCATCGGCTGCGTCGGTCATGTCGTCTACTCCAGATTCTGTATCTGCTCACGCATTTGATCGATAACGGCTTTCAGGTCCAGCCCGATCGCCGTCAGATCCACGTCGTTGGATTTGGAACACAGGGTATTGGCCTCCCTGTTGAATTCCTGGGCAAGAAAATCGAGCCGGCGGCCGATTGCACCGCCCGTGTCCATCAGTTCCCGGACGGCGGCGACATGGGCATGCAGCCGGTCGAGCTCCTCCCGGATGTCCGCCTTGGTTGCAAGCAGGACGGCTTCCTGGTGCAGGCGCTGCGCGTCGAGCTGACCCTCGGACGCATCCAGAAGCTCTGAAACCTGTTTCTTGAGCCTTGCCTTGATGGCTTCCGGCCTGCGGGCGGGCAGGTCTTCGGCCGATTGCGTCAGATCGGCGATCGTGCCGATCTGTCCGCGCACGACCCTGGCGATCGCGTGGCCTTCCGTGTGCCGCATGTCAACCAGGTCGATCAGGGCCGCGTCCAGCGTGGTCAGAAGCGCGTTGTGAAGGGCAGCCTGCACCTCTTCATCGTCTTCCGGTTCCTTCAACTCGAACACGCCCTTCTGTGACAGGATGCCGTCCAGCGACGGCGGAGCCAGATCGGGCACGCGGTTCTTCAGAAGTTCTATGGTGGACAGCACCGCGTCCAACGCGGATTCGTTGACCTGGAACAGCTGCTCCGACTGATCCCGTTGCATGGCAAGTCCGATCGAAACGTTCCCGCGCCGCAGAACCTTGCTGCACCGTTCCCGGATTTTCGGCTCCAGGGTTTCCAGACCCGTCGGGATACGGATGCGCAGATCCAGGGACTTTCCGTTGACGGACCTGAGCTCCCAGGTCCAGCGGACCGCTCCCGACTCCCCAAGGGCCCGTGCGAACCCCGTCATGCTGGCAAGCGCCATGTGCCCCTCCGGAACTATTCGACCGGCAACCGGCCCGGAAAACCCGGGATCAATTGGAATTGACCGGTTCCAACTTGCTTTCTTCGGCCTGACGGCGATCTTTTTCGATCTTGCGCCACTTGCGCACGTTATCCTGATGCTGCTCGTAGGTCTCGGCGAAAACATGCCCGCCGGTTCCGTCCGCAACAAAATAGAGATCCTGCGTGCGCGACGGGTTGGCCACCGCCTCCATGGCGGCTCGACCCGGATTTCCGATCGGTCCCGGCGGCAGTCCGTCGATCTGGTAGGTATTGTATTTGTTCTCTTTTTTCAGCTCGGACTGCTTGATCGCGGACCGGTCCTTCAGCCAGGCCTCACCGCCATAAAGACCGTAGAGGATCGTCGGATCGGACTGAAGACGCATCTTCTTGTTGAGGCGGTTGACAAAGACGCCAGCCACGCGCGAACGCTCGTCCGCAAGGGCGGTTTCCTTTTCAACTATCGATGCCAGGATCACCAGTTCCTCGGGCGAGTTGATCGGCAAGCCGTCGACCCGCCGTTCCCAGATTTCTGTCAGCAGCTTCACCTGAGCTGCCTTCATCTGGTTCAGGACCTCTTGCCGCGGTGTTCCGCGTGCGAAGGTGTATGTCTCCGGCAGCAATGCCCCTTCTTCGGGAATTTCAGTGATTTCACCGGTCAGGATCGGATGTTCACGAACGCGGGCGACGATCTGGGCGGTGGTCCAGCCTTCCGGGATTGTCACCGAATGGGTAACCGCCTTGCCTTCCACGAGATCGTTCATGATCTCCTGCATCGACACTCCGGGGGCGAAGGCATATTCGCCGGCTTGAAGCTTCGTGGCGTTCTTGTAGAAGCGAATACCGAGATTGAAGACCCACTCGTCCAACACACTGTCGTCGATGATGCCTTCGGCCGTAAGGCGGCTCGTGATCCCGGACAGCCCCGCACCGGAGGAAATCACCACGGTGGTTTCCTTGGAAAGCGGTCCGGGTTCTTCGAATTTATGCTTGCCGATATAGAGTGCTGCGCCAACAGCCGCCAGGCCGAACACCGTCAGGGTGATGACCATATTGATCAGGATGACGAAGGGATTGCGGACGTGGCGGGAACGTTGCGGCGGTGCCGGAGCCTGTTCGGGTTGCAGGGCTTCACGCGGGCTTTTCGGCTTAATGCGCATAATCGGTCGCACCTCCAATACTGAGCCCGGGTTGCCAGCCAGGCTCAAGCGGACCAGTTGTCACAATCAGTATCTCAAGCCGGGCACAAGGAGAAAGGTCCGGCTTGAGAGAACTTGAATGGGCTATGCGGCAACTTTGCGGAAGACGAGGGACGCATTTGTGCCACCGAAGCCGAAAGAGTTCGACAGGGCAACATTGATGTCCATCTTCTTCGGCTGGTGCGGCACCAGGTCGATTTCCGTTTCAACCGACGGATTGTCGAGGTTGATGGTCGGCGGCGCCATGCCGTCACGGATCGCCATGACCGAGAAAATCGCCTCGACCGCACCGGCCGCCCCAAGCAGGTGGCCGATGGAGGACTTGGTCGAGGACATGGTCAGATTGGCTGCATGCTCACCCGCGAGGCGGGTAACGGCACCAAGTTCGATCTCATCCCCCAGCGGCGTCGACGTGCCGTGCGCGTTGACGTAGTCGACTTCAGCCGGCGTGATCTTTGCACGGTTCAGCGCAGCTTCCATGCAACGGTAAGCACCGTCTCCGTCGGAGGACGGCGCCGTGATGTGGTAGGCGTCGCCGGAAAGACCGTAGCCGATGACTTCGGCATAGATCTTCGCGCCGCGGCGAACCGCATGTTCATATTCTTCCAGAACGACAACACCGGCGCCCTCGCCCATGACGAAGCCGTCGCGATCCTTGTCATAGGGACGCGAACCTCTTTCCGGAGCATCGTTGAAACCGGTGGAAAGCGCACGGCAAGCGGCAAAACCGGCAAGGGCCAGACGGCAGACCGGAGACTCGGCACCGCCGGCAACCATCACATCCGCGTCGCCGAAGGCGATCAGGCGGGAAGCGTCGCCAATGGCATGCGCACCGGTGGAACAGGCTGTCACGACCGCATGGTTCGGACCCTTGAGGCCGTGACGGATGGATACATAACCGCCGGCGAGGTTGATCAGTCGGCCCGGAATGAAGAACGGGCTGATGCGCCGCGGGCCCTTTTCGGCCAGCAGATACGCACCCTGCTCGATGCCCTGGAGACCACCGATGCCGGAACCGATCAGCACACCGGAACGGACCTGCTGCTCGTAGGTCTCCGCCTTGTAGCCGGAATCGGCCATGGCCTGATCGGCGGCGGCCATGGCATAGACGATGAAATCGTCGACCTTGCGCTGCTCTTTGACATCCATCCAGTCATCCGGATTGAATGCGCCGTCTTCAGCGGAACCGCGCGGGATCTGGCAGGCGATTTGACAGGCCAAATCGTCGACTTTGAAGTTGGTGACCTTGTTGGCCCCGCTCTTTCCCTCGAGGATTTTCTTCCAAGTGACATCGGCACTACCGCCAAGCGGCGTGACCATGCCCAACCCTGTTACGACAACTCGCCTCATACACCCGCACTTACGTTGGAAGGGCCAGGCGGAGAAGCCTCCGCCGGCCCAAACATCATTTCAAACCGAACTAAGGGCGATTGCCCTTACTTGTTGGCTTCCAGGAACTTTACAGCGTCGCCAACAGTCAGGATGGTTTCTGCTGCGGTATCCGGGATTTCAACGCCGAATTCTTCTTCGAATGCCATGACCAGTTCAACGGTGTCGAGGCTGTCTGCGCCGAGATCGTCGATAAAGCTTGCGCCTTCCACAACCTTCTCAGCGTCCACACCGAGGTGCTCAACGACGATTTTCTTTACCCGATCCGCAATATCGCTCATCTTTCACTTCCTTAGTTTTCGTCTATTCATCTCTCGCGAAACTGCCCCTGACCGGTTTGCTAGAAAGCGGCGGCGCGAAATCGCGGTCTTCAAGATGTCTGCGCGCAGTCAGGACAGACATTCGGACGTGACTGCGCAATTCGGAACAATCGGCGGGTTGGTAACACACTTTGTTGCCCTTTACCAGCCGGTCCAGACCGCTTGTTCGCGGTCCGGATTCTTTTTGCCTTCGCGGCGAAACTTCCTTTTAAATCATAGCCATGCCGCCATTGACGTGCAGAGTCTGGCCTGTCACGTAGGCAGCTTCGTCGCTGGCGAGGTAGAGTGCGGCAGCCGCGATCTCCGCCGAAGTGCCCAAACGGCCCGCGGGGACACTACCCAAAATCGATTCTTTTTGCTTGTCGTTCAGGGCATCCGTCATCGCGGTTTCGATGAAACCCGGCGCGATCGTGTTGACGGTGATGTTACGGCTGGCGACCTCACGGGCCAGCGACTTGTACATGCCGATCATGCCTGCTTTCGCGGCTGCGTAGTTGGCCTGCCCCGGGTTGCCCGTCACACCGACGACCGAAGTGATACCGACGATACGGCCTGAGCGGCGCTTCATCATGCCCTTGATTGCAGCCCGGCACAGACGGAAACCGGACGAAAGGTTGACTTCCAGCACCTGGTCCCACTCCTCGTCCTTCATGCGCATGAAGATATTGTCGCGGGTGATACCGGCGTTGTTGACCAGGATGTCGACGGACCCCATCTTCTCTTCCGCAGTCGGCAGGAGCGCGTCGACAGCGGCCCGGTCGGACAGGTTCGCGGGCGTCACGAACGCCCGCTCGCCAAGATCAGCAGCCAGGGCTTCCAGTTTTTCCGCACGTGTACCGGACAGCGAAACCGTCGCGCCCTGCGCATGCAGTGCCCGGGCAATAGCCTCGCCGATACCACCGGTCGCGCCGGTGACGAGTGCGTTTTTCCCTTCCAAGCTGAACATATAGGGTCCTTCCCTGATCCTTTTCTGCCTTGCGGCGGGATTTAAGTCCTGTGCACCGGCCTTGAAAGACTTAGCCGGTGATTTTTTCCATGAGAGCGTCGATGTCTTCCGGAGAATTGACCGCAAGTCCGGCGGCATCCTTGTGAATACGCTTGACCATGCCCGTAAGAACCTTGCCGGTTCCGACTTCAACCAGCGTATCGACGCCGTTTTCGGCAAGCCAGATCACACTTTCGCGCCAGCGGACGGTGCCGGTCACCTGCTCCACCAGGCGGTTGCGGATCTCGTCGGGATCCGTGATCGGTGCGGCCAGGACGTTCGCAACCAGCGGCACGACGGGCGCCTTGACATCCGCACCGGCCAGGGCTTCAGCCATGGCGTCGGCGGCCGGCGCCATCAGCGAGCAATGGAACGGCGCGCTGACGGGCAGCATCACGGCGCGCCGGGCGCCCTTGGCCTTGGCAATCTCGATGGCCCGCTCGACCGCGGCCTTGTGCCCGGAAACGACGACCTGCCCCGGCGCGTTGTCATTGGCGGCCTGACAGACCTCGCCCTGAGCGGCAGCCTCGGCAACCTCGACGGCGACATCGAAATCAAGGCCGAGAAGCGCTGCCATCGCTCCCTGCCCGACCGGCACCGCATTCTGCATGGCATCGCCGCGAATGCGCAGCAGCCGTGCGGCTGTCGCCACATCAAGGCTGCCGGCGGCGGCAAGGGCCGAATACTCGCCGAGCGAATGACCGGCCACATAGGAAACGACGGACTTCAGGTCGAGGCCCCTGGCTTCCAGAACCCGCATGGTGGCTAGGCTCACGGCCATCAGGGCCGGCTGCGCGTTCGCGGTCAGCGTCAAGGCGTCGTCCGGACCGTTCCACATGACATCGGAAAGCTTCTGCCCGAGGGCTTCGTCGACCTCCTCGAAGACAGCCCTTGCTTCAGCATAAGTGTCGGCAAGCAGTTTGCCCATGCCGACACTCTGGCTGCCCTGCCCTGGAAATGTAAATGCAATGGTCATCTGGAAAGCGCCTCCGTGACACGTGTGAGGATGCCGGACCAGCCGCCCGGCGGTCTCCGGCATTGATAGATAGCGTAAAGCAGACCGAGCGGGCTGCAGCCGAACTTGGCGCGAGGCTATGATACGCTCTTAACCGAACTGTCAAGGCCCAGCAGACAATCTAATCGCAAATTCGCGTGCTTTTGTCCGTTTTCCCGTAAGAGGTGCGTAAACGAAACAGGCTCCTCCTTTCTACCGGCCTACCAGCAGGGGGGCTCCTGTCCGGGATAGCGAAGGTCACGCCGTCGCGTACGTCCGGGGCCTGCCGGCATGGTTTTCGGGTTTTCGCCAAACCGTTCTTGAAACCCCTTGCATTTTTGCCAGAAGGGAGTATAGACCGCGCTTCATCCGGGGTTTGGCCGGGGGCTGAACGGAAGGGCGTTTGCCAGGACTCGTAAAAAAGGTCCGACTTCCCGTGTTCCCGCTCTCGTTAGAATTCTCGTGCCTTTCCGGGGCTACGAGGAGGCTTTGCGCCAGCCCTGTGTTGTCAACCGAAGGAAAGGCTATTTCCATGCCTCTTTACGAGCACATATTCCTGGCGCGCCAGGACGTTTCGGCCCAGCAGGTCGAACAACTCGTCGAACAGTACAAGGGCCTCATCGAAGGCGCTGGCGGAACTGTCGGCAAGGTGGAAAGCTGGGGTCTGCGCACCCTCGCATACCGTATCAAGAAGAACCGCAAGGCTCACTACACCCTGATGAACATCAACGCACCGCATGCGGCTGTTGCCGAAATGGAGCGTCAGATGGGCCTCAGCGAAGACGTTCTGCGCTTCATGACCTTCAAGGTCGACGAGCTGGACGAAGAACCGTCCGCAATGATGCAGAAACGCGACCGTGACGACCGCCGTGGCGGCGGCCGTGGCGACCGCTTCGGCGGTGGCGACCGTGGTGGTCGTGGTGGCGACCGGGGCGACCGGGGCGACCGCGCTCCGCGCCGGGCTGAAGGGGAGTAAGAGATTATGGTTGATATTGCACAGCTTCCGAGCCGCCGTCCGTTCTTCCGTCGCCGGAAGACCTGCCCGTTCTCCGGTTCCAACGCACCGAAGATCGACTACAAGGACATCCGTCTGCTGCAGCGCTACATTTCCGAGCGCGGCAAGATCGTTCCGAGCCGCATCACCGCGGTTTCCGCGAAGAAGCAGCGTGAACTGGCCCGTGCGATCAAGCGCGCCCGCCTGCTCGGCCTGCTGCCTTTCGTGATCAGCTAAGCCTCCATCTGGAGACAGTCTCCCGGGTCCGCCCGGGGGATCCGTATTGGGACCGCGGACAAACGGTCTCTAACCACCTCCAAGGTGGGACAGTAGGAGAATAAAGATGCAAGTTATCCTTCTTGAGCGTATCGCCAAGCTCGGCCAGATGGGCGACACCGTTCGCGTCCGCGACGGCTATGCCCGTAACTTTCTGCTGCCGCAAGGCAAGGCCCTGCGCGCCAACAAGGCCAACCTGGAGCGTTTCGAAAACGAACGTGCCCAGCTTGAAGCCCGCAACCTGGAGCGCAAGTCCGAAGCGGAAGCCGTTGCTTCCAAGCTCGACGGCGAATCCCTGGTCATGATCCGCTCCGCTGGTGAAACCGGTCAGCTCTACGGCTCCGTGTCCACCCGCGACATCGCGGCAGGCCTCACTGAAGCCGGCTTCAGCGTTGCCCGCAGCCAGGTCGAACTGCGCACCCCGATCAAGACGATCGGCCTGCACAGCGTTCTGATCCTGCTTCATCCGGAAGTCGAAGTTTCGGTCACCGTCAACGTTGCCCGTTCCGAAGACGAGGCTGTCCGTCAGGCAGCCGGTGAAGACCTCACCACCCCGGAACAGGACGTCTTCGAATTTGAAGAAGACGAAGAAGCTGAAGGCGAAGGCGAAGGCGAAGTTGCTGAAGCTTCCGAGGAAGCTCCGGCAGAAGAAGAAGCCTAAGAGCTTTTTCCCAATTTGTCAGACACGATTGAACGGCGCTGCTTGCAGCGCCGTTTTTTGTTTGCCGGCAATCCTGTCCAGGGGCCGGACCGCTGGGTTCAATCACTGATGACAGAACTCTGGACAAGGCATTGAATCCCCTCGAAGAATTGTTAACCAGCAATTAACCTTTCCGAAAATATCATTGAATTCAACAACTAAGACCTTGGCTCCCGAGTCTGCAATCGCGTTCGGAGTCAAGCAGGATTCCAAACTTTCCCCGCTGATTTCCCTCAGCCGGTGGGAATCGGCGACAGTTGTTTTTGATCCTTGTGACCACAACCGTCACAGAGTATTCCGGATGAACTTGGGTCATCGGGGGACGATATGAAAGGCACATTGCAGAAGGTCGAAACGGAAGAAGAGGTCCAGCGCCTTGCCCCGCACAATGCGGAGGCCGAACGGCAGCTCCTGGGCGCGATTCTGGTCAACAACGAAACCTTCTACCGGGTCTCCGACTTTCTGGAACCGCACCATTTCTTCGTGCCGCCGCACCAGGATATCTACGAGAAAATCAGCCACCTGATCCGGGCCGGCAAGACCGCCTCGCCGATCACGCTGAAGACCTTCTATCCCTCTGACGCCAAGATCGCCGACCTGTCGGCCACCCAGTTCCTTCTTCGCCTAGCCGGTGACGCCGCCTCGATCATCAACGCCGAGGACTATGGCCGTACCATCTACGATCTCGCGATCCGCCGGAACCTGATCCGCATCGGCGAGGATATGGTCAACATCGCCTTCGATGCCCCGATCGACGTGCCGCCGACCCAGCAGATTGATGACGCCGAACGGCGCCTGTTCGAGCTGGCCGAAACCGGCCGCAGCGAGGGCGGTTTCGTCTCCTTCGGTGATGCCTTGAGCGAAACCATCGAGATGGCCCATGCCGCCTGGAACCGTGAAGGCGCCCTCTCCGGCATTTCCACCGGCCTTCGCGAACTCGACCGCCTGATGGGCGGCCTTCAGCATTCGGACCTGATCGTTCTTGCCGGGCGACCGGCCATGGGCAAGACGTCGCTGGCGACCAACATCGCCTACAACATCGCACAGGCCTACAAGGCCGAGGAACAGCCGGACGGCTCGATGAAGACCGTCAACGGCGGTGTGGTCGGCTTCTTCTCGCTGGAAATGTCGGCCGAGCAGCTCGCAACGCGTATCATTTCCGAACAGGCTGAGATTTCCTCTTCCAAGATCCGCCGAGGCGATATCACCGAGGCCGAGTTCGAAAAACTCGCAGCCTGCGCCCAGACCATGCAAACCGTGCCGCTGCACGTCGACCAGACCGGTGGTATTTCCATCGCATCGCTGGTGGCCAAGGCGCGGCGACTGAAGCGCCAGCGCGGTCTCGACCTGCTGGTGGTCGACTATATCCAGCTCCTGTCGGGCTCCAACAAGAACTCCGGCAACCGCGTCCAGGAAATCACGGAAATCACCACCGGCCTGAAGGCGCTCGCCAAGGAACTTCAGGTCCCGATCATCGCCCTCTCCCAGCTCTCCCGTCAGGCGGAATCGCGCGACGACAAGCGGCCGATGATGTCGGACCTTCGTGAATCGGGCTCCATCGAGCAGGACGCCGACGTCATCCTCTTCGTGTTCCGCGAGGAATACTACCTTTCCAAGACCGAGCCCGAGCCGGATACGGTCGAATACGAGAACTGGCAAAGGGACATGGAACGGCTGAAAGGCAAGGCGGAAGTCATCATCGCCAAGCAGCGTCACGGCCCGACCGGTACCGCCAACCTGCACTTCGAAGGCCAATACACCCGCTTCTCCGATCTTGCGGAAGAGGACCATCTGCCGGAGCGTTTCGAGTAGACTGGAAGAACCGGGAAATCGTCCTCCTCGTGATGCGTCTTTCTCAACAGGCCGCGCGCAGACATGCCGCGGCCTTTTCTCTGTCCGCGTTCAACTCTTCCCTCCCAGGAACAACACCCCCGAAAAAAAGAACAACGCTTAAGCCCTGATTAAACTCCAAGGCGTACTTTAGGTTGTTGATTTAAGCGTAATTGTGTTTGACTCAGAGTGCCGGAATTGACGTTGTCTCCAACTCTCAAACTGCTGGAAGAGGTCCGCGACTTTCCGCGGAAACGATGCAAGTGGACCGGACTTTTCAAGCACGGCGGGACACAGCGTCCCTGCGTCGTTGAGGATATCAGTGCCGGTGGATGCCGCATTGCGGTCAAGTCGAAAGGACTTGAGCCAAATGACCGGGTCGTCATCGAGGTGGAAAGCCGCAAACTGCGCTTTCACGGGGAAATCCGCTGGGTGCGCACCGATGAAGCCGGCATCGAGTTCCTGTTCATGGATTGAGTGCCTTCCCGCGTCCATCATTCCAATTGGCACTTCCCCTGCCCCATGCGCTAAGGTTGGCGCCGATTCCATTTTCTTGTGTATGGCAGGAGCAATAACCGGGTCGTGTCCGTTTCCAATTCCTTTCCCTCCGGCCTCTATGGCGGCCGCCTGACCATTGATCCGAAGGCGTTGGCCGCCAACTGGATGTTCCTTGCAGGCAAACTTGCGGGAGAAACGGAATGCGCGGCGGCGATCAAGGCGGATGCCTACGGCCTGGGTCAGGAGATGGCCGCAAAGACGCTCTTTGAGGCCGGATGCCGGACGTTCTTCGTAGCCGTCCCGACAGAGGCGCTGGCGCTGCGCAAGGTTCTTCCGGACGCGGTCATCTATGCGCTCGACGGCCTCTTCCCCGGCACGGCGGCGCATTTCCTCGAGCACGACATCCGTCCGGTCCTCGGCTCGCTTGAAGAGCTTCAGGAATGGACTGCGCTGTGCAAATCCACCGGCCGGAACCATCCGGCGGCCGTTCATGTGGATACGGGCATCCACCGGCTGGGACTGTCGCCGGCGGAATTTTCTGCTGCCATGTCCGACAAGGCATTGCTTGGTCCTTTCGAACCCACGCTCGTCATGAGCCATCTGGCCTGCGGCTCCACGCCCGACCATCCGATGAACCGTCGCCAACTTGATCTTTTCCGCGAGGTGACGGCTCCCTTCGCCCATATTCCGAGATCGCTGGCCAACTCCGCCGGTGTGCTGATGGGACCGGACTATCATTTCGATCTCGCCCGTCCGGGCATTTCCCTCTATGGCGGGCGGGCCTTCGATACCGGATTCAATCCGATGCGGCCGGTCGTCAAGGTCGAGGCCCGTATCATGATCGTGCGCGAGGTTCCGCCGGGCGATACGATCGGTTACGGCGCAAAGCAGACCGCGAAACGTCCCTTGAGGAATGCCGTGGTTGCTGCCGGCTATGCTGACGGCCTTCTCCGCAGGGCCGGCTCCACCGACGAACGTCCGGGCGGTTTTGCCATGATTGAAGGTCACAGGGCGCCGATCCTCGGCCGGATCTCGATGGACATGATCACGCTCGACGTGACGGATGTGCCTGAAAACCTGCTCCGTCGCGGCGCCTTTGTGGAAATGCTGGGTCCACATGTTGCCGCCGCCGACATTGCGGCTTATGCGGAGACCATCGACTACGAATATCTAACAAGCCTCGGCCGCCGCTTCGAGCGGGTCTACGGCCCCCTCACCTGATTGAAGAAGAGCGGAAGACGAACATCATGGCCCGCAGGTCCACCTCCTTCGTTTGCCAGTCCTGCGGGGCCGTGACCGCCAAGTGGGTGGGGCGCTGTGAATCCTGTGGCGACTGGAACACCATCGTCGAGGAGCAGACCGGTGGCGGCATCGGCGGCGGACCGGGCCGCGCCTCGCGCAGCAAGGGCAGGGTCGTACCACTTGTGGGCCTTTCCGGCGACACCAAGGAAGCCCCCCGCATCCAGACAAAGGTTGCCGAACTCGACCGGGTGACCGGCGGCGGCTTCGTGCGCGGATCGGCCCTGCTTGTCGGCGGTGATCCGGGTATTGGAAAGTCCACCCTGCTTATTCAGGCGGCCGCGCAGCTGGCGAACCTCGGCCACAAGACCGTCTATATCTCCGGCGAAGAGGCCATCGGCCAGGTTCGCTTGAGGGCCGAGCGGCTCGGCCTCTCGGAAGCGCCCGTGGCGCTGGCCGCCGAGACGAGCGTCGAAGATATCCTGGCAACTCTGGAAGCCGACACCGCACCTGCCCTGCTCATTCTGGACTCCGTCCAGACCCTTTGGACGGACCAGGTGGACTCGCCCCCCGGCACCGTGACTCAGGTGCGCGCGTCGGCTCAGGCGATGGTGCGCTACGCCAAGAAAAACGGCACCACGCTGGTTCTCGTCGGTCATGTGACAAAGGACGGCCAGATTGCCGGCCCCCGTGTCGTCGAGCACATGGTCGACGCGGTCCTCTATTTCGAAGGTGACGGCGCGCATCAGTACCGCATCCTGCGTTCGGTCAAGAACCGCTTCGGCGCCACGGACGAGATCGGCGTCTTCGAGATGACCGGCAAGGGACTTCAGGAAGTGCCGAACCCCTCCGCGCTTTTCCTCGGCGACCGCAATACGTCAGCGCCGGGCGCCGCGGTCTTTGCCGGTCTGGAAGGCTCCCGCCCGCTGCTGATCGAGATCCAGGCGCTGGTGGCACAATCGTCCCTCGGCACGCCGCGGCGGGCCGTGATCGGCTGGGACAGCGCGCGGCTTTCCATGATCCTGGCGGTTCTGGAAGCGCGCTGCGGTGTCCGTTTTTCCCAGCATGACGTCTATCTGAACGTTGCCGGCGGACTGAAGATCAACGAACCGGGGGCCGATCTTGCCGTGGCGGCAGCCCTGGTGTCTTCACTCAGCGGGCTTGCCCTTCCGGCCAATTGCGTCTATTTCGGCGAAGTCAGCTTGTCCGGGGCCATCCGGCCGGTGGCCCAGGCTCAATCCAGGCTGAAGGAAGCGGAGAAACTCGGCTTCGATCAGGCTTATTGTCCCGAGGGCAACCTCAAGGACGGTGTGGCCTCGTCCTTCAGGGCGACGGGGCTGCCGGAACTTGGGGACTTTGTTGCCAAACTCTCGGCCGAGGCTAGTGCTTCGGCGGGCAATTGACGCATGATGGGCACGAGGTCCAACTGAAGGTTTTGAGAGCGTTTCGAAGACGCCAGACAGAGGATTTTTCAGGATATGCCGATTACGCTGCTGGACGGAGTGCTCTTGGCCATCATGTTCATCTCGGCGGTCCTCGCAATGATCCGCGGGTTTGTCCGGGAAGTGCTTTCCATTGTCTCCTGGGTGGCCGCCGCCGCCGCCGCATTTTTGCTCTATGAGCGTGTTCTTCCCTACACGAAGCAATATATATCCCATGATCTGGTCGCCATGGGCGTTTCCGCGGCAGCGGTGTTCCTGGTCACGCTGATCATCGTCAGCTACATAACCATGCGGATTTCCGATTTCGTGCTGGACAGCCGGATCGGGGCGCTCGACCGGACACTCGGGTTTGTCTTCGGCGCCGTGCGCGGCCTCCTGCTGGTCGTCGTGGCAATGATGTTCTTCAACTGGTTCGTCCAGCCCGAGAAGCAGCCGAACTGGGTTCTGACCGCCAAGTCCCGCCCGATCCTGCTGTCTATCGGCGAGCGCCTTGTGGCGGTGTTGCCGGAAGACCCGGAAAAGGCGATCCTCGACAAGATACGCGACAAGAACCTGACCGGCGGCGATGCCAGGGCACCGGCCGAGGAACCGGCCTATAGCGATTCAGAACGCCAGGGCCTGGAGCAACTGGCAACGGACAACAACTGACGCCGGCAAAAGGCTCAGCTCTGATGCAGACCATTCCGCGTTGTGGTGAACACCGGAATGCAGATCCAAGGACCAAGGCCGGTCATGATGGCCGGCCAGAACGAAGGAGTGTTCGCCATGACTGGCGGAACCGAAGTGCACGAGCCGTTTGACATCAATGCAGACACCTTGCGGGAAGAATGCGGTGTCTTCGGTATTCTGGGACACGAGGACGCAAGCGCTCTGACGGCACTTGGCCTGCACGCCCTGCAGCATCGCGGACAGGAAGCGGCCGGCATCGTCACTTACGACAATGAGCAGTTCCGGGCCGAACGTCATCTCGGCCTCGTCGGCGATCATTTCTCAAATGCCGAGACCATCGGCAGGCTGACCGGCAAGGCGGCCGTCGGTCATGTGCGCTATTCCACGACCGGCGAGACGATCCTGCGCAACGTGCAGCCGCTGTTCGCCGAGCTTGACGGCGGCGGCATTGCCGTCTGTCACAACGGCAACTTCACCAACGCGCTCACCCTGCGCCGGCAACTGATCCGCGACGGTGCGATCTGCCAGTCGACGTCGGATTCCGAAGTGGTTCTCCAGCTGGTCGCCCGCTCGCGCAAGAGCAAGATCGTCGACCGTTTCATCGAGGCGATCACCCAGATGGAAGGCGCCTATTCGCTGGTGGCGCTGACCGCCAAGAAACTCATCGGCGCGCGCGACCCGCTCGGCATCCGGCCGCTTGTGCTTGGCGACCTCAACGGCGCACCGATCCTGGCGTCCGAAACCTGTGCGCTCGACATTATCGGTGCAAAGTTCATCCGGGAAGTGGAAAACGGCGAAGTCATCGTCTGCTCCACGACGGGGATTGAATCCTTCTTCCCCTTCGGCAAGCGCCCAGCCCGGCCGTGCATCTTCGAGTACATCTATTTCTCGCGTCCGGACTCGGTCGTCGGTGGCCGCAGCGTCTATGACGTGCGCCGGGAAATGGGCCGCCAACTGGCCCGGGAATCCAGTGTGGAGGCGGACGTCATCGTTCCGGTGCCCGACAGCGGCGTTCCGGCGGCGATCGGCTTCAGTCAGGAAAGCGGTGTTCCCTTCGAGCTCGGCATCATCCGCAACCACTATGTCGGCCGGACCTTCATCGAACCAACCCAGCAGATCCGCGCGCTCGGCGTGAAGATGAAACACTCGGCGAACCGGGCCCAGATCGAGGGCAAACGTGTTGTTCTGGTGGACGACAGCCTCGTGCGCGGCACCACTTCGGTCAAGATCGTCCAGATGATCCGCGAAGCCGGCGCCAAGGAAGTCCACTTCCGCCTCGCCAGCCCGCCGATCCGCTATTCAGATTATTACGGCATCGACACGCCGGTTCGCGAAAAGCTGCTGGCGGCCAAATACGGCCTGGAGGAAATGCGGGCCTATATCGGCGCCGACAGTCTGGCGTTCCTGTCCGTCGACGGCATCTACAAGTCCATGGGCTATGACGGCCGCGACGACGAAAACCCGCAGTTCACCGACCACTGCTTCACCGGCGATTATCCGACGCCACTCACCGACCTTTCCGAAGACCAGGACTTTGTCAGCCCTCCGCGGCTCGTGGAAGTCGGCTAAGAAGATCAGGAGAGCCCGGCCGCGCTGCCGCCGCCGGGCCGATTGATCCAAGAGGCATTCATGCAAAAAGATTTCGAAGGCCGGATCGCCCTTGTGACCGGCGCATCCCGCGGCATTGGCTATCAGATCGCGAAACAGCTCGGCGCGCGGGGCGCACATGTCATCGCGCTTGCGCGCACAGTCGGCGGGCTTGAGGATCTCGATGACGAGATCAAGGCCGCGGGCGGCCAGACGACGCTGGTTCCGCTCGACCTGACCGACTACGACGCTCTGGACCGGCTGGGCGGAGCAATTTTCGAACGTTGGAAGAAGCTCGATATCTTCGTCGGCAACGCCGGCGTGCTTGGCGTGCTTTCGCCCATTGGCCACATCGGCCCGAAGGACTTCGACAAGGTGATGTCGGTCAATGTGACCGCCAACTGGCGCCTGATCCGCTCGCTCGACCCGCTGCTGCGCCAGTCGGACGCCGGCCGCGCGCTGCTCCTGACGTCGCATCAGGCCCAGACCTGTACGCCCTTCTGGGGGCTTCAGGCGATCAGCAAGGCTGCGGTCGAATCCATGGCGAGAACCTGGGCGAACGAAAGCCTGAAGACCGCCATGAAGATCAATCTGGCCGACCCCGGCCCGACCCGCACCGGCCTGCGCGCCAAGGCGATGCCTGGCGAAGCACCGGAAAACCTGCCAACGCCTGAGCTCGTCGCAGAAGACCTTCTGGAACTGGTCAAGCCCGAGGTTTTCGAAACCGGCAAGCTCTACGATCGCGTCAGCCGCGAATGGATGACTTTCTGAGGCAACGCCGCTTTCAGCACTGATAATTCGAAACAAAAAAGGAGCCCCGCGAACACGGGGCTCCTTTTTTTGTTGCGCGCGCCAACAAGCCTTATGCGGCTTCCAGCGGCGAGAAGGAGCTTTCGGCGATTTCGGTGAGATCGGCGAACACGCCCGGCGCCCCGACGACCACGCGGGCGCCGTGGTAAAGCGCGTGATTGATGTCCTGCTCCATGACCTGACCACCGGCTTCCCTGGTGATCAGCATGCCCGCCAGGCAGTCCCAGGCGTTCATGTGGGACTCCACATAGCCAATCAGACGCCCTGCCGCGGCATAGGCCAGCATCAGGCCGCCGGAAGCGTTGCGGAAGAAGACCCCGCCCTTGGAGACAAGCGCGCCGACGACGTTGACAGCGTCGGTGACGGCGGTCCGGCCATTGAAGCCTACACCGACCGATCCATTCGCCAGGCTCTCGCTGTCGGAGCTTTTAATCGGTTTATCATTCAAATAAGCGCCGTGACCCGCGGCCGCCTTGAAGGTTTCCCCGGACACAGGATCATGAATGACGCCGACGATGACCTGCCCCTGATGGACGCAGGCAATGATCACACACCATTGCGGGATACCGGCAACGAAGTTGGCCGTCCCGTCGATCGGATCCGTGACCCAGGTATATCCGGAGGTGCCTTCTTCCATGCCATGCTCTTCGCCCAGAATGCCGTCGTCCGGATAGGATTTTGCGAGCTCTTCACGAATGAGCGTTTCCACGTTCCGGTCAGCTTCTGTCACAAGGTCCTGATGGCCCTTCCGCGTAATGGTCAAGGTGTCCAGCTTGCGGAAGTACTCCAGTCCGAGTTCACCCGCCTTGCGGGCCAGGCTTTCGGCGAAATCAAGCCGTTCTGTCGACATCGAAAATCTCCTTTGAAGGGAGTTGGCAGAAGAAAAGCTGTTCTTGGCAATCGAATAGCTTCGTTTGAAAGTCGGTACGATCCATTTCCGCTACTGGATTTTACGCTTCTTCTTGGTCGCGTAGGGGTTTTCACCCTTGCGGTAGGACAAGCGGATTGGCGTGCCGTGGATATTGAAAGACTCACGGAGCGAGTTCACGAGGTAGCGGGTATAGCTCTCCGGCAGTTGCTCCGGCCGGGAACAGAAGACCACGAAATGCGGCGGCCGCGTCTTCGGCTGGGTCATATAGCGCAGGCGCACCCGGCGACCGGAGACCGCGGGCGGTGGATGGTTCACCGTCACCCGGTCGAGCCAGCGGTTCAGCTTGGCGGTCGAGACACGGGCGTTCCAGGCCTCATAGGCGGTAAAGACACTCTCGACCAGACGGTCGACGCCCTGTCCCTGTATGCCGGACAAGGTGGCAATCTGCACGCCGCGGATCTGGTTGAAGTAGCGCTCGTTGGCATCCCGGATCTTTTTCCAGGCCGCTTCCCGGTCTTCGATCAGGTCCCATTTGTTGATCGCGATCACCAGCGCGCGGCCTTCGCGCGCCACCAGATCGATGATCTGCAGGTCCTGCTTTTCGAAGGACATGGTGGCGTCGAGCGTAACCACGACCACTTCGGCGAACTTGATGGCTCGCAGAGCGTCGGCGACGGACAGCTTCTCCAGCTTTTCCTGGACGCGCGCCTTCTTGCGGATACCGGCCGTGTCGAACAGCTTGATGTGGCGGTCGTGCCAGGTCCAGTCGACGGAGATGGAATCACGCGTGATGCCGGCTTCCGGGCCGGTCAGCATGCGGTCTTCACCTAGCATCCGGTTGATCAGCGTCGACTTGCCGGCATTCGGACGGCCGACGATCGCGACGCGCAAGGGCCGCTCGCGGGTGCCGACCGGCTCCTCCTCGTCGACGATCTCGCCGTCCTCGTTGACATCGACGTTGGTGACGGCTTCCTCGCGTTTGGCCTCTTCTTCCGCGTCGACCCGGTCCACATGGGGCTTCAGAGCGTCGTAGAGATCGGCAAGGCCCTCGCCGTGCTCGGCGGAAATCGCGATCGGATCGCCAAGGCCCAGCGCATAGGATTCGTAAAGGCCGCTTTCCCCTGCCCTGCCTTCGGCCTTGTTGGCCAGAAGGATCACCGGGCGGGTGGTCTTGCGGGCGACTTCGGCAAAATGCGCGTCCAGCGGTGTTACGCCGGCACGGGCGTCGATCAGGAAGAGCACCGCGTCGGCGGTCTCGATGGCTTCCTCCGTCTGGCGGCGCATGCGCCCTTCCAGCGAGTTCCTGTCCGCTTCTTCCAGGCCCGCGGTGTCCACGATGGTGAATCGCAGGTCTCCGAGACGCGCTTCCCCTGGCCGCCGGTCGCGTGTGACACCTGGCGTGTCATCGACGAGCGCCAGACGTTTGCCGACCAGACGGTTGAAAAGCGTAGACTTGCCGACATTCGGCCGGCCGATAATGGCGACTGTAGCGCCCACAGCAGTTACTCCTGACAGGCAGGCCTCCATGGACCTGTCCTTGAATGCCAGAGCAACCGGTTTTCAGGATTTCTCCCGAAAACCGGTTGCCCGATTTCTATTATTCAGAGCCTTGTCAGGCGTCTTCGCGACGCCGGTGCTCTAGTTGAAGGCCGCGACGCCGTCGGTCCCGCTCAGGACGACCACGCGCCCACCAGCCACGATCGGTGACACATAGACATCCGTGTTGGTCCGTTGGGTCAACATGATTTTGCCGGTAGCGGCATCGACCATGGCGATCTGTCCGTCGCTGGAAAAGGCGACGAGTGTGCCGTTGGCCAGGACCGGACCGGCCCAGTTGCGGCGTTTCTTCTTCTTTGCCGGTCTCGGCAGCGACGTCGCCCACAGCGTTTCACCCGACTTCAGGCTGAGCGCCACCATGCGGTCGTCCAGATCCACCATGAAGAAGGCACCGCCGGAGACGACCGGTGTGTGGACGCTGCCGAGATTCTGCTCCCACTGGCGCTGGCCGGTGCGGATGTCGACGGCAACCGTGCGTCCGGCAACCCCGGTTGCATAGACCGTATTGCCTGCGACGATCGGGCTGGCCGAGACATCCGAAAGGCCGGACAGGGCCAGTGTGCGGAAGCCGCGCGAAACACCGTCGATCCAGGCAGGTTCCCCGGTCTTGATGTCGATCGCCATGATCTCGCCGGAGGAGAAGGGAACGATCACGCGGTTGCCAGAGATGGCCGGATTGGCGGCGGACAGGAGACCCGCGGTTTCCTCAACGCCGGTATAGGACCACTTCAGACTGCCGTCCTCCTGGGAGAGGGCATAGACTTCGTTGGACTGGGAGACCACGAAAACATGGCCGGCGCCGGCAACCGGCGCGCCATGGGCGGGCGTGTCCAGATCCGCGGTCCATATTACCTGGCCCGATCCGGCATCCAGAGCGACAAGCTGCCTGTAGCTGGTGGCCGCATAGACAACGCCGCCCGCAACGGCAACGCCGCCGCCCGGACCGACGTCGCGCTCGCCTTCCGGACGCAGGTTTTGCGTCCAAAGACGGCCGCCGGCCGTTGAAAGCGCAACCACTTCACCGTTCGGCTTGTAAACGAAAATACGGCTGCCATCGCTGACGGGGCGTGCCGAAACCCGCAAGGCCGAGGATGTCAGTCCCCGGCCGGAAGAGCCGACATTCGACCGCCAGGCCTTGCTGCCGGAAACAGAAATGGCGACATTGCCGGGATCGTTGGTCAATCCGCCGCCGGCGGTCGTCCAGGTCTGCCCACCGGTGGCCGGTCCGACCTTCGCGGTCTGACCGAGCGCCTGCGCAGCCGGATCCGCGCCGTCGAAAACGGGTTGGCGCTCACCCGGGAGCGTCTTTTCCCGGCTGAAGGGATTGACGCTCTCGGTGAATTCGCTCACCGAACCGCAGCCGGTCAGCGCAAGCGACAGGGCCATTGCCCCCAGCAGTCCGCGCCGGCAAGAAAATACGGTCGCAAGTCTCACTTAGTTGTTTCCTTCACTGTCCGTATCCGCATCGCCGTTGGCGGCGCGAATGACATCGGCCAGGAGCCCGGTGCGGCGACCGACTTCGACCGGCGTTTCCGGATCATCCCGGAGCGCGGAAAGCCACTTCCTCGCCTCTTCGATATTTCCGTTTTTCCAGGCACTTAGTGCAAGAAGCTCACGTGCGGCCGCGCGAAACGGACCGGTGTCCCCGGTCAGCTTCTCAACCCGATCGGCAACGGCGGCATAGTCTTGCGTATCGACGGCGAGATAGCCGGCACGAATAGCGGCCACACTCTGTATGGCTTCCATCAGGCTGCTGTCGGCCGCAAGTGCATCAAAGGCGGCCAGCGCCTCATCGGTCTGGCCGGCGTTCGCCAGATCCGTTGCCTGCCGCAACTTCGCCAGGGCAGGATAGCCGCCGATCGCGCCTTCCAGCTCGCCGTAAAGCTCGGCGGCTTCCTGGTACTTGTCCGCTTCGGACAGATTCACGGCTTCGAAATAGGTATCGCCCGCGCTCTGTGAACGGGTTTCCTGCCAATAGAGCCAGCCGCGATAGCCGCCTGTGCCGACAACAATCAAGACCGCAACACCGATCACCCATGGGCCAAAGCGATCCCAAAGCCGACGGTATTTCTCCTGCCGGATGTCTTCATCGACTTCACGAAAAATATCAGACATGCGTGTCTTGTTCCTGCATTCACTCTGCCGGCCCAGCCAAACCGCCGGGCCGCGCCCCCAATTGAGTGGCGCACATTATCCATTTGAACCGGTTCGGGCAATTCCCTGATCGGGCTTTAAAAGGTCCATCGTGGCGCAAGTGGGGCAATCTTCGCTGAAAAGACGAATTCCTTGACGAATTTTGCCCCGTTTCGGCCGAGGTTAGACGACCGGTACGCCGATGAGAAGCGGATGCAGCTTCCAGACAAACAGCCCGTAGACAACAAGCCCGGCCAGAATCACACCGATATCGGACAGTTTGCCCGGCTTGCCCGAAACGAAGGCCAACTGGCCTGCCCCCGGACCACGGCGCTTGACCGAAATCCGGTCGACAACAGCCCAGACCAGGAAACCGCCGAACAGCAGCACGGAGGCCAAGTCGCCATTGGCAAGGAGATGCGCGAAGGCCCAGAGTTTGACTGCAACCAGCATCGGGTGCTTCAAGGCCACCTTGATCCTGCAGGGAACATATGCGGCAACCAGGAAAATGAAGACAGGCAGCATCAGCAGCATGGTGAGATGCCGTGCCCACAGGGGCGGATCGTAAAGGATCGGGGAGCCGTCCATACGCGCAAGGCCATAACCGTAGATCAGGAGGCCAAAGCCCGCGAAGGAGACCAGGGCAAACAGTCCCTTGTAGCCGTTCTCGCCGAGCTTAGACTGCAATCCCCCGCGAACCGACGGCACCATCGGCAGAGAATGTATTCCCAAAAACAAAACCAATCCGGCAACCAACAAGGTCATGCCACTCTCCCCAACTCAGCCCGTCAATGGCATGGCTCTACGCAAATTTGTCCATACCGCTCGCGGAACATAAGAGCCCTGCCCGGCAGCTGCAACGGGTTTTGATGCAGACCCTTGCCGGAACGGTGACGGCAACCGGCTCGCCGTCAGTAGGTGCGCACGTCGAAATCATACAAAAATTCATTGAGCGATTTCAGCGCGGACGCGGGAATGGACAATTGAACGTCTCCGTTCGCACCGAGAAAGATCAAGCTGTGAAGGTTTCTGAGATGGCTCGCTCCCGGGAATCCTTTGACAAAAAGCGTCGAACGCGGACGTATGGCTGCATTTGCGAATTCGGAATAGATCATCCACCCCACTTCATGATCGTCCGGGTTGCGCCACCGTCCCCAGTCATCGACCACGACATGGAGGCGGTCGACAAGCTCGCCTCCAACTTCAATCGGAAATGATCCGACAATCGTCAGGGTTTGGTCATGCGAACCTTTTTCCGGATCCTGATAAACGCGGCGGACAGACAGTGGATGCTCTTTTACCAGCGAAAAACCGGTCCAGGGAAATTCCCAGCGGGTGATGTTGCGATCGAACTTCCCCGATTTTGAAGCCCCAAGGAACGTTACCGGCGTTTGATTGAACCAATAGAGATCCCGCCCCGGCCGTTCGCTCAAACCATATTTCGCCGTGAAAAAGTACCTTCCGTTTTCCGCCGGCTGAAACCGCAGCACGTGACTCTGGTGATGAAACGGATACGGACCCGACGCACTGTCGGCAAAGAGCACGGCGATGCAGCTCACATTCGGCAGGCTTGCCGCCACGGACCGCCCTTCGTTCAGGTGTTCCTCCAGGGCACCGGTGTCTTCGACCGGGATCGGCTCGCCGCAGCGCACGCGAACGGCTTCGTATGCGCCATTGCCTGCGAAAGCCAGTCCATTGCAAATCATTGCGGCAGCACCGATGAGCGCCGCCAACCCCTTGCGTTCAAACCAATTCATCGCGTTTTCCCTGAAGTTCCGCGCCAGCCTGCTTCCGGAGGTAGAGGTAGATGTAGCCGCAACCCGACCTCACGGTTCAGACCAGTTGCCATGGCCGCCCTCCACCTGAAATGTGATTAAACCCGGAGTGGCCGCGCACTTTGAAACTGAAATAATTCCTGATTCTTCAACTGTTTCCCCTAGGGAACCGTGAAGCAGAAAAAATCTCTCGGGGAAACCCTTCAATTTGATCCTAGTTCACGGCCTGGCAGGCCTTGCAGGTACCGCGCAATTCGATCGTGGTTCTGGCGAGCCGGAACCCCTGCTCTTCGGTCCAGGCTTTCAGCAGCCGGATCGCCTCTTGCGGGGTAAACTCGCTCACGTCTCCGCATTCTTCGCAAATCGCGAAGGCCGCCGTACCGTGACCCGAGCAGCCCTTGTGGGAACAGGCCACGAAGGCATTGAGGCTCTCAAGGCGGTGAACCATGCCGTATTCGACCAGCTTGTCGAGCGCCCTGTAAACCTGGAGCGGCGCGCGGAAGCCGCTGCCGCGCAGCAGATCCAGGATCGCGTAGGCCGTCAGCGGCCCCCCGGCTTCCGACAGGGATCCGAACACCAGTGCCTGGTTTTTCGTCAAGTCAGGATGCGCATGATCACTCATGACCGGTCTCCTCCCGTTCTTGCCCTCAATTTTCTGATCAAGACCCCGCCAGGGAACAGGCTAAGGGAAAAAAGAACCATCGCCGCAACCACGATCGAGGGGCCAGACGGCGTATCGTAGTTGAGCGAAGCGAACAACCCGCCGGTGACGGATAGCGCACCGGCAAGGGCCGCAATCACCGCCATCTGCTCCGGTGTAGCGGCCAGCCGCCGTGCCATGGCCGCGGGAATGAGCAACAGCGCGGTGATCAGCAGCGCTCCGACAATCTTGAGGGAAATGGCTATCACGATTGCCGTCAGCATGATGAAAACCAGCTCGGTCCAGTCGGGCTGAAGCCCCTCGCCGGCAGCAAGGTCCGGACTGACCGTTGCAGCGAACAGGCGGCGCCAGATGAAGACAAGGACAAGCAGAACAAACCCGCCGCCGCCATAAATCATCGCGATATCAAGCCTTGTGACCGACAGGATGTCACCGAACAGCAGACCAAGGAGATCGACCCGCACCCAGGTCATGAAGGCAAGGCAGACCAGTCCCAGGGCCAGCGCGGAATGGGACAGCAGCCCCAGCAGGGCATCGGAGGACAGCGTATCGCTTCGCCTGAGCGCGACCAGCAGGAGAGCGAGGATTATGGACACGCCGCCGACCGCCAGGGTCGTGTTGATGTCCAGAAGCAGGGACATGGCAACGCCCAGAAGGGCCGCATGAGACAGCGTGTCGCCGAAATAGGCCATCCGGCGCCAGATGATGAAGCAGCCGAGCGGCCCCGTAACCAGAGCAACCCCGATCCCGGCAATAACGGCCCGTGTGAAGAAATCATCCAGCATTTGTCAGGCGGCCGCTCTTGTTGGGGTGTTCGTGGTCATGGCTCCCGCGGGCATGATCAGGGTGAGCGTGATCATGATGTGCGCCGGGGCATTCTTCGCAGACGGTGCCGTCGGCCAGCCGTACCTTGCCGTCCGGCAGGTGGACATGATCGTGATGATGTTCGTAGACGGCGAGCGCCGCCCCTCCCCGGCTGCCAAAAAGGGCATGGTAGTTTTCGTTGGAACTGAGTTCGGACGGTGTTCCCCGGCAACAGACATGACCGTTCAGGCAGACCACCTGATCGGCCGCCGCCATAACCACATGGAGGTCGTGGGAAATCATGAGAATGCCGCAACCGAGCGCACTCCGGATCTCGGAAATCAGGTCGTAGATTTCGATCTCGCCGGCATAGTCGACCCCCTGCACAGGTTCGTCCAGCACCAGAAGGTCCGGGTTACGCGCCATCGCCCGTGCCAGCAGGACCCGCTGCAGCTCGCCGCCGGAGAGGTTTCTCATCTGGGAGCGAAGCAACCGCTCGGCCCCGGTCCGCGCCAGCGCCCTGCGGCTTTCTTCTTCCGACAGCGGGTTCGTCAGCCGCAGGAACCGCTGAACGCTCAGCGGCAACGTCCAGTCGATCGCAAGCTTCTGCGGCACGTAACCGACCTTGAGGCCTGGCCGTCTGACGGCGGCCCCTTCGCTGGGCTTCAGGATGCCCAGAGCCATTTTGGCTGTGGTGGACTTTCCGGACCCGTTCGGACCGATCAGCGTGACGATTTCACCCGGCGAAACCGTCAGATCGACGCCGCGCACCAGCCACTCGCCCGCTTTGCGGATCCCGGCGCGCGTCAACTGAACCAGCGGAGTTTCGGAAGTTTTCATGCTCAATCAAACCTGATGCGCGGAATCGAACGACCGCCCGCGTTACGTTATTACATAAGTAGACGTCAAGTCCGGTTCTTGCAACACGATCCGGCGATGAGTAGGGTCCGGATCAAACCGGCCCCGTCCCGGGGGACCCAGCCGCATTATTTCAGGACGTGCTCATGATTTACCCTTGTATCTTGTCTGGTGGCGTCGGGACCCGGCTCTGGCCGCTGTCGCGGCCGGACAGGCCCAAGCAGTTTCTCCCTTTGTTCGGTGGTGAAAGCCTTTTCCAGAAAACCTGCAAGCGCGTGCGACGCGCCGGCTTCGCCGCTCCCATCGTCATCGGCAGCAATGCCCACCGGTTTCTCATCGGCGAGCAGCTTTCGGAACTCGGCCTAGAAGCCAACTCCATCGTTCTGGAACCGGTAGGCCGCAACACGGCCGCTCCGGCCCTGATGGCGGCGCTGATTGCCGCCGAGACAGACCCCGATGCACTCATTCTCCTGCTCCCTTCGGATCACCTGATCCAGAAGGAAGACCATTTCATCGACACTGTGCTTTCCGCCCGGGAAGCGGCCAAGGGAGGCTCGATCGTCACCTTCGGCATCACACCGACGGAACCCAATACGGGCTATGGCTATATCAAGGTAGCGCCGGGCGGCGATGCCGTGCGGCCGGTGGAAGCCTTTGTCGAGAAACCGGACCTCGACCGGGCACAGGCGTTTCTGGAAGACGGCAGCTACGCATGGAACGCCGGCATCTTCCTTTATTCCGCGCAGACGATGATCGATGCTTTCAAGCAGTTGCAACCGGCGTTGTTCGAGGACGTTCAGGCGGTCATGACAACCCGACACAGTGATCTGGACTTCACGCGGCTGGACCAGGCGAGCTTTGAAAAGCTCGCCAATATCTCGATCGACTACGCGATCATGGAAAAGGCGGCGAATGTCGCCTGCGCTCCGGTGGCGCCCGACTGGGACGATCTCGGGTCCTGGTCGGCGATCTGGACCGTTCTGGACAAGGACGAAGACGGAAACTCGGCGCTAGGCGATTCCCGTTTTCTGGACAGCAGAAACTGCCTTGCCTACGCGGAACGCGGCCTTGTCTCCGTCATCGGACTGGAAGATGTCATGGTGATCGCCACCACCGACAGCGT
The DNA here is from genome assembly GCF_050301095.1 of Roseibium sp. GTDB lineage: Bacteria > Pseudomonadota > Alphaproteobacteria > Rhizobiales > Stappiaceae > Roseibium. Next base: position 77,739 of record NZ_JBNKYW010000053.1, read on the forward strand.
GCTGGTAGCGCACAAGGACAAGGCGCAAGACGTCAAGACCGTGGTCGAGCAGTTGAAGGCCGAAAACCGGAAGGAAGCCGAGCAGCACCCGCGTGCCTACAAGCCCTGGGGCTACACGGAACGCATCAACACAGGTGACCGGTTTGCGGTGCAGTCCATGATGATCAATCCGGGCAAAAGCATCAGCCTGCAGAGCCATCTGCACCGGGCCGAACACTGGATCGTCGTGTCCGGTACGGTGGAAATCACGATCGACGGACGGACAAGCCTGCTGACGGAAAACCAGTCGGCCTACGTTCCTCTCGGGGCGCTGCACACCTTGCGCAATCCCGGCCGGATTCCGGTTCGCATGATCGAGGTACAATCCGGAACCTATCTCGACGAAGACGACATCCTCAGGCATTCAGAACCGTCACAGGACAGCTGAGACCAATTCTTTCGCGTGACGTTTTCTTGCCTTCGTTCCGGTGTTTCGGCAAGACTTCAGCCAGGCCGGCCGATGGGCAGGAGGGCCATCGGCCGCAGCGGAACCAGAAGCGGGGAAGATCAGATGCACCACGTTTTCATCTGCGATTATGTCCGTACGCCCATTGGCCGCTACGGCGGCACGCTTTCATCCGTGCGTGCGGATAATCTTGGCGCGATCCCTATCGGGGCTCTGATGGAACGCAATCCGGATACGGACTGGGCGGAGATCGACGATGTGTTTCTGGGCTGCGCCAACCAGGCTGGCGAAGACAACCGCAACGTCGCGCGCATGTCCGCCCTCCTCGCGGGCCTTCCGGACACTGTGCCCGGGCTGACCCTCAACCGGCTATGCGGATCGGGCATGGATGCCGTCATGACAGCGGCCCGGGCCATCAAGGCCGGTGAAATCGACATGGCGATTGCAGGCGGCGTCGAAAGCATGTCGCGGGCGCCCTTTGTCATGCCCAAGGCCGGCACCGCCTTTGCACGCAATGCCGAAATCCACGATACGACGATCGGCTGGCGTTTCGTCAATCCACTTCTGAAAAGCCAGTACGGCATCGATTCCATGCCGGAAACAGCGGAGAACGTCGCGGAAGACTTTGCCATTTCCCGCGAGGACCAGGATGCCTTCGCCCTGCGCAGCCAGCAACGGGCCGTAAAGGCCCAGGAAAACGGCCGCCTGGCGGAGGAAATCGTTCCGGTCATGATCCCGCAAGTCAAGGGCGATCCGGTTCTCGTCAGCAAGGACGAACATCCGCGAGCCAATACGACCATTGACACGCTTGCCGGCCTCAAGACGCCCTTCCGGGAAAACGGTACGGTCACCGCGGGCAATGCCTCCGGTGTCAACGATGGCGCAGCAGCCTTGCTGATAGCATCGGAGGCAGCAGTTGAAAGATACAATCTCAAGCCAATTGCCCGGATCGTCGGCGGTGCAACGGCCGGCGTGCCTCCGCGGATCATGGGCATTGGCCCGGCTCCCGCCACGCGCAAGCTCTGTGCCCGTCACGGCATTGCACTGGCTGAATTCGATGTCATCGAACTGAACGAGGCCTTTGCCGCCCAAGCCGTGGCCGTCATGCGCGATCTCGGCCTGCCTGAGGACGGCGAACATGTGAATCCAAACGGCGGTGCGATTGCACTCGGACATCCCCTGGGAATGTCAGGTGCACGCATTGCCGGAACGGCTGCCCTCGAACTGAAAAAGCGTGGCGGAAAACTGGCCCTTGCCACGATGTGTATCGGCGTCGGTCAGGGAATCGCGCTGGCCCTGGCGGCCGTGTGACTTGACGAGCCGCCGTGTCACATGAGCGTTGCGCCGGACCATGCTCCAAACTGGTCGGACACTTGCGCCTGAATGTGAATGGCTTTTGACCTCGCGACCTCCCGCAGTTGATCCGCGATGCGCTCGAACAACAAACTCGGCATGCGGAGGGCCGCGACGTAGAATGACCTGGCCTCTTCCGCAGCCTCCCGCAGGTTCACGCTGCTGATGTCTCGGTAGGCGCCGCGCGCCAGGTCTCCGACTTCTTCTGCGTCCTCGACCACGGTCTGCATCAGGCCAACCGCCCGATCCGGACTGACGGCAACGACCAGTGCGGCAAGGAGGAAAAAAAATGCAAAAGCAAACACGTTCCAGTTTCGAGCAAAGTACTTCATTGCAACCCTATGTATTGGTTAATGAATTCCTAACCTACTCAAGGTCGTAGATCATTGAAGTACCGCAGGCAACGGGTCCGGTCGATATCAAGATAAATTTTAAGGAATTTGGTTAACGCTGAAAACGTACCTTATTCAAGCGCATAGCGAATCATCACGCTGAAAAAACAGATGCTCCAGCCAGTTCCAACACCCCTTTTAAAAGGCTATCAGGTGGACGTCCTGCAGCCGTTGAACACCTGCCTCGCGTTCGCTTTACGGGAAATTCCGGCTGTCAGATATGTCAATGCGTAAAATTTTACATGTCTTGTTACCGAGGCCTTAGATGGCCCCGCCTATAAGCGGCGCAACACGCTTAGGAATCGGACCCAACAAGATGCGCGTTCAGTTCGCCCGGGAAAGGACAGGAGAGATGAGGCTTTCATCAGCAGGGTTGCTGTTGATTCTGGCTGCCGCCGCCATGATCGTTTTTGCCGACTTCACCCCGCGCCCGGCAATGACGGCCAAGGCGGGCACCGGTCCTCACACCTTGGCGCATTAACGCCAAGCGGCGGCACCGCGAGAGGGTGATGGCTTCATCAGTGTGCCGGGTGCTTGCCGGTCCCACGTGTCGCCTTGACCGGAACGGGCCGCAGTTGCCTGTGGGTGAACAGGTGAGAGACTTTCCGAGGTGTGCCGCCTCCCCGCCGGCCCTCTCCCAGCAGCATGATCGCGGACCCTATGACGACCGACCCCAGGGTAACCGCCAGTCCGCAGGCGAGCAGGATTACGGGAATGACAGGCTCGGCAGAATTGAGCACAAGATTGCGCAGATTGCCGATATTGGTCAGGAAAATGCCGGCAAGAACCAGGGCGGCAACCGCCAGTCCGGCAAGACCATTGACGGTCAGTAGCCGAAGCAATGGATCTGCGGGCAATCCTGGGCGAATGAACGCCTTGCCAAAGCGGGGCATGCGGGTTTCTCCGGCGGCTGCTGGTGCAAAGAACACACTCAGCGTAGCGCCGATAGCCAGTCTTCAACAACCTGTCATTTGAAACGAGTAGAATCCCGTTTTTGTTGCGCCTGTTAATTTCTTCTATTTTTGGTAGAATTGTGCATCACACACTTGAAACCCGCCGAAAGGGCATATATTTGTTCGATATATCGAACCAACATATGTCACTTCTTACAGGGTTACGGGTGCCGTCGAACCACCGATACACCGACCTGAAGAAGTCTGCCGAGCCGGGAGGACGCTCCCGTGCGTGGAGATACCGATGAGTGTACGCAGTCTGTGTCTGGCGATCCTGTCCTTCGGAGACGCCACCGGATACGAAATCCGGAAGGAATCCACCGAGGGCCGGTTCAGCTATTTCGATGACGCCAGTTTCGGTTCGATCTATCCCGCCCTGGCCCGTCTGGAGTCCGAAGGCCTGGTGACCGTGCGCGAGGAACCGCAGGCCGGCAAACCGGGCAGGAAGGTTTATTCCATCACGGACGCCGGACGCGTCGAATTCGTCAATTCCCTGTGCGAACCGCAAGCACCGGACACCTTCAAGTCGCCGTTCCTGCTGATCGCCCTGAACGCGGGCCTGCTTCCGCCCGAAGTCGTGCGAAGAGCTGTCGAGCGGCGCAAGGCTCAGGTGCAGGAGGAACTGCGCCTGCTGCTGGAATGCCACAAGGAATGCGATTGCCCGCACCCAGGTTCCGACTGGACAAGCGACTACGGGATCGCCTGCATGAATTTTACCCTCGCCTATCTCGAAGAACATGGCGAAGCCCTGATCAAGATTGCTGAAGACGCAGCCAAGCCTGTCGTGGCAGCTGCCGAGTAGGCCCGGATTTCTGGAGTTAGAAACATATGCACGTGAAATTTTCCTACATCCTGGCCACCGGTCTGACGGCGGCAATCGGCGCGTGGATGTACAGCGGCACAATGGTGATCGGCGGTGTCGGTGACAGCGAACATGCCACGCCGCCTCCGGCTCTGCGGATCAGTGAAACAACCGTCAAGGCTTTCCGGGTCAAAGTCGAGCGCCTGATTGCGGAGGACCGGCGTGCGGTGCTGGAAGTGCGCGGCCGGACCGAGGCCGAAGCCAAGGTCGCCGTCCGCTCTGAAACCACCGACGATGTCGTCGAGTTGCCCGCGCATGAGGGCGAGCATGTGTCGGCAGGAGACGTGCTTTGCGTGCTTGACCGGGGAACGCGTGAGGCGCGCATTCTTGAGGCCAAGGCCGCCCTTGCCCAGGCAGAGCTGGATCACGCCGCGGCCACGCAGCTGAAAAACAAGGGTTTCGGCACACAGACCCGCCTCGCAGCGGTCAAAGCCCAACTTGATGCTGCAAAGGCACGGCTCAAGGAAGCCGAACTGGAGCTTGAGCATACTGTCATCCGCTCACCGATAGACGGTGTCATCCAGAGCCCGCTGGCGGATGTCGGCGCGCAGCTCGAACAAGGCGGCATTTGCGCGACGGTGGTCGACGCCGATCCGATGATCGCAATCGGCGAAGTGTCTGAACTCAACATCGGCGACGTTTCTCTGGGCATGCAGGCGACGGTCGAACTGGTGACGGGGGAGACCTTCCACGGCAAGGTGCGCTACATCTCGCCGTCGGCAAACCCGGACACCAGGACCTTCCGTATCGAAGTCGAGCTGCCCAATCCGGACGGCGAGGCCCGGGACGGCGTGACCGCCGTCACCCTGCTGCCGCTCGCCTCCGAAAAGGCACACAAGATCTCACCGGCGATCCTGACGCTCAACGATGCGGGTCAGGTGGGCATACGCGCCGTCGACGAGAACAACAGGACCGTCTTCTACCCGGTCAGGGTGCTGGGCGGCGAACAGGATGGAATGTGGATTGGCGGGCTGCCGGATGAAGTGGTCGCCATCACCGTGGGGCAGGAATACGTCTCTGACGGAGAACTTGTGGAACCGGTCTTCGAGACGGCAGAGGTGAGCCAATGATAGACATGCTGGAAGGCGTCCTCCGGCGCCCAAAGACGGTGTTCGTGATGATGCTGGCGCTGATCGTAGCCGGCGTCGCCACCTATATTTCCATCCCGAAGGAAGCCAGCCCGGACATCGACCTGCCGATCTTCTATATTTCGATCGCTCAGCAGGGCATTTCGCCGGAAGATTCCGAACGCCTGCTCGTGCGGCCCATGGAGACCGAGTTGCGCGGGCTGGACGGCCTGAAGGAAATCACCGCGATCGCGTCGGAAAGCCACGCGGGCATCGTCCTCGAGTTCGACATCTCGTTCAACAAGGACGAAGCGCTCGCGGATGTCCGCGACAAGGTCGACCAGGCCAAGAGCAAGCTGCCGGACGAGGCCGAAGAGCCGACGATCACGGAAATGAACTTCGCGCTCGCTCCGACCATGATCATCGCGCTGTCGGGCAATGTTCCGGAGCGCACGCTCTATCAGCACGCTCGCCGGCTCAAGGACCAGATCGAGGCAATCGACACTGTCCGGTCCGCCGACCTCACCGGTCACCGGGAAGAACTTCTTGAAGTCCTGATCGACACCCAGAAGCTGGAATCCTACTCGATCACCCAGCAGGAATTGCTCAATTCGCTGCAACTCAACAACCAGCTGGTGCCTGCCGGGTTCATCGACGGCGGCAAGGGCCGCTTCAACGTCAAGGTGCCCGGCCTCGTCGAAACCGCCGAAGATGTTTACAGCCTGCCGCTGAAACAGAGCGGCGAAGGCGTGGTGACCCTGGCCGACGTTGCCGAAATCCGGCGCACGTTCAAGGACGCCAACGCCTACACACGCGTCAATGGCAATCCGGCCATCGCCCTTCAGGTGGTCAAGCGCATCGGCACCAACATCATCGAGAACAACACCGCCGTTCGCGACGTGGTTGAAAACGCTTCAAAGGACTGGCCGGAGACGATCCACGTCAACATGATGCTGGACCAGTCCAACAACATCTTCGAGGTGCTCGGTTCGCTGCAGTCCTCGATCCTGACTGCGATCTTCCTGGTGATGATCCTGGTGCTGGCCGCGCTCGGTCTGCGCTCGGCTCTGCTGGTGGGGCTCGCGATCCCGACCTCCTTCATGGTCGGCTTCCTGATCCTCGGCGGCGTCGGCTACACGGTCAACAACATGGTCATGTTCGGCCTGGTGCTGACCGTCGGCCTGCTGGTCGACGGCGCCATCGTGATGACGGAATACGCGGACCGGAAAATCCATGAAGGCATGGAAGACCGGGAAGCCTATATCCGTGCCGCCCGGCTGATGTTCTGGCCGATCGTCTCGTCCACGGCAACGACGCTGGTGGCCTTCCTGCCGATGCTCCTTTGGCCGGGCGTCGCAGGCGAGTTCATGAGTTACCTGCCGATCATGGTCATCATCGTCCTGACCGCTTCGCTGTTCACGGCCATGGTGTTCCTGCCGGTCACCGGCGGTATCTTTGCCGCGGTCTCGCACTGGCTGAGCCGTCATGCAACGTTGATCCTGGCGTTGGTGGCGGGGCTGGTTTTCGGTGCCACCATCGCCATGGGCCCGTTCGTACCTGCAGCACTTGCCGGTACTGGCCTGGCAGAAATGGCACAGGGACTCGCAGTTCTGTGCGGCCTTCTGACTTTCATTGTTGCAACCTATGTGTCTTACAAGGTGCTGCGCCCGGTTGTCCGGTGGTCACAGGCACGTGCGGCAAGGCGGGCCGAGCTGGAGCGGTCGGAAGCCGCAGCGCTCTCCGGAACGGAAGCCTTCGACGTCAAGAAGGTCAGCGGGTTCACCGGGATCTATGTTCGCATCCTGAAACTGTTCGCCGGCAACCCCGTCGGCAACATTGCCGCCCTGTTCATCCTGGTCGGTTCCGGTGCCGCCATCTTCATGGCGTTCGCGGCGAACCCCACCGGTGTCCAGTTCTTCATCGACGAAGAACCTGAACAGGCCGTCGTGCTGGTTTCGGGGCGCGGCAACATGTCGGCGGCCGAAGCCCGTGACCTGGTCATCCAGGTCGAACACAGGCTTCTGTCGATC
>NZ_JBNKYW010000054.1:0-6308 GCF_050301095.1 Roseibium sp.
GAGCGTCAGAACTGCAAGGACTATCGGGCGCATCGCTCGCTTCTTGAAAGAGGCAGTGTCAAAAATCTGATTAGCGCTAGTTTCGCCAGAGCTCCTCCGGAAGACAACCGTGGAACGCCTGGGATTGTCATGCGTTTTTCGAAAGGCAGTTCTCAAACAAAAAGCCCGGCATTGCTGCCGGGCTTTCGCGTTTTCTGTTTTTAAGAAACAGAAATCTTAGTCTTCGTTCTGCTGCTTCAGGGCAGCACCCAGGATGTCGCCGAGGGACGCGCCGCTGTCGGATGAACCGTACTGTGCGACAGCTTCCTTCTCTTCTGCGATCTCGAGAGCCTTGATCGACACGGTGACCCGGCGGGTCTTCTTGTCGAACTGGGTGATGCGGGCATCGAACTTGTCGCCGACGGAATATTTTTCCGGACGCTGTTCTTCGCGGTCGCGGGAAAGGTCGGCACGGCGGATGAAGGCAGTCAGGTCGCTGTCCGCGATCTTGACGTCCAGTCCGCCGTCCTTGATTTCCACGACTTCACAGGTGACGACGGAGTTCTTGCGCAGTTCGCCAGCCGCACCCGATTCCATCGGATCGCCGGAAAGCTGCTTGATGCCGAGGGAGATGCGCTCCTTGTCGACATCGACGTCCAGAACGACGGCCTTGACCATGTCGCCCTTCTTGAACTCTTCGATGACCTGCTCGCCCGGACGGTTCCAGTCGAGGTCGGAGAGGTGGACCATGCCGTCCACGTCGCCGTCGAGGCCGATGAACAGGCCGAATTCGGTCTTGTTCTTGACTTCGCCTTCGACTTCGGTGCCGATCGGGAACTGTTCCGCGAATGCATCCCACGGGTTCTGCAGGGTCTGCTTGAGGCCCAGGGAGATGCGGCGCTTGACCGGGTCGACTTCCAGGATCATCACTTCGACTTCCTGGGAAGTGGAAACGATCTTGCCCGGATGGACGTTCTTCTTGGTCCAGGACATTTCGGAAACGTGGATCAGGCCTTCGATGCCCGGCTCCAGTTCCACGAATGCGCCGTAGTCGGTGATGTTGGTCACGCGGCCGGTGAACTTGGCTTCGATCGGGTACTTGGCTTCGATGCCATCCCACGGATCGGTTTCAAGCTGCTTCATGCCCAGGCTGATGCGATGCGTTTCCTGGTTGACGCGGATGATCTGCACCTTGACGGTCTGGCCGATGGACAGAACTTCCGACGGATGGTTGATGCGGCGCCACGCGATGTCGGTGACGTGCAGCAGGCCATCGATGCCGCCGAGGTCGACGAACGCACCGTAATCGGTGATGTTCTTGACCACACCTTCCACGGTATGACCTTCTTCCAGGCTCTGGACCAGTTCGGAACGCTGTTCCGCACGGGTTTCTTCCAGAACGACACGGCGGGAAACCACGATGTTGCCGCGGCGCTTGTCCATCTTCAGGATCTGGAACGGCTGCGGAGTGTGCATCAGCGGGGTCACGTCGCGAACCGGACGGATGTCGACCTGGGAACGCGGCAGGAAGGCAACAGCGCCATCCAGATCGACGGTGAAGCCGCCCTTGACCTGGTTGAAGATCTGGCCGTTGACCTTTTCGTTTGCTTCGAATGCAACTTCCAGGCGGACCCAGCTTTCTTCGCGGCGTGCTTTTTCGCGCGACAGAACAGCCTCGCCGAGAGCGTTTTCAACACGCTCCAGGTAAACTTCGACTTCGTCGCCGACACCCATTTCGCCGTCGCGGCCCTTGGCGCCGAATTCCTTCAGCGGCACGCGGCCTTCGACCTTCAGGCCGACGTCGATGACGGCGAGGTCTTTTTCGATTGCGACGACCGTGCCTTTGACAACGGCACCTTCATAGAGGTCGTTCTGGACGAAGGACTCTTCGAGAAGAGCCGCGAAGTCGTCGATAGAGGGATTGAAATCAGTCATTTATTCTCCTGGCGCCAGTTGGCGCGCCGCCGGCGGGTTGGTGTTGCACTCCGGATTTGTCCTTCTCCCGGGATCGCGGTTTTCGCTGATCCTGCCGCTTGAAAAGCGGGCCGGCGGGGGCGGGAGACGGAAAATCCAGTCTCGTCACAGGCCGTCTCGGAACAGACGCCCTGCCGAAATTCATTGTCGTTCCTAAAGAACCATCGGCCATCGGGCCGGATCCGTTCCGGATGCACTAAAAGGGGCACACCTTCAAGGTGAACCCCGCGTCTTAGGCGATCTCCCTGGCGCGGGACACAATATCCACAGCCGCCTGGAACGCGGTCTCTATATCCATTTCTGTCGTATCAAGCAAGACCGCATCGTCTGCTTGTTTCATCGGAGCCACGGTTCTTTGGCTGTCGCGCTCGTCCCGGCGCTTCAGATCCTCCAGCACGGAGGCATAAACGGCCTCCTGGCCCTTGGAGAGCATTTCGTCCGTTCGCCGTTTCGCACGTGCTTCCGGAGAAGCCGTGACGAAGAGCTTGACCGTCGCATCGGGGCAGACCACCGTGCCGATGTCGCGGCCGTCCAGAACCGCGCCGGGAGGCGTTTGGGCAAAGCGCCGCTGCAACTCCACCAGTTCTTCGCGCAGGCCGCCCAGCACGGCGATGCGGGAGGCCGCCTCGCCAATCTCGTGAGCGGACAGAACGGACTTGTCCATCTGGGCCAGGTCCAGATTGTGCGCAACTTCGATGGCAACGGCCTCGTCGCCCAGCGGCTTGCCGTTGGCCAGCAGCGAGGCCGCGACGGCCCGGTAGGTGAGACCCGTATCCAGGTGGCGCAGACCGAAATGATCCGCCAGCCGCCGGGCAAGCGTGCCTTTGCCGGACGCGGCCGGTCCGTCGATCGCGATAATCATGCGGCCTCGCTTTTGTTTGCGGAAAATTTGGCGCCAAGCCCCTCGAACAGAGCGGTGAAGGTGGGGAAGCTGGTTGCGATCACCGCGCCGTCGTCGACGGTCACGGGTTTTTCGGCCGCCATGCCGAGAACAAGGAAGCTCATCGCGATGCGGTGATCGAGATGGGTCACCACCGTGCCGCCACCGATATCGGCGGCGCCGCCGGTCACGGTCAGCGTGTCCTCGGTTTCCACGCAAGGGATGCCGTTGGCCTCCAGCCCGCGGGCGACCGCCGCCAGACGGTCGGATTCCTTGACGCGCAGTTCGTCCAGGCCCGGCATGAAAGTGTCGCCTTCGGCAAAGGCGGCCGCAACCGCCAGGACCGGGTATTCGTCGATCATCGACGGTGCCCGGTCTGCCGGGACGGTGATGCCCTTCAGCTTGCTGGCTTTCACGCGCAGGTCGCCGACTTCCTCGCCGCCGGTTTCGCGCCGGTTGACGATCTGAATGTCCCCGCCCATCTCGATCAAAGTGGTGATGAGGCCCGTACGGTGCTCGTTCAGAAGCACGTTCTCGATCGTGATGTCCGAGCCCGGGATGATGAGCGCGGCAACCATCGGGAAGCCCGCGGAGGAGGGATCGCCCGGAACGTCGATGTCCTGCGGCTTCAGCTCCGGCTGGCCCTTCAGCCTGATGACCCGTTCACCGGACTCGTTGACCGAGACCGAAATGTCGGCGCCGAAGCCCTTCAGCATCTTTTCGGTATGATCGCGGGTCGGGATCGGTTCGATCACGGTGGTTTCGCCCGGTGCGTTGAGGCCGGCCAGAAGAACGGCGGATTTCACCTGGGCGGAGGGCATCGGCACGCGGTAGGTGATCGGCAGGGCGGTCTCCGCGCCGCGGATCGAGGCCGGCAGGCGGTCGCCGTCGCGGGCGATCACATTGGTGCCCATTTCGCGAAGCGGATTGAGAACCCGGCCCATGGGCCGTTTGGAGAGCGAAGCGTCGCCGACAAAGGTCGCGGCAATGTTGTGGCTGCCGAAAATACCCATGGTCAGGCGCACGCCGGTACCGGCGTTGCCGAAATCGATGACGTGCTCCGGCTCCAGCAGGCTGCCGAGCCCGATGCCGTCGACAGTGTACGACCCGTCCGCATGTTTTTCGATCCTGGCGCCGACGGCGCGCATCGCATCGGCAGTGGCCAGGACATCTTCGGATTCCAGCAGGCCTTTCACGGTGGTCCGGCCGACGGCAAGGGCTCCGAACATCAGCGATCTGTGGGAAATGGACTTGTCGCCCGGCACGCGGATTGTGCCGGTCAGAGGGGTACCCAGGCTTGAGGTCAGGGGAGTGGGGGCAGAATCGTGTGACATTTTCGAATGTCCGCAATTTCAGGGTCAGGACCTGCGAATAGGTTTGAAAAGGTCGGTACTGATCCCGGTCGGTTGGCAAAAGGTGACACGTCCTATCATGTGGATGCGGCTACGTCATCCATGCGAACGCTTGAAATTTGGCGCACAACATGCAGAACATCGGGAGCAAGGATCAATTTCGACTGATTTGGCTTTGACAGCGGTCCGGCTTGACGCTATGGGGCCCCTGAAATTCCATGTCAGTGACATAACAATGAAGGGTGAGCACAGTGGCAAAACCTGAACTTGGCACCAAGCGGCTGTGCCCGAGCTGCGGCGCCAAATATTACGATCTCAATCGGGAGCCGATTACCTGTCCGAAATGCGGCACGACCTTCGAGGCCGTCATGACGTCCCGCGCCGCCAAGGCTGCCAAGGTGGAGGAAACCACCGAGGAAGAAGACGACGAGGACGTTGAAGCTCCGGAAATCGTGACCCTGGAAGAAGCCGACGCGGAAGCGGAAGGCGGGGACGACGATGTGCCGGATCTGGAAGACGAGGAAGTCGACCTGGAGGACGACGACGACGACGACGATGTTTTCATCGAAGATGAAGACGAAGACGACGACACCATTCCGGGCGTCCGCGTCGAACGGGAAGACGATCCCGACCAGTAAGCTTTTGATCTGGCAGGGAAATTCCCCTGTCAGATCTTATCCACAGAAGGCGGAAAAAATCTTGTCATTTTCTGCTTGATCTTGCGGGGCGGTGTGACTATGTTCCGCCTCCATCAGCGCCGGGGACCCAAGCCGGCACGCATATGGAACATGGGGCCATAGCTCAGTTGGGAGAGCGCTACAATGGCATTGTAGAGGTCAGGGGTTCGATTCCCCTTGGCTCCACCATTCCTCCTCCTTCGGGAGATTTTCTCTTAAAAACAATACGGTATAGCGCGCCTGTTTTCAGGCGTCCGCCCATGCCTGTGCCCGGTGCCTGCCGGCGCTGCCCGCATGACCGGCAAGCTGTGCCGGTTCTCTCTTGTCCTTTACAACGACAGCGGATTTTGGGCGACCTTCAGGGCTGAGGCGCCTTGGAGGCTGGTCTGCACCTTGCGTCCGAGCGCATCGAGCGCGAATGCCTCGATGATCGAGATGGGGAGAGGCAGTTGAGACCGGGATTCAAGATCCTGAACGGCATTCCAGATATCGGGATCCCGGACCGCGTCGAGAAACTCGTGCCCTGCCCATGTCAGTGTGTGCGGCACCCAGGCTGTCGGGTACATCGAACGGGACATCTCGATCGCGTGGATCAGTCCGCCTTCCTTCATCAACCGGATATGATAGTTCATATGCAGGTCGTCGACGTTATGCGGCAGGTGCACTGACGCCGGTTCATTGTCTTTGCTTGCCTCGAGTGCAAACAGGATGGTGCGTACCAGTGCCATGTCACGTTTCATTGCGGGCTCCCCATATTAAACGCCCGGCATCCGAAATCACGCCGCTCATGACCGGTGGGCAAGTATAAAAACCTGAACCTGTCGGCCGATGGAGGCTGGCGGTCCCGCGTCTGGCTGCGGACCGTTTCGTTGGTTTTCGGAGAAAAACCGGGTCCTGTAACACAACACGATCGGGTTGAGAACTGGTAAACCGCACAGTTCCGCCCGATCGGCGTGTCCCTATGATAATCCCCGCCAAAAAGGATCCGTGAAGCAGCCGTCCACCTATGGACGGCTGGAGAGAGAGGGCCTTTCCTGGGAGGAGGCGGAGCGGGTTCCGGCGAGCAAGGGCCGGGAACCGCACCGTTCCGCCCCTCTAACGGCGACCAAGGACTTCAAGGACAACCGGGTGGCGCGTGTGTTGCGTGTAATTTCCTGCATTTCGAACGAGCACGACCCATTGTTCCTGGTTCTGGCGGCTGTCGTCTGTATTGGCGGTTCCGTCGTCACCATGCGGTTGTTCGATCGCGCCTGCCGATTTTCGATCAACCGGAAATCCACCTGGATCCTGATGGCCGGGATTGTCAGCGGGAGTTCCATCTGGGCGACGCATTTCGTGTCGATGCTCCGTTTCAGGCCACTGGTCGCATTCGGTTATGAACCGGTCCTGACGATCGTCTCGCTGCTGCTGTCGGTCCTGTTCACTCTGGTCGGACTGAACATTGCC
>NZ_JBNKYW010000055.1:0-2645 GCF_050301095.1 Roseibium sp.
GTAATGCAGGTCAACGAAGACCAGCTCAAGATGGGGCGGATGTGGGCCCAATTCGCCGTCGACGAGTTGAAGGCCAAGGGCATCACCTCGGGCAAGATTCTGGAAGTCCGCGGACTGCCCGGAAACTCGGTCGATCGCGACCGCTCCATCGGCATCAACGAGGTCCTCAAGTCGTCCGGAGGTGAATGGGAAATCATCCAGGTCGTCGGCAACTGGGACGACGGCACCACCCAGAAGGTCGTTGCCGACGCCATCGCCGTTCACGGCGAGTTCGTTGCCGTGGTTGGCCAGGGCGGATCCAACGGCGTCATTCAGGCGCTCAAGGATGCCGAGCACCCGTGGGTCCCCGTAGCGGGCGAATCCGAAAACGGGTTCCGCAAGGCCATCGCGCAATATGCGGATGAGGGTCTGAAGGGCATCTCGATTGGTCAGTCGCCGGGTCTGGTGGCGATTGCGATGAAGGCCGCCGTATCGGCCCTGGAAGGAAACGTGATGCCTCAGCTGATCTCGGTACCGCTGCCGGTGGCAACCTATGACCAGCTTGAGGACGGGAAGAACTACTGGTCAAACCTTCCGGACAACTTCTTCACCGTCAACGAGTTTCCGCCCTGCGGCGTCAATATCTCCGGTCCGGCGATCATGTCCCAGACCGAAACTGACGTTAAGTAACCTCCAACGCCAACGCAACGCGGCCCCGAACCTGTCTTCGGGGCCGCGTTCCAAGATCATGGGACCGGAACAAGTGACCGGTGAGCGCACACGCATGAACGAAGCGATTGTCGAATATAGCGGTATCTCCAAGTTTTTTGCCGGTATCCGAGCCTTGGAGGGGGTTGATTTCAAGTGTCAGCGGGGATCCATTCACGCCATTTTGGGAGAAAACGGGGCTGGCAAGTCCACCCTCATCAAAATCATGTCCGGCGTCCTCCAACCCGATGAGGGTACGATTTACCTGGAAGGCAAGCCCGTCACGTTTCCCGTCCCGCAAGTTGCAAACGACGCGGGAATTGTCTGCATGTTCCAGGAACTCTCGCTTGTTCCGGATCTATCGGTTGCCGACAATATCTCCATTTCCCTTCCACCCCGCCGTTTCGGACTGATCGACAGGATGGCACAGATCCGGCGGGCCGAAGACCTTCTGGCAAGGGTCCGCTGCGAGGATGTCGACCCCAGAGCGCTCGTGCGTGACTTGTCCCTTTCACGCCGTCAGATGGTGGAAATCGCCAAGGCGCTCGGGCGCAATCCCAAGGTTCTCATTCTGGATGAGGCGACCTCGGCCCTGACATCACGGGATGTGCAGACGGTATACGACCTTCTGGGTGAACTGAAAGACGATGGCGTTGCCAGCCTGTTCATTTCGCACCGGATGCATGAAGTCGATGCGCTCTGCGATACGCTGTCGGTGTTCCGGAACGGCCAGCACATCGAAACGTTCGCAAAAGGTGAGAAAAGCGAACGCGAAATTGTCCGACTGATGATAGGCAGAGACGTAGAGGCCCAGTTTCCGGCGAAGTCTCCCCCCCGCACCACGAGCGAGCGCAGGGAACCCCTTTTGAGTGTGAAGGGCCTGAAATGGGGTAAGCGCCTCAACGGCATAGACCTGACGCTGTCACCCGGCGAAATCGTCGGTCTCGGCGGTCTGGACGGCCAGGGCCAGAAGGAGCTGCTGCTTGCGCTGTTTGGAGTGCTGCGGGACCTGGAAGGCGAGGTTAGAATTGCAGACCGCAAGGGAGTTCCAGCTTCGCCCGCAGTAGCAAAATCCACCGACCTGCGTATGGCTCTGGTGCCGGAAGACCGCAAGACCGAAGGGCTGATGCTCGACATGTCGATTGCGGACAACCTGCTTGCCGCCAGTTACGCCAAGATCTCCACAGGCCCCTTCATCAATCCGAAGAAAGCAAAGAAGGAAATCACTGACGGTATCGCCAAGCTACAGATCAAGATCGGCTCGGTGACGGATCCGGTCATGACCTTGTCCGGAGGCAATCAGCAGAAGGTGGTGATTGCCAAATGGCTGGTGAACGATCCCGACATCATATTGCTCAACGATCCTACCCGCGGGATCGATGTCGGCACCAAGCAGGAGATCTACCGGCTCATGCGCGACCTTGCCGACGAGGGCAAGGCGATCCTGTTTTATTCCTCCGATTATGCCGAGCTGATTGGCTGCTGCGACCGCGTTTCGGTTCTTTATGGCGGCAGAGTTGTCAGCGAACAGCAGGGAGACGCAATCACAGAGGAAAGCCTTGTGGCCGCCTCGCTCAACATAGACGTCGAGGCTGCATGACCCTTATGACTTCCCTGAAACGCTGGCTCTCCCAAAACACCGGATTTGCGGCTGCAATCACGCTGTTGCTCATTCTCTACCTGAGCTACAACGCCTTGCACCCTCGCGGTTTTTCGTCCGCGGTCGCAATCCAGAATTCGAACGAAGCCGTCGCCATTGCCTTCGTTGCAATGGCCCAGACTCTACCAGTGCTCCTTGGCGGGTTGGACCTTTCCGTCGGTGCTGTCATGACGCTGACCAACTGCGTCGCCTCCGAGCTCCTGAACGGTTCTCCCGCCGAAATCCTTTTCGGCGCCATTCTCACCTTGGCCACCGGCGCTCTCTTCGGCTTTCTGAACGGATGTATCGTCGTTTACGG
>NZ_JBNKYW010000056.1:0-19746 GCF_050301095.1 Roseibium sp.
AAGACCGTCACCGGCGCCGGGCGGTCCTGACCGGAGAAGGGGGCCTCAGCTTCCTTCTGGACGAGCCGGGCGCCGTTCTGCTGCGCCATGGCGACGGGCTTGAACTGGAAGACGGCCGGATCGTAGAGGTTCTGGCGGAACCTGAAGACCTGGTGGAGATTGCCGCCGACAACGCGGGACATCTGGTCAGGATCGCCTGGCACCTCGGCAACCGGCATCTGCCCACCCAGCTCATGGGCGAGACTTTAAGGATCCGTCGCGATCATGTGATCGAGGACATGGTCCGGAAACTCGGCGGCAGGCTGACACCCGTGTCAGCCCCTTTCGATCCGGAAGGTGGCGCCTACGGCCACGGCCAGACCCATGGCCATGATCATCCACACGATCACGGGCACGGGCACAAACACCATCACCACGGGCACAGCCATGACTGATCCGGTCACCTTGCCCGCCCTCTACCGGCTGCTGGCCTTTCTGTCGCCCGCCTTTCCGATCGGTGCCTTCACCTACAGCCACGGGCTGGAGCAGGTGATCGACGCAGGTGGCGTGACGGACCCGGCGGAGCTTTCCGCCTGGCTGGAGGATATTCTCCGCTACGGCGCCGGGCGCAGCGATGCGATCCTGATGAAGGAAACCCGTCGTGCAGCGCTCTTGAGTGACAAGGACCGTTTAGAAGAACTCCGCGACCTTGGCCTTGCCCTGCAGCCGACGAAGGAGCGGCATCTGGAGACAAGCGCGCAGGGCACGGCCTTTTTCGAACAGGCCGCCAAGAGCTGGATGCCTGACAACGATACGCCGGCAGGAGAGCTGTTCCGACTTATGGCGGAGCAGAAGATCGACCCTTGGCCCTATCCGGTCGCGCTCGGCCTGGTTTCGGCGGCGCATGCGATCCCGGAACAGGCGGCCGTCACCGCCTACCTGCACGCCTTTGCCGCCAACCTGATCTCGGTTGCCGTACGCGCGGTTCCGCTCGGCCAGAGCGACGGCCAGAAGGTGCTGGCCGGGCTGGAGCAGGTGATATTCGACGTGGCAGGTCAGGCCGCCGCCTCCGGACTGGACGGGCTCGGCACTTCCACCTTTCTCGCAGACATCGCCTCCATGGCGCATGAAACCCAGTATTCGAGGTTGTTCCGCTCATGACATCCCCAAACGGCCCCTTGCGCGTCGGCATCGGCGGTCCGGTCGGCTCCGGCAAGACGACCCTGACCGACCGTCTGTGCAAGGCCATGCGCGAGCACTTCTCGCTCGCGGTGATCACCAACGACATCTACACAAGGGAAGACGCCGAAGCGCTGATGCGGTCCCAGGCGCTTTCCAGCGACCGCATCCGCGGCGTGGAAACCGGCGGCTGCCCGCATACGGCGATCCGCGAAGACGCTTCGATCAACCTCGCTGCTGTTGCCGACCTCACCCGGTCGATCCCGGATCTGGACCTGATCCTGATCGAGTCGGGCGGCGACAACCTCGCCGCCACCTTCTCGCCCGAACTTGCAGATCTGACGCTCTACGTCATCGACGTTGCGGCGGGCGAGGAGATCCCGCGCAAGGGCGGGCCGGGCATCACGCGGTCGGATCTCCTCATCATCAACAAGACGGACCTTGCGCCCTATGTCGGCGCGGATCTGGACGTGATGGATCGGGACGCAAGAAAGATGCGAAAGGACCGCCCGTTCGTCTTCGCCAACACCAGGGCGGGCAAGGGCGTGGAGGCCGTGGTAGAGTTCATCATCGAGAAGGGCGGGCTCGGCGCCTGATTTCAAAGGGCGTGAACCGCCTCCATCATGGGTTCTTTCAATGATTGCCGGCAGACAGGAAGCATGCGCGCATAACAATGCACTCTGGTGCGATGCCGTTCTGAAAACCGCCGGGGCCCGGACCCGGTTTCGCCCCGGCTTCTGGCAGGCGGAGGACAGGATCCTGCCGCTTTATCCCGGTCTCGTCACCTTGAGCGCGCAACCGGGCACCGACTTTTATACCGCGCTTGAGTCCCTTCCGCCGAACGCCGCCGTCAAGGACAGTTTCGCCAGCCTGAATCTGGGGCCCCTGGGCTTTCAAAAGCTGTTTTCAGGCACCTGGCTGTTCCGGCCCGCGCAGTCCGCCACCAGGCCGCCACATGGTGCCGGATGGCACAAGGTCACCCATGTGGACGGTTTGAAAAAATGGCTGGCCGCCTGGAATGCCGACGAAGAGCTGCATCACATCCTCTCCGCCAAACTGCTGGACATGAATGCGGTCGACTTCGCCGCGATCTACAAGGAAGACGGCATCCGGGCGGGTGCGATCTTCAATGCGGGACCTAAGCTCGGCCCGTCGGAGGTGCTTGGCCTTTCCAATGTCTTCAGCCGCAAGAACTGGCTTTACGCCGGCCTGCACGACCTTCTGGAACCCTTTCCCCATCGCCAGATCTGCACCTATGAGACAGATGACGGGCTCCTGCCAGTCTACAGGCAGCTCGGGTTTGAAGACTGCGGCAGGCTTGGCGTCTGGCTGAAGGTTGAACCGCAGAAACCGGCAACCGACGCTTGATCTTTGCTGCAATTGCTTCCACTCTGACCGGGAGAAACAAATGGGGGTCGCGGTGTTCGACAGCATCAATCTCATCGCCGTTGCCGCCGCCGCCATCGGATCCTTTCTCTTCGGCGCACTCTGGTACGGCCTCCTCGGCAAGGCCTGGATGAAGGCCGCGGGCCTGAGCAGGGAAGACACAAAGCCCGACCCCGTCGTCTTCGGCACAACCTTCTTCTGCCAGATTATCATGGCCTTCGTTTTTGCCGGTATCCTGTTTCACAGCGGGCCGCTCAGCATTTCCAACGGCATCATTTCCGCGCTGCTGATCTGGGTCGGCATCGTGATGACGACACAGATCGTCAATCACCGCTTCCAGGGGTTACCCTGGAACCTGACCCTCATCGACGGCGGCCATTGGCTGGGGGTGCTGCTGGTACAGGGCGTCCTGCTCGGCTGGCTCAGCTGACGCGTTCGTAATACCGTACGGATTTGAAGGTCTTAGGGCTTGTCATAGACAAAAGACTCGCCGACTAAAGTACCAAAGTTTGGTTCTGGACGCTTGCAGAGGCCATACGCATAATGGCCTCCGGCAAACTGGCTGGCAGGGGAGATGTGAAAAGCCTCCGGCCCGCCAATTGTGTTTTTTGGGAGGTTCTCACATGTCTGACTCTGTTTTTCCCGTTCCGGCGGAGGTTGCCGCACGGGCGCATGTCGACAATGCCAAATATCTGGAAATGTACCAGCGCTCCGTGGAAGACCCGGACGGCTTCTGGGGCGAACACGGCAAACGGGTCGACTGGATCAAGCCTTACACCAAGGTCAAGAACACCTCCTACGACTACCACAACGTCTCGATCAAATGGTTCGAGGACGGCACGCTGAACGTGTCCTCCAACTGCGTCGACCGGCACCTTGAGAAGCGCGGCGACCAGCCGGCGATCATCTGGGAAGGCGACGACCCCTCCGAACACAAGATCATCACTTACCGCGACCTTCACCGGGAGGTGAACAGGTTCGCCAACGTGCTGCACGCCCAAGGCGTCAAGAAGGGCGACCGGGTCACCATCTACATGCCGATGATCCCGGAAGCGGCCTATGCGATGCTGGCCTGCGCCCGGATCGGCGCGATTCATTCCATCGTCTTCGGCGGTTTTTCCACGGACGGCCTGGCCCAGCGTATTGAGGACTGTGCGTCCGATTGCGTGATCACCGCCGACGAGGGCCTGCGCGGCGGCCGCAAGGTTCCGCTGAAGGACAACGTCGACAAGGCGGCCCAAAAGGCGCCGGTCAAGAGCGTCATCGTGGTCAAGCGCACCGGCGGCGACATCTCCATGCAGGAGGGCCGGGACGTCTGGTACCATGACGAGGCCGAGCGCGTTTCCGACTATTGCGAACCGGCGGAAATGAATGCGGAAGACCCGCTCTTCATTCTCTACACCTCCGGGTCCACGGGCAAGCCGAAGGGCGTGATGCACACTACCGGCGGCTATCTCGTCTATGCCTCCATGACCCATGAATATGTCTTCGACTATCATGACGGCGACATCTACTGGTGCACCGCCGATGTGGGCTGGGTCACGGGCCACAGCTATATCGTCTACGGGCCGCTCGCCAATGGCGCGACCACGCTGATGTTCGAAGGTGTGCCGACCTATCCGGGGCCGGGCCGGTTCTGGGAAGTGTGCGACAAACACAACGTCAACATCTTCTACACCGCCCCAACGGCGATTCGTGCCCTGATGGGCGCCGGCGACGAGCATGTCACCAAGACCTCGCGCAAATCGCTGCGCCTGCTCGGGTCCGTCGGCGAGCCGATCAATCCGGAAGCCTGGACCTGGTATTACAACGTCGTCGGCGACAAACGCTGCCCGATCGTGGACACCTGGTGGCAGACGGAAACCGGCGGCATCCTGATCACGCCGCTGCCGGGCGCGACCGACCTGAAGCCGGGGTCCGCCACGCGGCCGTTCTTTGGCGTTCAGCCGGCCATTGTCGACGCGGAAGGCCAGTTCCTGGAAGGTCCGACGGAAGGCAACCTGGTGATCAAGGACAGCTGGCCGGGCCAGATGCGCACGGTATACGGCGACCACGAGCGTTTCGTGCAGACCTATTTCGCCACCTACAAGGGGCTCTACTTCACCGGTGACGGCTGCCGGCGCGACGAGGACGGCTATTACTGGATCACCGGCCGCGTCGATGACGTCATCAACGTCTCCGGCCACCGCATGGGCACGGCGGAAGTGGAAAGCGCGCTTGTCGCCCACCCGAAGGTCTCTGAAGCCGCAGTGGTCGGCTATCCGCACGACATCAAGGGGCAGGGCATCTATGCCTATGTCACGCTGATGGAAGGCGAGGAACCGTCGGATGCACTGAAGAAGGAGCTGGTGACCCACGTACGCTCCGAGATCGGGCCGATCGCCTCGCCGGACCTGATCCAGTTCGCCCCCGGCCTGCCGAAGACCCGCTCCGGCAAGATCATGCGCCGCATCCTGCGCAAGATCGCCGAGGACAGCTTCGAGAGCCTGGGCGACACCTCGACGCTCGCCGACCCGACGGTGGTCGACGACCTGATCGACAACCGCCAGAACCGCGGCTGACCGGCAGTTCGCGAAAAAGAAGGGCCCGCCAGATGGCGGGCCTTTTGTTTTTTTATGATTATTTCGACAGATAGATCGCCTGAATCTTCTTGGCGATATTGGAAAAGGCGATGTTCAGACCTTCCGAAGAAGTGGCCTTGTAATAATAGTCGTCGCCGCTCGAACAGTACTCCATCAGATCCGCTCCGAAGGACGAGCCGCCCGTCTCGAAATAGACGGCATAGATTTTCACACCTTCCTTCTTCATCGCGTCGCATAGTTCGCGGGCGCGCTCTGCAGGCGGATCGGTGAAGTCGGAATTCATGTGATAGCGTTCAACCCAGCGCTCTTCAGTCTCGCAACCGGAATAGGTGCAGGTTTTTTTGTCTTCCCGGCTGTATTCCGCGTTGAAGTCGCCATCCGTCATGATCAGAGCGAATTTCAGGATGTTGCCGTCGCCATAGCTCTCCGGCTCACTGTCCGTTGGCCAAAGGGGAGCCCAGTTTGGTGACAGCGTATACCAGCCCCAGGCAATCCCCGTCTGCCCGCCGGTTCCGCCGCCGTCGTTCAGACCGGCAATGGCATCGACCAGAGTTGAGCGGGTTGAGGTCAAGGGAAGCAACTCGTTGCCCGGACACTTGTCGTAACCGGATTTCCAGCTTTCCTTGTATCCATAGTCACGCACGAAATAGTCCGGCGTTCCGTGAAAAAACTCCGAAGCCGTCCCGTCGTAATTGTAGATGGCATCCGTGTATTTCTCGGTGCCTTCCCGTTCGTTGACACAATTTTGGTAGGAGGCTTCACCGTTGGTCACGGCGCTGGCATAACTGCCGAGATTGACCCCTTGAGAATAGGGAACAAGCGAAATTCTGACCTTGCTGTCCTTCGGCTTGGTGCCCTCGGGAATGAGAATGTTGACGACAGAGGCTGAAGCCGTTCGCAGCGAATCCATTTCGCTGGACATCGATCCGGTGACATCCACCACCATGGCAAGTTCCACGTCATAGCGGGAATAGGAGACCTGGGAGCTCGTACCGAAGGCAAAAGTCTCGGGACCAAGGCTCTCCTTCATGTATCCGCCAATGTCGATGAAATAGTTGCTGAGCGTGGCAGAGGAGGAAACGGTGATGATGCCCTTGTCGCTGTCCACCACGAAACTGATGTTCTTCATTGCTTCGTCGAGGAATTCGGCATCTGACAGGTTCGCCTTGAAGGAAGCCGCCAGGGCCGCCTTGATCTCGTCGTTCGTCATCTCGGTGGTGGAAAGTTCCGAGGCGGCGGCGAGCGCAGCCGCATCAAGCGCATAGGACATCTTCTCGCGGGCATTGACCGTGCGGGACACATCAACCGCAATGCCGGCGATCAGCACCACCATGATGACCATGACGCCGAAGACCGGCAGCACCGCCCCTCGATTGTCCTTGGAAAACCTAGAAACCATAAATTGTGAACAAGTTCGGAACTTTCTCATGCCATCCTCAGTCCGTGCCCTGCGCGACCTTAAAATGCTTATGTGAATTGTGTTGAATTTGGATTTGTACGGCCCAGGACCGGCAGAACTTCATGCCTTCAAATCAACGCATGCCGATCAACCGACCCCTGTTATTATTACCTAAAACAACTAATCAACCCGGAAACATTTGGATAAAATTGTATCGATCGGCGGATTTATCAGTTTACCGTCGCCGAGGTTTCCCGATGACGGCCTGGAACGCGCCGCCATCAAATCCCGTTCGGGAAAACCGGGGAAGGCAACTACTTCGACAGATAGATCGACTGGATCTTCTTGGCGATATTTGCAAATGCCCGGACCAGATCGTCCTTGGATGTCGCCTGATAGTAGCCGTCTTCGCTGGCGCATTCCTTCATGACCCGGATCGGGTCCGGGTTATAGGAGCCGAAGAATACCGTGTAGACCGTGATACCGGCGCTTTTCATTTCCTTGCAAAGCGAGACGGCCCGCTGCGCCGGTTCCCCGCCGTATCCGTTCTCGCTGAAGTCCTGATACCAGTATTTCCTGGTACCGCCCTTGCAGGTTTCCGTGACATTGCGCCAGTATCTTTCGTAATCGCAGTCATAGTTCGACATGCGCCGCTTCCGATAGAAGGTGTTGAAATCACCGTCGGTCATGATGATCGCGAACTTGAGCACCTTGTCGTCCGAATAGGACACCGGCTCGCTTCTGGTCGGCCACAGGTTGGCCCAGTTCGGCGAAAGCGTGTACCAGCCCCAGGCGATCCCCGTTTGCCCGGCCGTGCCACCAGTGGCGGTCAGTTTGCTGATTGCCGTTTCGATCTTGTTCCGCTTCGCGGTCAGCGGCTCAAGCTGCGGCGACGGCGCACAGTCCCACGACCCGCCGCCAAAAAAGGAATTTCTGTTTGAGCTGTCATAATCGTAGGCATCATCCGTGAACTGTGCCGCGCCTTCACGTTCGGTGACGCAGTTCTGGGTACCTTGCGCGCCTTTGGCAACCTTCTGCGCATATTCGCCCAGATTGACGCCCTGGCTATAGGGCACGACCGAAATCCGGACCTTGCTGTCCTCTTCGCTCGTACCTTCCGGGATCAGGATATTGAGGGCCGAGGTGGCTGCTTCCTTCAGCGAGTCCACATAGGGCGCCATCGATCCCGTGACGTCGAGCACCATGGCAAGCTCGACATCGAATTGGGAGAAGGTCGCCTGGCTGGCAGCACCGAAAGTGAAGGTTTCCGGACCCAGATGCTCCTGCATGTAGCCGCCGATGTCGACAAAATAATTGTTCAGCGACGCGGTGGAATTCACCGTAACCAGACCGTTCTCGGCGTCGATCGAATAGGTCAGGTTCTTGATGGCCTTGTCGAGAAATTCAACGTTCCCAAGGTTGGCCTTCATGGAATCGGCAAGAGCTTCCCGGACTTCCGTGTCACTCATTACGGTAGTCGACAGGTCCACGGCCAGGGAAAGCGCGGCCGCGTCGAGCGCGTAGGACAGTTTTTCACGTGCATTCACGGTGCGCGAAACATCGACGGCAATCCCGGCAAGGACCACGATCATGATGACCATGACACCGAACAGCGGCAGAACCGCCGCTTTTCGATCCGAAACTAACCTTGAGTTGCAGATATTAGAAAATATTCGCCAAAGATTACTCATAACTGCCTCGCGACGTTTCCAGACAGTTACTTGAGAAAAGTACTCAAAGGCTTAATTGTTACCTTAGAGCGAGGTAAACACGCATTAACACATCTCTTTAATCTTCACTTGAATTAGTCTAAGTTATTAAAATCAAACGAGGATTGGCCGCTCGCCTGCAGTGCATTTGAGGAGAATTTTAGGAAAAATTATCGCGAATGGCGCGAATGGCCGTTATTTCGAAAGGTAGATCGCCTGGATTTTACGGGCGATATTGGCAAACGCCTGGACGAGTTCGTCCGACGAGGAAGCCTGGTAGTAGTTGCCCTCGCTCGCACAGGATTGCATGTTCTTTGCCCCTGCCGAACTGTTGCTTGTTCCGAAATAGACCCCGAACACCTCGATGCCTGCATCCTTCATGCCCTCGCACAACGCGCGCGAGCGGGTGGAGGAGGTGTTGTCGTAGTTTTCGCTTTCACTCTGTTCCTTCCAGTCGTTGACCTCAACGTCCTGGCACCTCCAGCGCCAGGAGCCACGGGAGTAACTCCATCCGCACTTCTCCTCCGTCTCGACATAGCGGTAATACCGGTTGTTGTCGCCGTCGGTCATGAGGATGGCGAACTTCAGCGTTTCACTATCGGAATAGGCTGCGGGAATGCTTGCCTCGGGCCAGACATTGGCAAAATTCGGCGACAGGCTGTACCAGCCCCAGGCGATGCCCGTTTGACCGGCCGTGCCGCCCTTGTCGGTCAGGGCAGCGATCGCGGGCAGGAGCGTGTCCCTGTCCCTTGTCAGCGGAACCATTTTCGAGGTCGAGGAGCAATTGGAGCTGCCCCCGCCGAAGAAGGTCTGGATGGGTGGCGGATTGGCGTCCAGGTAATAATCATAGGTCGCGTCGGTCAGCATGACCTCGTAGTTTTTGTAGTCCTGACGTTCCGTGACGCAATTCCCGCTGACGCTGTAGAAGTCTCCGCCCTTCACCTTGCTGGCATAATCTCCCAAGTTGACGCCCTGACTGTAGGGAACAAGGGAAATCCGGACCTTGGCATCCTTTTCCGGGGTGTCTTCCGGCAGCAGGATGTTGACCGCCGATGTCGACGCCGCCCGCAGGGTCCGCATGTCGCTGGAGGACATGGAACCGGTCACATCGACCACAAGCGCCAGTTCCACGTTGAAGCGGGAGTAGGTGACCTGGCTCTTCGCCCCGAAGGAGAAAGTCTCCGGCCCGAGACTTTTCTGCATGTAACCGCCGATGTCGATGAAGTAATTGTTCAGCGTCGCCGACGAGGTGACGGTCACGATGCCGTTGTCACTGTCGATGGTGAAGTCGAGATTGTCGATGGCCTTTTCCATAAAGGAAGCACCGTCCAGATTGCCCCGGAAGGAGTCGGTCAGGACTTGCAGGATCTGCGCGTCGGTCAAGACGGAGGTCGAAAGTTCCGAGGCAACGGCGAGGGCACCCGCATCAAGCGCGTAGGACAGCTTTTCGCGCGCGTTCACGGTTCGGGTGACATCGACGGCCGCACCGAAGATGACGACCATGAAGATCACCATCAGCGCAAAAACCGGCAATACGGCGCCTTGCCGCTGAGACCGGAAGCGGTCCAGCAGCCTTAATAGAACTGACATGGTCAAACACACACAAATTGCTTCTTATAGTTGCAGCAAAGCTACACCCTAAAAGTGCTTAATTTGTTAATTACACCTGATTGGAAAATTTTTCCGTTGTAAGACAACAGGAATTTCCAACGCACTTTCCGAAAGGCAGATTGCGGTCCGTGACGTAGGGTTGCAGGAAGAAAATCCGGTCTGTCCGGTCGTCCCGGTCCCGCTTTACCGTGCAGCCAAAGCATTCATGCGCATTCAGGGCTGCGAAACCGGATGGTCCGGGCTTATTCCAAAGAACGATGATTGGTCGATCAAATGAGTCCTGATCAACTCTCTTTGGTATTACGGCTCCAGTTCCGTGTCCCAGTAAAGGAAATCGAGCCAGCTGTCGTGCAGGTAGTTGGGGGGAAAGCCCCGGCCGTTGTTATGCAGGTCCTGAATGGTCGGCTGGAACGGCATATGCATCGGCCACATGTTGAGCTGCCGGCAGGACTTGTTGGACTTGCGCAGATTACAGGGGGAGCAGGCGGTGATGACATTGTCCCAGGTGGTCAGCCCGCCTTTGGAGCGTGGGACAAGATGGTCGAAGGTCAGTTCTTCTCTGGAGCCACAATATTGGCACTGAAACCTGTCACGAAGAAAGACGTTAAAGCGTGTAAAAGCAGGATATCTGTTTGGCTTGACGAAGGTTCTGAGCGAGACGACGCTCGGTAATCGGAACTCGAAGCTCGGACTTCGGACCGCAGCGTCGTATTCGGCAACGATGTTTACCCGGTCCAGAAACACCGCCTTGATGGTGTCCTGCCACGACCACAGTGACAGGGGATAGTAGCTCAAGGGCCTGTAGTCCGCGTTGAGCACCAACGCCGGATGGGCTCCCGGCGAAACAGCTATTGTCACCTTCCGCTCCTCACGCTCAGAGCACCAGGCCTGCGCTCCGGGCAGGGCGGATACTCCAACATCCAAAGTCCGATCGGCTTGCCAGGCAGATCGTTCAGGATCGTCCGTTGTCCGGTCAATCGGACAGCGGAACTTGTCCTTTTGTGACAGGAGTATTGTAGGCCTGAGGTGACAGTCTTGTGAAGCCCGGCATTTTCATTTCTGGCGACAGTTGTCGATTGGCGTTTTCTGAAAAACGATTTTCCTTAAACACATGAATCATTTGCGCAAAATCCACATCACCTGCGTCACCGCCGGAATTTTGCGTTGAAAATGAAAAAGGGCGCCCGAAGGCGCCCCCTTGAAATTGCCGAAAGGCAATCGAATCAATTTGCCGTCCATTCGCGGATATCGACAAAATGACCGGCAATCGCCGCCGCTGCCGCCATGGCCGGAGAGACCAGATGCGTGCGGCCCTTGTGGCCCTGGCGGCCTTCGAAGTTCCGGTTGGAAGTCGACGCACAGCGCTCACCCGGCTTCAGCTTGTCCGCGTTCATGGCAAGGCACATGGAGCACCCAGGCTCGCGCCACTCGAAACCGGCTTCCTTGAAGATCACGTCGAGACCTTCTTCTTCCGCCTGTTCCTTCACAAGACCGGAGCCCGGAACCACCATGGCGCTGACATGCGCGGCCACCTTGTGGTTGCCGATGACAGCGGCGGCGGCCCGCAGGTCCTCGATGCGGCCGTTGGTGCAGGAACCGATGAAGGCCCGGTCGATCTTGATGTCGGTGATCTTGGTGCCCGGCTCCAGGCCCATGTATTCCAGGGCACGTTTCTTGGACTGACGGCGGTTTTCGTCGTCGATCTCCGCCGGATCCGGCACTACGCCTTCCACCGACACGACATCCTCGGGAGAAGAGCCCCAGGAAACGATCGGCGGCAGATTGGCCGCGTCCAGTTCGATGATCTTGTCGAAATAGGCGCCTTCATCGGAATGCAGGGTCTTCCAGTAGGCCACCGCCATGTCCAGGGCTTCGCCCTTCGGGGCCTTCGGGCGCCCCTTGATGTATTCGAACGTGGCTTCGTCCGGTGCGATCAGGCCTGCGCGAGCGCCCGCTTCGATGGACATGTTGCAGACCGTCATGCGGCCTTCCATGGACAGCGACCGGATGGCTTCGCCGGCATATTCGATGACATAGCCGGTACCACCCGCCGTGCCGATCTTGCCGATGATCGCCAGCACGATGTCCTTCGCGGTGACGCCTTCGGGGATCTTGCCCTCGACCTTCACCAGCATGTTCTTGGCTTTTTTCTGGATCAGCGTCTGGGTCGCCAGCACGTGTTCCACTTCGGAGGTGCCGATGCCGTGGGCGAGCGAACCGAAAGCGCCATGAGTGGAGGTGTGGCTGTCGCCGCAGACGATGGTCATGCCGGGCAGGGTGAAGCCCTGTTCCGGACCAACGATGTGGACGACGCCCTGACGCATGTCGAGTTCGGAATAATATTCAATGCCGAACTCGGCGGCGTTCTTGGCCAGTGTATCCACCTGCAGGGCGGATTCCGGATCGTCGATCCCGTGGCGGCGGTCCGTCGTCGGCACGTTGTGGTCCACGACCGCAAGCGTCTTTTCCGGCTGGCGCACCTTGCGCCCGGCCATGCGCAGGCCCTCGAAGGCCTGCGGGCTGGTGACTTCATGCACCAGATGGCGGTCGATGTAGAGCAGTCCGGTTCCGTCCGGCTGCATGTCGACCAGGTGGTCGTCCCAGATCTTGTCGTAAAGCGTCCGTGCCTTGGCCATGGCTCTCTCCTCGTTCCCACCGGTCCGTCTGCGCGGTTCTTCCGGCGCTCCGTTCCCGGCGCCCGATCCTGCGTTTGCGAGAACGCAAGGGGCGTGATGCTAAAATGCTGGCTAGTGAATGACGCAGCTCCGCCTGAACGTCAAGCATTCCGAGTTGAGCTGAATTCAACTCAGATTGACCGGCTGGTCTATCCGGCAAACAAAAAGGCGGCCCGATGGACCGCCTTTCATAATTTCTTCGAACCGGGCCGGCTTATTCGGCTGCGTTTTCCGCAGCTTCCGCATCAGCCTTTTTGGCTTCGGCCTTTGCGGCCTTGACGGCAGCGGCTTCGGCGCGCGCCACTTCGTTGAGGCGCTTGGAACGAGCGTTGGTGTTCTCGACGATACGTGCGGACTTGCCGCGACGGTCGCGCAGGTAGTAGAGCTTCGCGCGGCGGACCTTACCGCGGCGGACAACTTCCACGCCTTCCAGCATCGGGGAGTAGACCGGGAAGACACGCTCGACGCCTTCACCGTAAGAAATCTTGCGAACCGTGAAGCTCTCGTTGATGCCGCCGCCGGAACGGGCGATGCAGACACCTTCGTAGGCCTGGGTACGGGTGCGGTTGCCTTCGGTGACCTTCACGTTGACGCGAACGGTGTCACCCGGAGAAAATTCCGGCAGCTTGCGCTGCTCTTCGATCTTCGCCATTTCCTCAGCATTGAGCTGCTCGATGATGTTCATGGCATATTTCCCTTTTGAATTACAAAGCGGTCAGAGCGTTTTCCGGTAAAGGCCGGAAACGGGTTCACCGACTTTGGGCCATGTTGCATATCCGCCGGAATCGCAGGGTATTTCAGTCGTCTGAACACACTGCGGAGCACCGGACCCCGAAACCGGGAAACCAGCGCTCATTCCGAACAGCGCGGGCTATACAGCAATTCCTGCCCATTGTCATGCGGTTTTTCGAAAGTTTGCGGCAACTTCCGGACACGGCACGGCCGTGCCGGCGGCATAGCCTGTCCGAAGGACCTCTCAGACATTCATACGTTCTGACGCAAGTGCGGATCCGCGTCACCTTTCAACAGGCAAATGATATGGGTTATTGGTCCCATATGACATCGTCTATAACGAACGATATAGTACGAACCTCTTAGTAGTATTTAGAAACCCATCCGTTCTGCGGGGAGCGAGCCGTGATAACCGATCACGCCAGTCTGCTTAACAAGCTATATTGCTCCGCCTTGCTGGACGGGGGGCTGACCGGCGTGCTGTCGGATCTTGCCAGGGCCTATCCGGATCTGCCGATTTCCTATCAGGCCCAGTGCGTCTACCAGAATACGCTCTACGACTGCGCATTTTTCAATCACCTCGGTGAAGATCCCGCGTCACAACTCGCGCGAACTGAATCCGCAAACCCCTTTCCACCGCTTGCGCTGAAATGCGCCATGTCGGACGTGGGCGTCACCTCCGACTTCATCGCCCCGGAAGACGTGGAGAAACTGGACTTCTATGACGAGTTTCTGAAACCGCAAGGCGAGATCAACCGCGCCATGGGCATTATCCTGCACCGGCAGGGAGATGACTCCGCCTTTGTCGCGGCGAACCTGCCCAAGACGATGGGCCGCCGCGAAGAGGACCATGTCCTGAACCTCTTCCGGTACTTGAGACCCCATCTGCAAGGTGCTTTCAGCCTGCTGCTGGAGGTCGCCAGGCGCCAGGTCCGTCTGACATACCCGGATTTCTGGCTCGACCAGATCCCCGCAGCTGCCTGCATCCTGGAACCGGACGGCAGGATTCTGCACTTGAACGCCCGGGCCGACAGCCTGTTCCGGCGGGCAGACAATCTTTTTATCGACCGGACTGTTCGCCTGACCGCCCGCGACAGCCATACGCGGACCGTCCTGCAGACGGTTCTGTCCGGCGCCCGCGCCAGCGCGTTGCCGGCAGGTCCCGTCCTGCTGACCCGAGGCAAGACCGCCAATCCGTTTCTGTTCGCAATCCCGATCCAGCACAAGGACGAGGTGCATCCGGGCCTTGCCCCCTTCATCGCACCGTCCATGCCGCTGCTAGTGACGATTTTCGACCCGGAAGAAGCGCCCGGCCGGTCCGAGACGCTTCTGGCCGCCGCACTCGGCCTCAGCCAGCGGGAAAGCGAACTGATTCAGCAACTTATCCTCGGCTCCTCCCTGAAGGAAGCTGCCGAACGGATCGGCATTTCCTACCACACCGCCCGCAACCACCTTGCCAGCGCGACCTCCAAGACCGGTTCCAGGTCTCAGTCGGACATCATCCGGCGCGGCACGCAGATCCTGTCACGGGTAGGTGACGGTAACGGACGGACCGGTTGACGACGAAACATTTGATTGTGTTTTTCAAGACGTATTCGAATGCCTGAAATCCATCCACGACCTCATCCTGAGGAGGACCTTCAGGTCCGTCTCGAAGGATGGGCGACATGCTCAAGAGCAAGCGGCCCATCCTTCGAGACAGCGCTACGCGCTTCCTCAGGATGAGGCGGAAGGTATGGTTATCTGGAGAATTGTGCCTTTTCTGAAGGACAACCTCGTCAGGCCGCAAGGCCTAATCCACGTCGTCCTCGTCCGCCATGTAGGCGTCCCAGAGATCCGGGCGGCGTTCGCGGGTAAGGCGTTCGGCCTCGGACATGCGCCACTCGTGGATCTTCTTGTGGTTGCCGGAGGTCAGCACCTCGGGGATCTTTAGGCCCTCGAAGTCTGCCGGACGGGTGTACTGCGGATGTTCCAGCAGCCCTGCCTCGAAGCTTTCGGCTTCCGCGCTTTCCATATTGCCCATGACACCCGGTATGAGCCTGACGATGGCATCGAGCATGGTGATCGCGCCGATCTCGCCGCCGGAGAGGATATAGTCGCCGATGCAGACTTCCTCCAGGCCGCGCGTGTCGATCACCCTCTGGTCGACCCCCTCGAACCGGCCGCAGACAATGATGGCGCCGGGACCTTCGGCCAGTTCATGAGCGCGCGCCTGGGTGAACGGCCTGCCGCGCGGGCTCATCAGCAGCCGCGGACGCGGATCGTCCGCCGGAGCCGTGGCGTCGATGGCCTTCGCCAGGATGTCGGCCCTCAGGACCATACCGGCGCCACCGCCGGCCGGCGTGTCGTCGACCGACCGGTGCTTGTCGGTCGCAAAGTCCCGGATCTGACTTGTCTCGAGTTGCCAAAGACCCTTTTCCAGAGCGCGCCCGGACAGGCTGTGGCCGAGCGGACCCGGGAACATGTCGGGATAAAGCGTCAAAATGGTTGCCTTGAAGGCCATGGGCGCCTCTGTCGAAATTCGAACCAATTGCGTGCCGTTTGCGGCGGCCTGTTAGGGAACAGTTTACCAAACCTTTGAAAGGCCGCTCCATCAACAGGTTAATCACCGGAAAGAAAGTTCTGATTAAGGCTCGCTGTGCAAGGTGGCAAGAGCGTTTCAATCGGGTGTGCCGCCATGGTCAAGTTCCCAGTCATTCGTTTCAAGCTTCCCGCCGTCTTGCAGGACCGGGTTGACCGGCACTACCTTGATATCTCCCTGAGCCGCGTGCTGCCGCTCGCAGCCTTGCTCACTTTCGGTATTCTGGCCGGACTGGTGTTCAACACGGGCGTCGGACACCCTTACGACAAGGTCATTCACATCGGCTTTTACGCCCTGCTGACACTGTCGATCCATGCCTTGTTCTGCTGCCGGTTGCGCATTTCCGCCGTGGCCGCGTTCGGACTGGGGCTTGCGGGCGAACTGGCCCAGGGTCTTGTCCCCCATCACGAAATGTCGCTGGCCGATACCGTCGCTAACGGAATCGGCGTTGCCCTCGTGGTGGCGCTGATCGCCCTGATCCGCTCGGAAGTCCGTCAGGCGGTTGCCGATGATGCGGAAGATCTCGATTTCGGGGAAATGGGTCTGCGGCCCGTTCAGGTCCGCTATTTGTCCGGAGAAGTCTCAGACGGTTCCGGTTTTCCTTCCGAGAAATAATCCTCGGGCAGGGCCACCTTCACCTGGCCGTTCTCCAGGCTGATCGCCGGCACGAATTCCTTCGTGAACGGGATATAGAAGGTTCTTCCGCGCTTTGGCCGGATCTCCAGGAGATCGCCGGCACCAAAATCCTGTACCGCTACGATCTTGCCGAGCGTTTCGCCGTTCTGGTCCAGAACGTCAAGACCGTTCAGGTCGGAATAGTAGAATTCGTCTTCATCAGGCTCGGGAAGCTGGTCACGGCTGATGTAAAGCTCCAGACCGTTCAGTTCTTCCGCCTGGTTGCGGTCGGTGATGCCCTTGAATTTGGTAACAACGACCGTTTTCTGCACCCGCGCCCTTTCCACCTCGAAGATCCGTTTGCCGTCTCTCGTGGTGAGCACACCGTAGTCGGTGAAGGAAAGCGGGTCGTCGCCGAACGGCTTGACCCGCACTTCCCCGCGAATGCCGTGCGCCGCACCGATCTTTGCCAGAAGAACCTTCTGATCGTCAGAAGACGTCATGTCGAAACGGTCCCCGTGGAAATTCCGGTGCGGCGCATATCATCTGCTTATTCGGCGGCAGCTTCTTCAGCTGCGGCTTCTTCAGCCGGTTCAGCTGCAGCGGCGGCTGCTTCTTCTTCAGCCAGACGCTTGGCTTCCAGGCGTTCCTTGGCTTTTGCGCCAAGCTCTGCCTTCTTCGGGTTGTTGCGCGGCTCGCGCTTCAGGAGGCCGGCGGCGTCCAGGAAACGATGCACACGGTCGGTCGGCTTCGCGCCGTTACCGAGCCAGTACTGAATCCGCTCGACGTCCAGCTTGACGCGGTCTTCGGAAGCCTTCGGCAGCATCGGGTCATAGGAACCGACCTTTTCGATGAAGCGGCCGTCGCGCGGAGCGCGGATGTCAGCAACAACGATGCGGTAGTACGGGCGCTTCTTGGAACCGCCGCGTGCCAGGCGAATTTTCGTAGCCATTTTGTTTCTCCAGTTTGTTCAGTTGCCGGTTTCCGCGGCAATGGCTTCATGGTGCCGGATCACTTCCCGAACGATGAAGTTCAGGAATTTCTCGGCAAAGTCAGGATCGAGATTGGCGTCGCTGGCAAGCTGGCGTAGCCGTTCGATCTGAATTTTCTCCCGCGCCGGGTCCGCCGGCGGCAGGTCGTTGGTGGCTTTCAGAACACCCACCTTCTGGGTGCACTTGAACCGTTCGGCGAGCATGTGGACGAGGGCCGCATCGATGTTGTCGATGGAAGCCCGAAGCGCCTTCAGTTCTTCAAGCGCCTGGCTTTCGCCCAACCGGACTTCGGCTTCGCTCATGCTCATTTCTTCTTGCCCTTGCCCATGCCCGGCAGGCCGGGAATTTTGGAACCGCCAAGACCCGGAAGACCGGGCATGCCCATACCGGACGGCAAACCGCCGCCCAGTCCGCCAAGACCGCCCGGCAGGCCCTTCGGCAATTCCATGCCGCCCGGCAGCTGGCCGGATTTGGCCATTTCCTCAAGCTGCTTGGGGTCTACATCCGGCATGCCGCCGCCGAGACCGCCCATCAGCTTGCCGAGCATGCCTTTGCCCTTGCCCATCTTCTTCATCATGTCCGCCATCTGGCGGTGCATCTTCAAAAGCTTGTTGACCTCGGCCACCTGCACGCCGGAACCGGCGGCAATGCGCTTCTTGCGGCTGGCCTTCAAAAGGTCCGGCTTGCTGCGCTCGGCCGGCGTCATCGACTGGATGATGGCGATCTGGCGCTTGAACATCTTGTCGTCGATGTTGGCCGCATCGATCTGCTTCTTCATCTTGCCGATACCCGGCAACATGCCCATCATGCCGGACATGCCGCCCAGCTTTTCCATCTGCTTGAGCTGCTCGGCGAGATCTTCCAGGTCGAAGTGACCCTTCTGCATCTTCTTCGCCATCTTTGCGGCCTGTTCCGCATCGATGGCTTCGGCAGCCTTTTCCACCAGCGAAACGATATCGCCCATGCCGAGAATACGGTCGGCGATCCGCTTCGGATGGAAGTCTTCCAGCGCGTCGGATTTTTCACCGGTACCGATCAGCTTGACCGGCTTGCCTGTGACCGCCTGCATGGAAAGCGCCGCACCGCCGCGGCCGTCACCGTCCATACGGGTGAGCGCGATACCGGTGATGCCGACACGTTCATCGAAACTCTGTGCCAGGTTGACCGCATCCTGACCGGTCAGGCTGTCGGCAACGAGCAGGATTTCATGCGGCTGGGAGGCGGCCTTGACCTCGGCCATTTCCACCATCAGCGGTTCGTCGATGTGGATGCGGCCGGCGGTGTCGAGCATGACCACGTCATAACCGCCGAGCTTGGCGGCGGACATGGCGCGCTTTGCGATCTCGACCGGGCCCTGGCCCTCGATGATCGGCAACGTGTCGATGTCGTTCTGCTCGCCAAGGATCTTGAGCTGCTCCTGGGCCGCCGGACGGCGGGTGTCGAGCGAGGCCATCAGCACCTTGCGCTTGTCGCGCTGCGTCAGACGGCGCGCGATCTTGGCGGTGGTGGTGGTTTTACCGGAGCCCTGCAGGCCGACCATCATGATCGCAACCGGTGCCGGGGCATTGAGGTCGATCGGCTGGCCCTCGGTGCCGAGCATTTCCACGAGCTGGTCGTGAACAATCTTGACGACCATCTGGCCCGGCGTGATCGACTTGACCACTTCCGCACCGACGGCCCGGTTGCGGACCTTGTCGGTGAAGGAGCGTACGATCGGCAGGGCGACGTCGGCCTCGATCAGCGCGCGGCGGATTTCGCGCAGCGCTTCGTTGACGTCGTTTTCCGACAGCGCACCACGGCCGGTGAGCTTGTCGAAAATACCGCTTAGTCGATCGGACAGGCTTTCAAACATCAAAGGGTCCTTAAGGTCGTCGATTTCGGGATTGCTCCCGAACCATATGGGCAACCGCCACTCAATTCCAACCGGATTGCGTTCACGCAAAGCAGTTTGACACCCGAGGGCGCATCGCGCTGTCGGGTGGTAACCTCCGGGCGCTCTTTATACCTTTGCGGGTCCCGGTCGGCGGATTGAATTGTCGCTCACTCGTATGGAGTTGGCGGGTCTATGCCTGAAACACGGCGAAGAGTCAAGGAAGCCGCGGGATTTTCGGTATGCAGGTCCCAAGTCATTCTTCGCGTCTCCACCTTCTGTGCCACCCCGGACAAGCGCAGCGCAGATCCTGGGCCTAATCGCCTCAGGGTTCGCACAAACGATAGCCGGATGTTTCAACGCTTCATTTCAAGAGGAAGCACCTTGGAAATGAGTGGGCCCCGGGTCTGGCTATGCTCGCCCGGGGGGACACAGT
>NZ_JBNKYW010000057.1:0-27196 GCF_050301095.1 Roseibium sp.
AGCAGAAGGTTCGCATAGCGCCCGTCGACTTCGTCGGTGATCACGTCGCCGGCCTGGTTCACAATCGAAACCAGGTCGCCGCGCTGCCACAGGGCATAGGGAACCCGCTCCTCGATATTGATCTGAAGCGTGCTCGGGTAGAGCTTCATCACGGAGGCGTTCTTGACCCAGGCCATATGGTTCAAGCGCTCGCGTGCGCTTTCCGCATCGTAAAGCGCAAGCGAAGCGCCCTCGGGAATTTCAAGGGCTTCCAGGATCTGGAATTCGTTGATTTCACGCTGGCCGGAAAGCTTCACCGCTTCGATACCGAAACCCGCGCCGGACAGGAGTGCATCGGAGACGAGACGGCCGTGCCCTCCTATGACTATTCCATAACCAATCGTTAAGGTTAAGAAACCGAGTGCAGCGGCAGAACCGGTCCACTGCGGAAGTTCTGCAAGGCGGCCGGCGGCACGCCAGACCGGCTGACGGTGCAAACGCGCAACGCCGCGCCCGCGGGGAGCCAGTTCGGCTTCCAGCGGCGTCAAAGCCTTGCGTCTGTGTTTGCGACCTAGCGACAGCAACTCGCGTCCTCAACCATCCAACTGACCAGATCCTTGAAACTCATCCCCTGATGGGCCGCCATTTCCGGCACAAGAGAGGTTGGCGTCATGCCTGGCTGCGTGTTCACTTCAAGGCAAATCAGGTTCCCGGTTCCGTCTTCGCGCTCGTCGAATCGGAAATCGGCCCGGGAAACACCACGGCATCCCAAAGCCTGATGTGCCTTAACCGCTAGTGTCTCTATGGTTTGGTAAACAATCGGTGAAATTTTTGCAGGAAGAATGTGTTTTGAACCGCCTTCTGCATATTTTGCATCGTAATCATAGAAGCCATGCCCCATGGGAATGATGTCGATGACCCCAAGCGCCTTGTCATTCATGACACCACAGGTCAACTCGCGTCCCCTGATGAACCTCTCGCACATCAGGACCTCCGGAAAGGGCCAGTCCTCCCGGCCCAGCTCCTGGGGCGGAAACTCTTGATCTTCCTTGACAATCAGCACTCCGAAGCTCGAGCCTTCGTTGATGGGCTTGAGCACGTAGGGCGGCTTCATAGGGTGCTCGCGGACGATGTCGCTGCGGTTCACGACGAGGTGTTCGGCGACCGGAATTCCCGCCGCCGCCATCACCGCTTTTGCCTTCACCTTGTTCATGGCAAGGGATGAAGCCATCACACCGGAATGTGTATAGGGGATGTTAAGAAACTCTAATATTCCCTGAACGCAGCCGTCTTCGCCGAACGGACCATGGAGTGCATTGAACACGATATCGGGCTTCAGATCCTTCAGAACGGCCGACACATCGCGGTCCACATCGACCCGGGTGACCTTGTAGCCGGCCTCTTCCAGGGCGTCCGCGCATTCCTTGCCGCTGGTAAGCGAGACCGGCCTTTCATTGACCCAGCCCCCCATCAGAACGGCAACATGTTTGCTGGCCATTACGCAGCTCCCTTTTCTTCACCCAAAAACGGTTCGATTGCCCCCTCGGCCCCGAACTGTCCAAGTCGCTTGATTTCCCATTCCAGCCGGATACCGCTGTGTTTGAGGACACGCGCACGCACGGTTTCACCCAGAAGTTCCAGGTCGTGGCCGGTGGCCTCGCCCGTGTTGATCATGAAATTGCAGTGCATTTCCGACATCTGAGCTCCGCCGATGGTCAAGCCGCGGCAACCGGCAGCATCGACCTCCTTCCAGGCGGAGGTTCCCGGCGGGTTCTTGAAGGTCGACCCGCCGGTTTTCTCGCGGATCGGCTGCGCCCGTTCCCGGTGCGCCACTACGTCCGCCATTTCCCTGCGTATGGTTTCCTCGTCCTGGGGAAGGCCCTCGAAGACGGCGGAAGTAAAAATCAGATCCTTCGACGCGTCTGAGTGGCGGTAGGCATAGCCCATATCCTCGTTCTTAAGGACATGGCGATTGCCGTCCCGGTCGATGGCGATGAGTTCCACCA
This sequence comes from Roseibium sp., assembly GCF_050301095.1. Lineage (GTDB taxonomy): Bacteria > Pseudomonadota > Alphaproteobacteria > Rhizobiales > Stappiaceae > Roseibium. The sequence goes on from NZ_JBNKYW010000057.1 coordinate 1,986, forward strand.
TCCTTTCGCAGGTTTCCGTGCCGTGCGCCCCGGCGTTCATCCTGAGTGCCCCGCCGAGGCCGCCCGGAATACCTGTGTAAAAGGCAAAACCTCCGAGCCCCGCCTTGGCGGCGGCTTCCGCAAGACGCTTGTCCGGAACGGCGGCTCCGGCACGCAGCCGGTTGTTGCCTATTTCCTCAATGGCCCCGAACCCTCTGGCGCTCAGACGGATCACCACCCCTTCCAGACCGCCGTCGCGAATCAGAAGGTTGGAGCCGAGCCCGACCGGCAGGACGGGAATGTCCTTCGGCAGTTTGTTCAGGAAGGCCGAAAGGTCGGCCTCATCCGCCGGCTGGAACAAAAGCTGCGCCGGGCCGCCGGTGCGAAACCAGGTCACCGCGGAGAGCGGCTGGTTGGCCGTCAGCTTGCCGCGGATCCCCTCACCCAGCTTCGGGTGAAGGTCCAGAAGATCGGGAAAACTCATACCGGATATCCCCTAAAGCTCTTCGAGCTGTTTCGGCAGCGCGTAGGCCCACTGGGTAATGTTGCCTGCGCCAAGGCAGACCACGAAGTCGCCGGGTCCCGTCATTTCCCGGATCATCCGGGGCAGTTCTTCCGGTCCCTCGATGGCCCTGACGTCCCGGTGCCCGCGGGTTTTCATACCCGAGACCAGATCCGTGTGCATCGCGCCTTCGATGGGCTGTTCGCCAGCGGCATAGACCGGCGCGATGATGACCGCATCCGCATCGTTGAAGCAGTTGGAAAAATCGTCGAACAGGCTGTGGAGGCGTGTGTAGCGGTGCGGCTGCATCACGGCAACGACGTTGCCCTTGGTGGATTCGCGCGCGGCATGCAACACGGCCTTGATCTCCACGGGATGGTGAGCGTAATCGTCGAAGATCTGGATGCCGCCGACGGTGCCAGTGTGGGTGAAACGGCGCTTCACCCCGCCAAAGGACGCAAGCCCCTTTCGGATGTCTTCGGCGCCGACGCCAAGCTGCGAGGCAACGGCAATAGCGGCCGTCGCGTTGGAGACATTGTGCAGACCCGGCATCGGAAGCACCAGATCCTTCATTTCCGACACCTGCCCCGTGCGGCGGTCCCGCAGGGTCACGGAGAAGATGGACTTGCCGCCATCCATGGCGACATCGGTGAACCGGACATCCGCCTGCGGATTGGCGCCGTAGCTGACCACACGACGGTCCTCGATGGTGCCGATCATGGTCTGGACTTCCGGATGATCCAGGCACATGACGGCAAAGCCGTAGAAGGGAACGTTTTCCACGAACTGGCGGAACGCGGCGCGCACCCCGGCGAAGTCGCCGTAGTGATCGAGATGCTCCGGATCGATGTTGGTAACGACTGCAATGTCGGCCGGCAGCTTCACGAAAGTGCCGTCGCTTTCATCCGCCTCGACCACCATCCAGTCGCCCTCACCCATACGGGCGTTGGTGCCATAGGCATTGATGATGCCGCCGTTGATGACGGTCGGATCCAGATTGCCCGCGTCGAGCAGCGCGGCAACCATGGAGGTCGTCGTTGTCTTGCCGTGGGTGCCGCCGACGGCAATCGCCTGCTTGAAACGCATCAGCTCCGCCAGCATTTCCGCCCGCCGCACCACGGGTATCAGCTTTTCCCTAGCCGCCACCAGCTCGGGATTGTCCTTCTTGATCGCCGAAGAAACCACCAGAACTTCCGCGTCGCCGAGATTTTCAGCCGCATGTCCGACCGTGACCGGAATGCCGTTGTCGCGCAAACGCTGAACATTGGCGTTCTCGGCCATGTCCGAGCCCTGCACCTGATAACCGAGCGTCTTCAGCACCTCGGCAATCCCGCTCATGCCGATCCCGCCGATGCCGACAAAATGAACCGGTCCGATATCCTGCGGCATCTTCATGGCCGTTCTCCTTGTTTGTTCGCGATTCTTTCGACCAAATCGGCCAATCGTTTGACCGCATCCGGTTTTGCGACGCTTTTTGCGTTCTCCGCCGCCTGCGCCAGGATGTCCGGTGAGGCCATGAAACGAGTCAGCTCCGCCGCGAGCCGGTCGGCATCGAGATCCGCCTGCCGGACCGGCCAGGCACCGCCCGCCTTTTCCAGAACCCTGGCGTTGGCTGCCTGGTCCTGATCGATGGCGCCCGGCAGAGGCACCAGAAGCGAAGGCCGCCCGAGAACGCTCAGTTCACTCACCGACGAGGCCCCCGAGCGGCAGACCACCAGATGCGCCTGGGCGATCCGTTGCGGCATGTCCATAAAGAAGGGGGCACACTCCGCTTTGACACCAAGACCGTCATAGGCCTGCTGCACCCGTTCCATGTCTTCCGGGCGGCATTGTTGCACTATGCACAGACGGGTCCGCAGGTCTGCGGGCAACTTCTCGATTGCCGGGGGAACGAGATCGGAAAAGTACCGGGCTCCCTGGGACCCGCCGAATACGAGCAGCTTGAATTCGCCACCGGCCTGCGGTGGAACATAGGGCAGCTCCGCGGCGGTCAGAACCGCATCGCGCACCGGATTGCCGGTCTCGACCAGTTTTTGTGACAGCTCGCCGGGTAGGCCGTCGATCGGAATGCTTGTGGCAATGGCCGTAACGCCCTTGGCCAACATCCTGTTCGCCCGGCCCATGACCCCGTTGGCCTCGTGCAGGATCGAAGGCGTGCCCGTCAGCCGCGCGGCGTACATCGGTGGAAACGTCGGATAACCGCCGAATCCCGCCACCACGTCCGGCTTCAGGGTCTTGATGACTTTGCGGGCTTGAAGCGTGCCGAAAAGCAGACTGAAAGCGGTCTTGGCCAGAGACAGCGGATTGCGGCCACGGATGGTCTCGGAGGCGATGATATGGACCCTGCGGGCGGGAAATTCGGTGCCGTATTTGTCGGCCCGTTCATCCGTCGCCAGTTCCACGGTCCAGCCGCGCCGAAGCAGCTCGCTGGCGAGCGCCTGTGCGGGAAACAGATGGCCGCCCGTTCCGCCGGCCGTCAATAAAACTGTTTTGCTCATGTAAGACCGTTTGAAACGCTACATCAAAGACGAAGGGGAAAGCCGGCTCACGGTCACGGCCTCACCGCCGCGCGACGGTTGGGGCCGTCTGCGGGTGAGCGCCAGAATGGCACCGGCAGTCATGGCGGAAGACAGAAGCGACGATCCGCCATAGGAGATGAAAGGCAGGGTCATGCCCTTGGCCGGCATCAGGTGCAGGTTCACGGCCAGATTGATGGTTGCCTGCAGACCGAACAACACGACCAGCCCAGCCGTCGCAAGCCGGCTGAAGGCATCCTGGTCGCGGCCGGCATGCCGGAGACCGCGAATGACGATGAAGGCAAAGACGGAAACCAGGATCAGACAGGCGATCGCGCCGAATTCCTCTCCGACAACCGCAAAGATGAAGTCGGCATGGCTGTCCGGTAGAATGAGTTTCACGGTGCCCTCGCCCGGGCCGCGTCCGAACCAGCCTCCGGCCTGAAAGGATTCCATGGCGGTATCGACCTGAAAGGTATCGCCGGAACTCGGATCCAGAAACTGGTCGACGCGTTTGGTTACATGAGGCAGGAAGGCATAGGCGGCAAAAAGCCCCACGATACCGATCAGGCCGAGCACCATGATGATCAGCCAGGAAATGCCATTCAGGAAAAAAAGTCCCGCCCAGACCAACCCGAGCAGCATGGTCTGGCCAAAATCCGGTTGCGCCACGAGAAGCGCGGCACAGACAGCGAAGAGAATAAAAGCGAACAGAACACCCGGGACCTCGCGCCTTCGGCCGCTTTCAGACAGGAGAAAGGCAACAAGGACAACGAAGGCGGGTTTGAGAAATTCCGAAGGCTGCAGCGAAAATCCGGCCAGATAAATCCAGCGCCGGGCGCCCTTGGCTTCAAAGCCGACAAAGAGCGTCGCGACCATCATAACGAGCGACAGTACGAAAACGATCAGCGCCGCGCGCCGGACCATGCGCGGCGACATGAGAGAGGCCGACAACATGATGGCCAGAGCCGGAAGCAACAACAGCGCCTGTCGCTTGACGAAGTAAAGGGTTTCGACACCGATACGTTCGGCGACCGGAGGACTGGCTGCAAAGGACAGGACCACACCGCCCGCCATCAGCAGGAAGAAGGCGGCAAGCAGATAGTGATCCACTGTCCAGAACCACTCCGCAAACCGGCTGCGATCGGCACGTGAGACCATTTAAGCCACCTCCTCCTGACTGTCTCCAGCATCAGGCAAGGCACGCACCGCGTCTACAAAAGCAGCGCCCCGCAGTTCGAAGTTCGGAAATTGGTCGAAACTCGCGCAGGCCGGCGACAACAGGATGGCGATCTCCTCCGCCCCGTCCTCTGCGGCTTCTGCGGCGGCATCCTTGACGGCCTGCATGAGTGTACCGCTGACCTTGTAGGGCACCCGCCCGTCCAGTGTCTTGGCAAAAGCCTGGGCCGCCTCTCCGATCAGGAAGGTCTTGGCGATCCTGGGGAAATACTCGTCGAGCGAGGAGATCCCGCCGTCCTTGGCACGCCCGCCGGCAATCCAGTAGATCCGGTCGAAACTGGCAAGGGCACGGGCTGCCGCATCGGCATTGGTCGCCTTGGAATCGTTGATAAAGAGGATCCGGCCTTTTTTCGCCACGACTTCCATACGGTGATGAAGACCAGGGAAGGACTTCATGGCTTCCGCTATCCTGGCCGCCGGCAGCTCCAGCGCCCGGAGCGCGGCGAAAGCGGCAGCGGCATTCTGTCCGTTGTGATCGCCGCGCAGACTGTCAATCCCGCCGAGCAGGGCGACCTCGATCTGCGAGCCGTCATGGGCTTCGATCAGGCGGCCATGGCAGGCATAGATGCCGTTGGTGAGTTCCTTCTCCCCTGCGATCCGGCAGACGGGCTTGCGCGCCAGTTCCAGCCGGTCGGCAATGGCGGAAGAAAGCCGGTCGTCCACGCCGACGATGGCCACCTTCGCCCCGGCCACCAGGCGTTCCTTGATGGCGGCGTAGTTGTCCATCGAGCCGTGCCTGTCGAGATGATCCGGAGACAGGTTCATGTGAATGCCGACCGTGGCATCCAGCGTCGGCGCCAGGTCGATCTGATAGGAAGAGCACTCGACCACATAATGGCGGCCGGGCTGCGGCGGTTCGAGTTGCAGCACCGGCGTACCGATGTTGCCACCGATCTCGACATCCAGTCCAAGCTCCTTCAGGAGATGGGCGATCAGAGCGGTCGTGGTCGACTTGCCGTTCGTGCCGGTGATTGCGATCAGCGGCGCCGACGGGCAAAGTTTGCGCCGTTCCCGGCAGAACAGTTCCACATCGCCGATGATTTCCACCCCTGCGTCCCTGGCCAGGTCAACCGACCAATGCGGCACCGGGTGGGTCAAGGGCACGCCGGGCGCCAGCACCAGCGCGTCGACGGCGGACCAGTCAAGCGCCCGCAGATCCTGCGTTTGCAGCCCCTCCTTCGCGGCCTGGGCCACCCGCTCGTCATTGTCGTCGAAACACACCACATCCGCGCCGCCGTCCTTCAGGGCATGGGCCGTTGCGAGACCCGATCCGCCGAGACCGAAGAGCGCAACCTTTCTGTTTTCGAATGTGGTAACCGGGATCATGCGCCTTACCTCAGCTTCAACGTGGCAAGGCCGATCAGGGCCAGAACAACGGAGATGATCCAGAAACGGATCACCACCTGGCTTTCCGTCCAGCCCATGATCTCGAAGTGATGGTGGATCGGCGCCATGCGGAAGACACGCTTGCCGGTGAGCTTGAAGGAAATCACCTGCACGATCACCGAAACGGCTTCCAGAACGAAGAGACCGCCGATAATGGCCAGAACGATTTCATGTTTTGTGGCGACCGCGATGGCCCCGATCATGCCGCCGAGCGCGAGCGAGCCGGTGTCCCCCATGAAGATCGCGGCGGGAGGGGCGTTGAACCACAGGAAGCCCAACCCCGCGCCGATCACCGCGCCGCAGATCACCGCGAGTTCGCCGGTGCCGGCCACGTGGTGGATCTGCAGGTAACTGGCGAACACCGCGTTCCCCGACAGATAGGCGATCAGGCCGAAGGAGGCGCAGGCGATCATTACCGGCACGATGGCCAGTCCGTCGAGGCCGTCGGTCAGGTTCACCGCGTTGCCCGCACCGACCATGACGAAGGCGGCAAAGGGAATGAAGACCAGGCCGAGGTTGAGGGTCAGGTCCTTGATGAAAGGAAAGGTGATGGCTTCCGAAAACTCCGACCCGTCGAGGATTGTCACTACGAAAGCGGCAGCGGCGGCGATCACGAATTCCAGACCGAGCCGCGCCTTGCCGCCGAACCCCTTGTGCGATGATTTCGTCACCTTCAGATAGTCGTCGTAAAAACCGATACCGCCGAAACCGAGCGTCACCCCGATCACCACCCAGACGTAAGGGTTGGTCAGGTCGGACCATAACAACGCGGCCACCAGCGACCCGGAAAGGATCATGAGGCCGCCCATGGTGGGTGTGCCTTTTTTGGTCAGAAGATGGCTTTCAGGACCGTCCGCCCGGATCGGTTGACCGTGCCCCTGACGGATCCTGAGGCTGGCAATTATTTTCGGTCCGAACAGAAAGACAAAGAAAAGGGCCGTCATGATCGCGCCGCCGGTCCGGAACGTAATGTAACGGAACACGTTCAGCGCCGAAATCTGATCAGCAAATTGCCCCAGCAAATAAAACATCAGCTATCCCTTATGCCGCCGCAGTATCGTCCGCAGGCGGATATTCCTTTTTCAAGGCCTCGACAAGCGGGCCCATACGGGTTCCAAGCGATCCCTTGATCATAACAACATCGCCAGGGCGCACGTCGCTCAAAAGCGCTTCTTCCAGATCTTTCGCATCCTCACTGTAATGCGCCCGGATTTCATGCGGCAGCTCCTTCCAGAGCACATGCATGTGCGGGCCGGCGCAATAAACGGCGTCGATGCCGGCGTCCGTAATCGGCGTCAGCAGCTCTGCATGCAGCCGGTCTGCATCGCTGCCAAGCTCACGCATGTCGCCGATAACGGCAATCCGGCGGCCTGGCCGCTTGACCGGAGCCTCGCCGAGAACAGCGAGCGCCGCGCGCATGGAAGCCGGATTTGCGTTGTAGCTCTCGTCGATCAGGAAGAGTTCTCCGCGCTGGATCGGCAACCTGGAAACTTCGCCCCGCCCCTTCGGCGCCCGCATCGCATCAAGCGCGAGACCGGCCTTGGCAAGATCCGCGCCCAGTTCAACCACAGCCGTGAGCACCGCAAGGCTGTTCTTCACATGGTGCTTGCCGGGCGCGCCGATCTTGTAGGTGATTTCCTGACCCAGGATGATCGCCTCGACGCTCGATCCCGCCGGGTGGCTCACTACATTTTCAAGGTGGCTGTCGGCGGACGGATCTTCACCGAACGTATCGATCCGGCTCACGCCGGCGGTTACCGCCAGGAATTTCAGAAGATCGTACTGGCGGTTGTCCTTGTTGAGGACCGCCACCCCATCGGACTCCAGCCCGTCGAAGATCTCCGCCTTCGCCTGGGCGATCTTTTCAAGGGAGTCGAAGAACTCCAGGTGAACCGGCTGGACCGTGGTGATGACGGCCACATGCGGCCGCACCATCTTCACCAGTGGCGTGATTTCGCCGGCATGGTTCATGCCTATTTCAAAGACACCGAAGTCGGTGTCGGCAGGCATGCGGGCCAGCGTCAGCGGCACGCCCCAGTGGTTGTTGAACGAAGCAACAGACGCATGCACTTTGCCGGACGGCTCCAGCGTCAGGCGGAGAGCCTCCTTCGTGCCGGTCTTGCCGACCGATCCGGTGACCGCGACGATCCTGGCGTCCGTGCGCTCGCGAGCGGCAATGCCGATCTTGCACAGAGCCTCAAGCGGATCGGCAACGACCACATAGCGGCCGTCCTCCGGCAGGTCCGACAGGCGGTCTTCGGCGACAAGGGCCACAGAGGCCCCGGCTTCCAGGGCTGCCTCCACATAGTCGTGCCCGTCCAATCGGTCTCCCTTGATGGCAACGAAGGCGTCGCCCGGTTCAAGAGTGCGGCTGTCGATGGAAATTCCGGAGATCTCGGCGCCAGCATCGCCTTTGGAGCTGCCGCCAGCAGCTTCCACAAAGGCTTCCAAAGTCCAAAGCGGGTCGCTCATGTGTTTCCTTCAAGGCTTATGGCGCGAATGACTGCTTCATGATCAGAAAAGGGAATCACTGTGTCGCCAACAATCTGGCCCGTTTCGTGACCTTTTCCGGCTACACACAGAATATCGCCCGCTTCCAGGCGCCGAACACCTTCGGCAATGGCCTCGTAACGGTCGCCGATTTCCAGTGCGCCGGGAGCCCCGCTCAGCACCGCCTTCCGGATCGTGGCGGGATCCTCGGAGCGTGGATTGTCGTCGGTGACGATCACCAGGTCCGCCTGGCGGGCCGCCGCCGCCCCCATCAGTTCGCGCTTGCCCGGATCCCGGTCGCCACCAGCACCGACGACAACCGAAAGCTTGCCCGTTGCAAAGGGCCGGAGCGCGGCCAGCGCGTTGTCCAGCGCGTCGGGTTTGTGGGCATAGTCGATAAAGATCATTCCGCCGCCCCTGGTCCTGCCTGCAAGTTCCAGCCGGCCGGGCGCCCCCTTCAGGTTTTCAAGCGCGCGCATTGCCGTACCCGTGTCGATACCGGATGCAATGGCAAGACCCGCCGCGATCAGGGCATTGGAAACCTGGAAACGCCCGATCAGGGGCAGCGTCACCTTGTAGTCGCCTCTCGCCGTGTGCAGCGACAGTTCCTGCCCGGCACCGGCGGGTTTCAGGCCGGTCAGGGTCAGGTCCCTGCCGGTTTCCCCGACGGTAAAGACCGGCAACCCGCGCTCCTGCGCAACGGCCAGCACGCGGTCGGAATATTTCTCGCCCGGATCGCACACAACCGTTCCGCCAACAGGCAGCAGCACGGAAAAGAGCCTCAGTTTGGCGTGCAGATAGTCCTCGACCGTCGGATGATAGTCCATGTGATCGCGGCCGAGATTGGTGAAGGCGGCGGCCGTCAACCGGACACCATCCAGCCGGCACTGGTCGAGACCGTGAGACGAGGCCTCCATGGCCGCATGATTGATGCCTTCGGCCTTGAGCTCGGCCAGCTCCTTGTGAAGCGCCACCGGATCGGGCGTTGTCAGGCCGCCATAGCTTTCACCGTCCGGCTTGACGGTTCCCAGCGTACCAAGGCTGGCCGCCGGATGACCGGCCGCCTGAAAGATCTGGCGGGCAAAATGTGCAACGGAAGTCTTGCCCGACGTGCCGGTGACCGCGACGATCGTGTCCGGCTGGGCGCCGTAGAAACGGGCTGCCATTCTGGCGAACACATGGCGCGGGTCCGGCGCGCCGATAACGGCAACGGTTTGTGGGCATGCAGACCGGACGGCGTCGACCGAATTTTCCGCACATAAAATGGCAACCGCCCCGGCCGCGGCTGCGTTCGGGGCAAATCGTGTTCCGTCAACGGAAGCGCCTTGGAAGGCGGCAAAAAGAAAGCCTGGCCGGACGTTGCGGCTGTCCGCCGTCAACCCTGATATTTTCAGAGTTCCTGCCATTTCCGGCAATTTCAGGCCGGCGGCCAAATATTCAAGATCCATTTCACCCGATCATCCGGTTTGTGCGTCGTCTTCGGGAAGCTTTACGGAACACCGGAAATCGGCTGCGACCCCGCCGGCATTCAAAACTTCAAACGTCTCCTTAATAGGAAATCTCGATTGGTTCATCCCCTTTGCTGAAACGCGGCATGACACCGAGCATCGGAGCCGAGCGCCGCACGATCGCCGCAACGGTCGGTGCCGCGTTCAACCCGGCCGTTGCACCAACCCCTTTCCGCTCCGGCTTCGGTTCGTCGAGCACGACCAGAACCACGTAGCGAGGGTCGTCCATCGGGAAAGCCGACAGGAAGGAATTGCGGCGCTTGTCGTTGACATAGCGGCCGTTCTCGATCTTTTCCGCCGTTCCCGTCTTGCCGCCGACGGTATAGCCCGGAACGTCCGCCCTGCGGCCGGAGCCGGACAACACGTTCAACCGGAAGAGATACCGCATAATGCGGCTGGTCTTCTCGGAAACGACTTGTTTGCCAAGCTCTTGTGCCTCTTCCTCACTGCGCGGCAGGAAGGTTGGCGGCAACAGCTTGCCGCCGTTGACGAGGGCAGCCGCGGCTACTGCCGTCTGCATCGGCGTGACTGATATTCCGTGCCCGAAGGAAATCGTCATGGCAGCGAGTTCGTTCCATTTCGGCGGCAGCAGGGGCGCGGCGTTTTCAGGCAATTCCGTCGTCAAACGTTCCGTCAGGTGCAAACGCGTCAGGAATTCCTTCTGACGGTCGATGCCGGTTGCCAGCATCATCTTCGCCGTTCCGATGTTCGACGAATAAATGAAAATCTCGGGCACCGACAAGATGCGGTGTTTTCCGTGGAAATCGGAAATCGTGCGGCCCGCCGCCCGGATCGGACGCGTCGCGTCGAAGCTGTCGTTGATGGAGACAGCACCTGAATCAAGGGCCATTGCGGCTGTGAAGGTCTTGAACACGGACCCCATCTCGAAAACGCCGCCGGTCGCCCGGTTGAGACGGTCTTTCTCCAGCGCCTGCGAGCGATCGTTGGGATCATAGTCGGGAAGCGACGACATGGCGACGACCTCGCCCGTCTTGGCATCGAGAACGATCCCCGCTGCGGCGATCGCCTGAAAGCGCTCCATGGCCTTGACCAGTTCATCGCGCACGACATGCTGTACCCTGAGGTCCATGGAAAGCCTGACCGGTTCCATGGTGCGGTCGGACGCAAAACCGAGCGACTGGAGATCGGCCAGCCATTCCCCGTCGATGTATTTTTCGATACCAGTGAGGCCCTGGTTGTCGATGTTCACGGATCCGACGATGTGACCCGCAGTCGGCCCGCCCGGATAGAACCGCTGGTTCTCGGACAGGAACCCGATGCCCGGCAAACCGAGGTTGTGCACTTCCTCGGCCTGCTGCGGGGTCAGCTCACGCTTTAGCCAGACGAAACCCGCGCGGCTATCCAGCCGCCGGCGAACGACGTTCTGATCGAGTTCCGGCAACACACGGGTCAGACCTTCCACGGCCTCATCGACATCGAGAATTCGGCGCGGCTCGGCGTAGAGCGACGCGGTCTTGATGTCGGTCGCAAGGATTTCGCCATTGCGATCGATCAGGTCCGGCCTAGAGGCGGAAATGGAATCCTGCGCGGAAATCCACGCCCGGGACGGCGCTTCCTCCATCTGGGCCAGCATCACGAGACGGCCGGCGATGGCAACATAGACGCAGGCAAAAGCCAGCATCGCCATGTAAACCCGGGCCTTGACCGCGCTGGACGATACGGATCCCCGCACGGCCCTGGGCTGTGCGCGCCGCACCTGGAGGAAACTTGCCGGTTCGCTTACCATTGTCATGTTCAGCCCCTCACCGGATCACTGCCGAGCCGCCGGCATAGCCGCCCATCTGGCTGCCGCCGACCGGTTCAAGCATCACGGGACGGGCCGGCAAGTCTTCCGGGCTCACGATCTGCTTCACGTCCAGGGGCTGTAGTTGAAGATAGTCATTGTAGCGCTCGACCAGCGACTGCAGGCGGTCCGGCTTGTTGAGCAAACTCCACTCGGCCTTCAGCAAACGGATGGCGTCGCGCTCCTCATCGATCTGCTGCTTGAGCTCGGCCACCTTTTCCGCCGATTTGGTGGCGGCCAGCTTCATTTCGTAAACGGTGCCGGCACCGATCACGACCGCCAGAATGAACAAGATGTTCAGCGTTCGAACCATTTTCAGCCCCCTAGTCCATGAAATTCCGCCAGACGCGGGACGCCCGCGGCATGGATATCCAGTTCGCGCGCAGCTGCCCCGGTCCGCCGTCCGGCCCTGAGCCTTGCGGATCTGGCGCGCGGATTGGCGTCCGTTTCCTCCGCCGCAGCCTCGACCGCCTTGCGCGTCAAAAGTTCAAAAGTTGCCGGCGGAACCTCTTCCTCCGGCATGTGGCGGGACCCGCCACCCCGTGTGCGGGTCCTGTCCTGGAAGAAGCGTTTGACGATGCGGTCTTCCAGGGAATGAAAGCTCACCAGCACCAGCCGCCCGCCCGGCTTCAGAATGCGCTCGGCGGCGCCGAGTGCCTTTGCGGCCTGATGCAGCTCACCGTTCACATAGATCCGAAGTGCCTGGAACGTGCGCGTGGCCGGATGGATCTGCGCCTTCTTGGGCGACCGGCCGAGCACCTTTTCGATCAGGTTCGCCAGCTCGACCGTCCGTGAGAAAGGTTTTTCCTTGCGGGCCTTGTCGATTGCATGCGCAACCGACGTTGCCCGCTTTTCCTCACCCAACAGTCCGATGATCCGGATCAGGTCTTTCACCGGAAGCTCGTTGACAACATCGGCGGCGGAAGGACCGGCCTGTTCCATTCGCATGTCCAGAGGCCCGTCGCGCAGAAAGGAGAAACCGCGCTCGGCCTCATCCAGTTGCATGGAGGAAACGCCAAGATCGAGCACGACACCGTCCACGCCCGTAAAGCCCTGCTCCCGCGTGTGGATCTCCAGATCGGCAAACTGCCCGGGCACAAGGATCAGATGGCCATCGGACTGTTTCACCAGGTCCTGACCGCCAGCGATCGCGTCCGGATCACGGTCGATACCGATCACCGTCGCCCCGCGCTGGAGAATGGCGCGCGAATAGCCGCCGGCACCGAAGGTTCCGTCGACGACGACCTCGCCTTCTTTCGGGTCGAGCCACTCCAGAACTTCCTTCAGGAGAACCGGCACATGACGCTCGGGTCCGCCAGCGGACTGAGATTGCTCCCTGTCGCCGCGCGCCATCATACCGGTTCTCCCTGAGAAGATGCGGGGGCCTGCCCCGACAACATCGCGAGCGCACGCCTTTGGGCCTCTGCGCGGTACTCGCGAAACTTTTCCGGTTCCCAGATCTGGAACTTGTACTTCATGCCGACAAAGGTCACCTGGTCGGTGATGCCGGTGTGGTCGCGGATCATGTCGGAAATGGTCATGCGGCCATCCCCGTCGATTTTCGGGTTTTCGCTGGCGCCGAACAGGGCGACAGCGAGCGCATCGTGGTCCGGGGAGAGCTTTGCGAAAGCTTCCGAGCGCTTCTCGATTTCCGCGAGCAGCTCGTTGCCGCCGGCATCGACCGCCGGGCAGTGGGAAGAAGCAATGCAATAAAGACCTTCAAATCCGTCCCTCGCCAGAACCGCACGGAAGGGTGCCGGGATCGACACGCGACCCTTGGCATCCAGCCGGTTGGTAAAGTGAGAAACAAAGCCGGCCATCAAACCCCTCGAAACGGGTCCGCACCCGTTCAAAACCCCGAAATCACCCTGATGAGAAGAAAGGCCGGCACCGTGTCAGGACATGCAATTTGCAAAGCGGCTGTTGCCGGACCGTTAAACTGATGCCCTGGACCCTACCGAAATGGGCCCGCGCTCCCCATTCTGGGTTCTTATGGGATACCATGGGAATTCATGGGTGGTCAATGGAATCTCATGGATTCCAGCTCGATTTGATCGCCCACGACCCCATCGAGTGACCTTAGGCGAAACATGCTTAATGAAGCCTTGACACAAATGAAGAATCGGATTCGCAGGATTACGGAGGTTTTGGATTTCCGGAGCCGGAAAGGCGGCAAATTCTGCCTAGTTTGAAAGACTTGTGGAGAAACCGGACCTTGGAACCGTTTGCCGCACCGTTTCCGGGGCCGTAAACGCCACCCGCTGCCCTCCATCCGGTTCTGGCAGGCATACCGCAAAATGTGACGGGCCGGTGAGAGAGGGAATTTAATGCCAGCCGGCCTGTAAGCCGGGTTCTGTATGGCCCGCTTACGCGGACGCGACAGCCATTCATCTGGGGCGCCCGTTGCCGGACGCCTCACGCAACCAACCCGGACAGCCGGCCTGGAAACCGGCCTGGTCCCGGATCGCTCCGGGGCCGCGCTGTCCCTATTCGGTCTTGCTCCCGGTGGGGTTTACCATGCCGCCCCTGTTGCCAGTTGCGCGGTGGGCTCTTACCCCACCCTTTCACCCTTACCCCAGGCAAATCCGAAGATTTGGCCGAGGCGGTTTGCTTTCTGTGGCACTTTCCCTAAGGTTTCCCTCGCCGGGCGTTACCCGGCACCGTGTTTCCTTGGAGCCCGGACTTTCCTCCCCCGCGGCCTTTCGGCACTTGCGGCAGCGGCTGTCCGGCCGACTGGCGCCTGCGGACTTAAGTGGCTTTCACACGAAGGTCAAGCAAGGCAAACCGATCAGCCTTCCGTTTCCATCGGTTCTCAAGACGTTTTCAGAACCCGGTAGGCAAGATCCGGCAAGAGCCTGTGAAGGGCAAACAGCTTCGGAACCCGGCCAAGCCGGATTTCCTCCTTGCCGGCGCCAAGCCCGGCGACAATCTTGTTCGCTGCTTCGGCCGCCGAAAAGCCCTTGCCGCCGCGGCCCGCCGTCATGCGTGTCACCATGAGATCCGGAACCACCTCCGAAACCGCGACCCCCGTGCCTTCCAGTTGATAGCGCAGCGCCCTCGCGAAATTGGAAAGTCCTGCCTTGGTGGCGCAATAGACCGGCGCCGACTTTTTCGGAACCCTGGCCAGGGCCGACGTCACGAACACCACACGGGCCTGTTCGGCCTGCCGTAGCAGGGGCAGAAGGTCGATGGTCAGTTCGATGGGCGCCAGGAAATTGACGGATATTTCCGTTTCGACCTTCTCGATCGGGGTACAGCGTGAAACGAAATCATGCTGGTGCTGAAGCGCAGCGTTGTGGATCAGCATCGCAACAGGCTGTTCCTGTTCGTGAACGGCATCCACAAGGTGTTTCCGGCCAGCCGGATCTGCCAGGTCCGCCGCCACCGTCACAACGCCCGGATAAAGCGTCGTCACTTCATCGAGGGCGCTTTCCGTCCGGCCGCATATGACAAGCTTGCGCCCGAGCCCATGGTAGTGCTTCGTGAGTTCACGGCCCAGCCCGATGGCGCCTCCGGTCACCACGATCAATCCGCTGTCCTGCATCCAACCTGTCTCCTGTCTGAACCGGGAGCCATCTAGGATGGTGAGGCCATGGTGCGCATTAACCCGGGTTAAGAACCGCGCCGGGCCCGGATGCGCGACAGCGCAACGGGCGTAATGCCGAGGTAGGAAGCGACGTGATACTGCGGCAGGCGCTGCGCGACTTCCGGAAATTCCCGCAGAAACGCTTCATAGCGTTCCGACGCGCTTTGCAGGAGAAAGGCAGCCTCCCGCCGCTCCTTGCGGAGCGCGAGCTGGGCGATGACTGTCGAGATGAGACGTTCCCATGCTCTGTCCCGGGCCGGCAACTGCCGGGCCAGCTCCATCGGCAGAGCAACCAGCTCCGTGTCCTCCAAAGCCTGTGTATGAAACGACGACGGCGCTCCTTCAAGAAAGGAGGACAGGCAGGTGACGACCCCGCCGGGAGTGGCAAAGCTCTTGTTGAATTCCTTCCCGTCGGCCGTCAGGTAATAAAAACGAACCAGACCGGACCGCACGAAATAGAGAAAACCCGGCGTTTCACCGGCTGAAAAGATTCCGTCTCCCGCTCCTGCGTGGACGACACCAGCACTTCTGCACGCTTCCGCGGCTTCCGGCGGCGAAATTCCGCCCTGCTGACCGAGCCAGACAGCAAAGGCGCTGAGTGTTTGCGCGTCCTTTTTGGCATTCCTGCAGGTCACACTGTCCTCACCGCATCCGCTCGGCACGACGCCCGTTCATACCAGTCCATTCTTCGGACCGAAGCATAGTTCAGGAAACCTCCGCCAGACCAGAGGCTCAAACGTCAACATGCGATTTTTATAGATAATATGTAAAAAATAACAATGTCCTAAGTGATTATAAAACAAGAAGAAATATTTCAGATTACCTTAAGGAAAAACCGTCAGTTTTAGCGATAACAATCAAAGGGAGACCCAGAATGAAGAAGTGGTGCACGCTGTTCCCATCCCTGCTTTTAACCTCAACCGCAGCTTTCGCAGAAGATGCGCCGGACCCGAATGCGCTTATCACGCCGGCCGTGATCGAGAGTGTCGGTGAATGGTTGGCCAACCCGATCGTCGCTCTGTCCGTCAACGCGCAGAACGATCTGCGCGGCTCCCTGGAGCAAACCGAAATTGACGCTCTGGACCAGCAATGGCGCAAGGAACGCGAGGCCAGCGACAAGCCGCTGATATCGGCAACCCTGTCTGCGCCGCTTTCGATCTACCTCCTGCGGGTGCAGGCCGGTTCGCTGGGCCTTTTCCCGGAAATCTTCGTCATGGACGCGAACGGCCTGAATGTCGGCCAAAGCGGCATTACCGGCGATTACTGGCAGGGTGACGAGGCCAAGTTCCAAAAGACGTTTCCGGAGGGTCCCGAGGCCGTGTTCATCGACGAACCGGAATGGGATGAGGATCTGAAGATCTGGCGCGCGCAGCTGAACATGACCGTGAACGATCCTGAAAACGGCAAACCGATCGGTGCCGCGACCGTTGAATTCAACCTGACGGAACTACAGCGCCGCCAGTCCCCCAATTCCTGAGCGCACGACCTCCAGAGCGAAAGCAACCATGTTCAAGAATCTTTCAGTCAGCAAGAAAATCGCCGCCGGCTTCCTCACACTCGCCCTGATCGGCGCCGTTGCGGGTGGCACGAGCGCCATCAAGACGTCCTCCGCCCTGCAGGAGGTTGAAACAGCCAACGCCCTCTCGGACCTGAATTCCGAAACCGCCAGGCTCAGCGAGAAGATCTCGGGTCAGGCCCTGGCCGTGAAATCCTTTCTGCTGACAGGAAACAGGGACTGGCGCCAGCGCTCGGAAGATTTGAATTCAGAGATCTCGGCCCAGTTCGCGAAGGTGCAAACGCTTGTCGATGACACAGGACCGCAGTTGCCGGGGCTTCTGTCCGAACTGGAAACCAGCTGGAAAGCCTGGTTCAACCAGATAGCGGCGCACCAGATGGAGCTCATGCGGACACCGGAAACCGTCGACATGGCCCGCGCCATCGAGCTGACGCCAGAAAGCACAGGCCTGTTGTCCGAAGTCCAGAAACAACGGGACGAATTTACCGACGCGGTTGCGCAGAAGCGGCAGGCCTCCCTGGTCAACCAGAATGCGGCTCTCGGAACGGTACAGTTCGTTGCCATGGCCAGTGCCGTTCTCCTGACCGTTCTGGCTGTGGTACTGGGGGTCGTGAACCACTTCATGGTGTCCGCGCCGCTGACCCGGCTGTCGGACGTCACCGAGAAACTTGCGACCGGTGACACCACCTCCTCCGTCGATGTCGGCGACCGGCGCGATGAAATCGGCCTCCTGGGCCGCGCGCTCGGCGTTTTCCGCGACAATCTCGTCCGTACGCGCGAACTGGAAAAGAACACTGCGGCAGAACGCGAGATCGCAGAACAGAGCAAGCGGGAAGAGATGGAGCGCGTTGCCAACGATTTCGAAGCAACGGTGCTCAACATCAGCAACGGCATGATTGCCAAGCTCGATGAACTCACCGGCAACGCAGGGGCGCTGTCCAACATTGCGAACACGACGACCGAACAGGCGCTGTCCGTTTCCGCAGCTGCGGAACAGGCAACAAACAATGTCAACACGGTTGCCAGCGCGACCGAGGAACTCTCCGCCTCGATCCGCGCGATCACCGATCAGGTCCGCTCCTCTTCCGAAATTGCCCAGCAGGCGGAAACGGAAGTAAACCGGTCCAATGATGCTGTGGAAACGGTTCAGCAGGTGGTCGCGCGCATTGGTGACGTCACGAAGCTGATCACCGACATTGCCGAACAGACCAACCTTCTGGCGCTGAACGCAACCATCGAAGCGGCCCGGGCCGGGGAAGCCGGCAAGGGCTTCGCGGTTGTCGCCTCCGAAGTGAAGGCACTGGCGGAACAGACCTCGAAGGCCACGGAGGAAATCGACCGGCAGATCAACGAAATGCGCCAGGCCGCCGATGCATCGACGGAAGCCACCGGCTCTGTCGCCGAGATGGTTCAGAAGATCGCGGAGAACACTTCCGCCATGTCCGGCGCCGCCGAGGAACAGAACCTGGCAACGACCGAGATCGCCTCCAGTGTCGCCGAAGCTGCCCAGGGGACGGAAGGTGTTTCCCGGTCGATCACGGAAGTCAGCGCGGCGGCCAGCGATACCGCAAGACTGAGCGCCGACATGAACGAGGCTGTCGGGGGGCTGCAAGAGCAGTCCGGCAACCTGCGCCGCGCCATGGAGGATTTCCTCTCCAAGGTCCGCGCCGCCTGATCTGCAATCTGTCAGGATACCGGGACGGACGTCTGAACGTCCGTCCCTTTTTATTTGCCCAGGCCTGACTGGGTTGTTCAAGCCCCGGGCATTTACGAGGCCGCACACCGAACCGGGCCTGCGGGCTCCAGCCTTCACTGCTCCATTTTCAAGTGCGCTTGATCACTGGTCCGGCAGGTCGTCGTCGTCCAGAACGCGCCACTTGGCGCCCTCCAGATCGTCATACTGACCGCTTTTCAGGGACCACAGGAAGGCGGCAAGGCCAAGCCCGCCAAGGAAGAGGGCAATGGGGATCAGGTAAATCAGAACGTCCATGGCGACGTTATCCTTTCCCGTTCTCGCCGGCATCCTGCCCCGGCACGTCATGCGCGATCTGATCGCCACCCTCGCCCAGACGCAGCTTCAGGGCGTTGGCGGTCACCACCAGCGAAGAAGCGGACATGGCGATTGCCGCCATCAAGGGGGGTCACGAAACCGGCAACCGCGATCGGAACCGCCACGACGTTGTACAGTGCGGAGATCCAGAGGTTCTGCTGAATGGCCGCACGCGCCTTCCTGGACAGTCTCAACGCATCGGCAACCGGCAGCAGCCTGTCGCCAAGGAACACGGCGTCGGCTGCCGCCTGACTGAGGTGCACGGCGGAGACCGGCGACAGTGAAACATGAGCTCCGGCAAGCGCGGGCGCATCGTTGAGGCCGTCACCGACCATCAGTACCTTCCGACCCGCACGCTGCAGCTCTTCCAGCCGCGCGATCTTCTGCGCCGGTTTCATGCCGGCCTGCCAGTCGGCAATATCCAGCGCCCGTGCGGCCGCCTCGACGGCAGGCACCGTATCGCCGGACAGGATTTCAAGTGCGTAGCCCTGCTGTTTCAAAAGGTCGGCAACCGCCCGCGCATCCGGCCTGAGGCTCTGCCGGAACGGCAGCAGACGGACCGGACCGTTCCCGAACCGGATGGCCAGCAGCGAGGCCCCGGGGAACGCCTCAAGCATTTCATCGACCGTTTCCGGCCGGGCACCGCAGAACCGGGGACTTCCGAGACGGAGAATCTGGCCGTCCACAATGGTTTCAAGTCCGGCTCCGGAAACCTCGGTCACGTCCGGCAAAGGCGCAATTGCCCCGGTCGCGCGGACCAGCGCCGTGGAAAGCGGGTGACGACTGGCAAGGGCAAGCCGCCCGGCAAGGATCATTTCCGCGTCGTCTGGTGCGATATCCGCGCAAAGTTCCGGATTGGCCAGCGTCAGGGTTCCGGTCTTGTCGAACAGGATCGTGTCGACATCCGACAGGCGCTCGATGGCATCGCCTGAATTGAGCAGCACACCCCGGCGAAACAGCTGGCCGGACGCGACCACCTGCACGGCCGGAACCGCGAGGCCGAGCGCACAGGGACAGGTGATGATCAGCACCGAGATGGAAATGATCAGCGCGGGCTGCCAGTCCAGCCCGGCCAGCAGCCAGCCGAGGAAGGTGAGTGCCGCGGCGCCATGCACGAGAGGTGCATAAAGCTGCGCCGCGCGATCCGCGATACGGACATAGCTCGACTTTGCCTGCGAGGCAGCTTCCAGCAGCCGGTTGACCTCGTCAAGCAATGTCGCACCGGAGGCCGCCTCGACCCGAACCTGCAGCGCGCCCGCCCCGTTCAGGGTGCCGGCATAGACCCTCTGCCCGGCTGTCACGGGCACCAGCACGCTTTCGCCGGTTACAAGGCTCTGATCGATTTCGGACAGGCCGGTTTCGACGATGCCGTCCACCGGTACGCGCTCCCCGCTCGAGACCAGAACGAGGTCGCCCGTGGCAATCTTGGACAGCGGGACTTCGCGCACGCTTCCGTCCGGATTGATCCGGGCGGCCACTTCGGCCTTGAGGGCCGCTATGTTCTCGGCGAAGGAACGGGTGCGCCCGCGCATGTTGTGATCGAGAAAGCGGCCGACCAGCAGGAAGAACAGAAGCATCACGGCGGACTCGAAATAGGCGTGATGCTGATGCTGAAGCGTTTGCACCAGCGACAGGGCGACGGCCAGAAAGACGCCGATGACGATCGGTACGTCCATGTTCAGGCGCCCCGCAGACAGGGCCGTGAAGGCGCTTTTAACAAACGGCCTGCCGGCATAGGCCACGGTCGGCAACGCGATCAGGGCCGAAAGCCAGTGAAAGAAGTCGCGGGTTTCCGGAGTAATGTCGGTGGCATTACCGGACCAGACGGAGACGGACAGAAGCATGATGTTCATGCCGGCGAAACCGGCGACGGCCAGGCAGCGCAGGAGCTGTTTTCCCGTCCTGTCCTGACGTTCCTTCTGGTTTGCCGGATCGAACGGATGGGCCGTGTAGCCCAGCCTCGCCAGCTCCGAGACGATCTCATCCGCCCCGGTTTCATCCTCGACCCAGTCGACGGCAAGGCGTTGGCTGGTCAGGTTGACCCGCGCGGTGCGGATCCCCGGCAGACGTTTCAGGCCGCGCTCGATCTCACCCATGCAGGCGGCACACGTGATGCCGTCTACGGCAAGGTCCATGTGCACCGCACCGTCCTTGCCGGGAGTTACGAAAGCCTGCCAGTCGCGCTGATGAACCGTCATGAGGTGCCTGACTTCAGTCTTTCACGAAGATCCGGTTTTCGGATTTGAACTTGCGCTCCCCGTCCCGGTTGATCTCCAGTACGAGCGTCCAGTTTCCCGCTGCGAGGTTTTCCACCTCACCGACGTAACGCCCTCCGCCATCGGCGGTGAAGGCAACTTCCACATCGGCGCCATCATGAACCGGATTGCGCAGCAGCGCCTGCAGTTCGACCCCATAGAGCGGCGAGCCGTCCGCATCGGCGGCACTCACCACCAGCTTGCCGGCGCCGTCGCCGGTACGGACGAATTCACCAGACACCTGCCAGTTAAGCTTCTCCTGATCCTTCGCCGCGGCAATCTCCTGATTATAGGCCTGACCGGCCTCGTAGGAGCTTTCCACCACCACGCCCGGGAACGACCCGAGCGCAAGATAGATGAACACGGCGTTGGCCGCGAAAATGACCCCGAAGAAGCCGAGCAGCCAGAAAAGCACCGTCCTGCCCGTCAGGGGTTTGGGATCCTTCATGTTCGACTGAACCATCGTCATCCTGCGCTCCTCAAGGCTTAGCCGGTGCTTTGAAAGTGTCTTTCGCCGTAACCACCTCACCCATCACGCTCTCGGTGATACGGAAGGTCACGGGAGTGGAATGCGGCATCTTCTCCCAGGGGGGAGAGGTTACCAGAATACGCACTTCCCGGGTGGTGTCCGGACCGACTTCAATGATCGGCCGCCCCGCGAAGGAGCTTTCGACACCAACGGCTTCCACAAGCGTGTTCGGCGGCATGCCTTCCACATGCAGCATGAAGCTGCGCGAATGTCGGCGCTTGTTGGAAAGCCGGACCGTATAGCCGTTCCGCACCGTGCCGTCCGATTGTTCCACAAAGACCGGGTTCCTGTCATGCAGCACGCTGATATCGGCAAAGTCCCGGTTGAGTAGGGCGAACAGCATGATCGCGCCCACGACGGCAATGATCGAGGCATAGGCGATCGTCCGCGCGCGGACGATTTCATAAACCGGTTCCTTGCCGTCGATACGCCGCTGGATGTTTTCGTCCGTGTCGTAGGCGATCAGCCCGGTCGGTTTGCCGATCTTGGTCATGATGTTGTCGCAGGCGTCGATGCACAGGCCGCACTGGATACAATCAAGCTGCATGCCCTTGCGGATGTCGACGCCGGTCGGACAGACCTGGAAACACTGGTAGCAGTCGATACAGTCGCCGGAAGGAAGGCCCTGCTCGGCAAGTTTGCGGTTCTGCTTCAGCGATCCGCGCGGTTCGCCCCGGTCCCAGCGGTAGGTGACATTGAGCGCCTTCTCGTCGGTCAAGGCCGCCTGGATGCGCGGCCAGGGGCACATGTAGATGCAGACCTGCTCGCGCATGAACCCGGCCAGCAGGTAGGTCGTCGAAGTCAGGATGCCGATCCAGATATAGGCGATCATCGGCGCCTGGAACGTCAACAGCTGCCAGACCAGGGTCGGCGCGTCATTGAAGTAGAGAACCCAGGCCCCGCCGGTCCACCAGGCGATCATCAGCCAGAAGAAATGCTTGGTGACGCGCTTGCGGACCTTGTCGAAGGTCCAGGGATCCTTGTCGAGCGCAATCCGGTCGCGCCGGTCGCCTTCGACCTTGCGCTCCACCCACAGAAACAGATCCGTCCAGACCGTCTGCGGGCACAGATACCCGCACCACAGACGTCCGGCGACCGCGTTCATCAGAAACAGCGCGACAGCCGCGATAATCAGTAGGCCGGTGAGGTAATAGACTTCCTGCGGCCAGATCTCGATGAAGAAGAAGTAGGCCCGCCGTCCTTCCAGATCGATGAGAACGGCCTGGCCGGGTGCATCCGGGCCGCGGTCATAGCGGATGAACGGCAGGAAATAGTAGATACCAAGGGTGATGAAAAGCAGCGCCCACTTGATCCTGCGGAACAGGCCATGGGTCGCCATGGGATAGATTTTCTTGGCGGACGCAAACCACTCTTCCGAGTGCCCGCCCTCATGCGTTTCGGTGTCCGCAGACATACCGCCCGTCCTTTTTTCAAGTCAGATCCTGCCCCAATAGGATCATGCCAAGCCGGCGGAACCGATTGCTCCGCCACCTTCTCAAACAATAATCCGGCGCAAGTGGTCTGACTTTGCGCCGGATCAATTCAGGCCGCTATTGCGCGGCTTGCCGCAGGACTGCGGCTTATTGACCGCCACCGAAGGAGTGGACGTACACTGCCAGAGACTTGACCGTGGCAGGGTCCAGGCGGTCCACCCAGGCGGGCATCACGCCGTTGCGCGGGTTTCTGACCTGCGCCTTGATGGCCGCCAGCGACTTGCCATAGAGGTAGTTCGCGGACAGAAGGCTCGGTGCCCCGACGTCCTGAATACCCTTCAGGTCTTCGCCGTGACAGGCCGCGCAATTGTCCTCGTACACCGTCTGGCCTGCGGCCAGATCGACACCGTCCTCGGTTTCCAGTCCGGCGCGCGAGGCGACGAAGTTGGAGACCTGGCTGATTTCCTCCTTGCCGAGAAGTTCGTCGCGGCCGAAGGCGGGCATCTCGCCGACACGGGCGTCGTCATTGCCCGAACGGATACCGTATTGCAGCGTGGTGTAGATGGCGTCCAGGCTACCGCCCCAGATCCAGGTGTCGTCCTGAAGGCTCGGATACCCTTCCGCGCCTGTACCGCCCGAGCCGTGGCAGGGGGCACAGTTGTCGCCGAAGGCTGCCGCGCCGTTCGCCAGGGCGAACTGCAGCAGTTCCTGGTCCTTGGAGATATCTTCCAGGGACGCGGCCACGATCTTGTCAGCGAACGCGGACCGGCCCGCGACACCCTCATCATAGGCAGCTATGGCTTCGAGGCGCTGGTTGCTCCCCCAAACACCCGTCGTGTAGCTGGAGATCAGCGGCCAGGACGGATAAAGCACCCAGTAAATCAGGGCCCAGACGATGGTGGCGTAGAACATATACAGCCACCATCTCGGCAACGGATTGTTGAGTTCCTTCAGACCATCCCATTCGTGGCCGGTTGTCTCGACCCCGGAAATTTGGTCGATTTCCTTTTTATGTGCATCTGCCATGGATCAGTCCTCCCGGAACGGGATTTGAGCGGCATCATCGAACTTCTTGCCGTTCTTCGGCCACAGCGCATAGGCCAGAACGATGCCAAACAGGATCATGAAGTAGAGAAGGCCCCAGGTTTGAGCGAAGCCTGCGAATGCGGAATATGTCTCGTTCATCGCCCTTACCTCGCGTTGGCCTTGTCGTCATAGATGGAGAAGTCGACCATGGTGCCGAGCACCTGAAGATAGGCGACCAGTGCGTCCATCTCGGTGACGACCTTCGGATTGCCGTCGAAGTCGCGGATTGCGACACCCGGATAGCGTTCCTCGAACCCATCGGCCGCTTCCGTGTCCGGAGTGGCCTGGCCGAGAATATCCGAGGCGGCGTTTGCGACCTGCTCGTCGGTGTAGGGAACGCCGACGATGGTGTTGACGCTCAAGGCCGACTGGATGTCCCGCGTGTTCAGCTTGTTCTCCGACAGGAACGGGTAGCCGGGCATGATGGATGCCGGAACCAGCGAACGCGGGTCCTGTAGGTGCTCCACATGCCATTCGTCGGAGTATTTGCCGCCGACGCGGGCAAGATCCGGACCCGTGCGCTTGGAACCCCACTGGAACGGGTGGTCGTACATCGACTCCGCTGCCAGCGAGAAGTGACCGTAACGCTCCATTTCGTCACGCATCGGGCGGACCATCTGCGAATGGCAGAGATAGCAGCCCTCGCGGATGTAGATGTCGCGCCCGGCGAGTTCCAGCGGCGTGTACGGCCGCATGCCCTCGGTCTTCTCGATCGTGCTCTTCAGATAGAAGAGCGGAGCGATTTCGACCAGGCCGCCGATGGCGACCATGACCAGAATACCGACCAGCAGAACGAAGGAGTTCTTTTCGAAAACTTGGTGTTTGTTCCAAAGTGACATTGTTATCCCTCCCTTATTCGGCCGGAGCCAGGGAGCCAGCCGTGGTGGCATCGGCTTCCTGAGCCTCGCCGCGACGGACAGTCATCCAGAGATTGTAGGCCATGATCAGGGCGCCGAGCAGGAAGAGCGCACCGCCGAGAGCACGGATGATGTAGAAGGGATGCATCGCTTCCACGGTTTCCACGAAGGAGTATTCCAGGAAACCGAGCTGATCGTATGCGCGCCACATCAGGCCCTGCATGATGCCGGACACCCACATGGAGGTGATGTAGAGAACGATCCCCAGCGTCGACAGCCAGAAGTGCCAGTTCACCAGTTTCAGTGAGTAGAGGCTCTTCTTGTTCCACAGCCACGGGATCATGCAGTAGAGCGCACCGAAGGAGATGTAGCCCACCCAGCCGAGCGCACCGGAATGCACGTGGCCGATGGTCCAGTCGGTATAGTGCGACAGCGAATTGACTGAACGCAGGCTCATCAGCGGTCCTTCGAAGGT
>NZ_JBNKYW010000058.1:0-19463 GCF_050301095.1 Roseibium sp.
GGCGCGTGGCTGAGGCTGACGACCGTCTTGAAGGCCATGGCGGCGCCGACCAGCAGCAGGACAACGGCAGACGTTATGCCGGCCCGGCTCAGAACGCCCGGAATTTCCTCCGGTTTGATCGAGTGCAGAACGAAGAAACCGATGACAAGGGCATAGGCGACTGCAACCGCTGCGGCCTCGGTCGGTGTGAACACCCCGATCAGGATACCGCCGAGAATGATGATCGGCGTCTGGAGCGGCGCCACGGCTTTCTTGCAGACGATGCGAAAGTCACTGGAGACGGCACCGCGCAGGCTGACAAGAAGCAGGTGGCTGAGGGTCAGCAATCCGGCAAAGAGCGCCAGGGAGAGGCTGGCGGAGAACGGTGCAAGGCCGACAGCCGCCGCTACCATCTTGGCGATGAACAGAAACAGGCCTGCCAGGTTTATCCGCAACACAACGAAAGAGAACCAGTACTCCACAGGCGCCATCGCCTGACCCGGATTGACGATCCGCTGGGCCTTGGGCAGGTCGTATCTGTTTGCCATCACCTTGACCATGAGCATCAGGCCGACGCCGACCATGACGCCCGGCACGATGCCCGCCAGGAAGAGCGCCGCGACGCTCTCGCCCATGACATAGGCGTAGATGATCATGATGCCCGAAGGCGGAATGATCGGGCCGATGACCGAGCTTGCTGCCGTGATGGCGGCGGCGAAACGGCGGGTGTAGCCCTGCTTTTCCATCGCCGGGATCAGCATGGAGCCGAGCGCGGACGTGTCCGCGACGGCGGAGCCCGAAAGCCCGGCGAACAGCATCGACGACAGGATGTTCACGTGGGCGAGACCGCCGCGCAGATGTCCCATCAGTGCCTGGGAGAATTCCACCAGACGCAGCGTGATGCCGCCCTTGTTCATCAACTCGCCCGCGAGCATGAAGAACGGAATCGCCATCAGAGGAAAGCTGTCCATGCCATTGTAGACGTTGCGGTAGAGCAGCGTGATGTCGCGTTCCTGACCGTTCAGCCAGAGCAGGATGCCCGGCGCCGCGAGCAGGCCGAAGAAGACCGGCAGGCCGATCAGCAGGAAGAGCAGAAAGACAGGAAGGAACCAGATCAGCATCAGTCAGCCCCCGCCATGTCAGCATCCGGGATGACCGGCAGGCGGTCTTTGCCGCCTGAAAGCGAGATGAGGCTGCGCAGGATCAACTCGACATTGACGAGCGTCAGCAGGACCACCCCGACGAAGATCGAGGCCATCATCCAGCTGCGCGGAACCCGGACCCACTCGGTGAAGGTGAAACTGCCAGGGACATAAAGCGAGGCGGTCGCGAATTTCCCGCCGAAACCGGTGACCTCCGCGTAGCCGATCCTGACGGCGACCAGGAGCACGGCCAGCGACACCAGCAGCAGCGCGAGGGAGATAAGGTTGGCGAGGGAGCGGGGCAGGGCATGGGTCAGCATGTCGATGGCGACGAAACCACCGCGCCTGAACGCGGTCGGGGCCATCAGGCCGGTCATCCAGAGCATGCAGAACCGCGCTGCTTCGTCCGGCCATGGCAGCGCATTGTTGAAGACATAGCGGAACACGACCTGAATCAGGATCGCGACGACCATCATGGCGACTGCCACGATGCCGATGGCCCGGCCAATGCGCAACAACTGCGAATTGACGAAGTCGAGCGGTGCGAGGACCGCCAGCAGTGCGCCCATCCGGGCTCCTCCCTAATTTCCTCCTGAACGGGCGGTTGCCGCTCCGTTCTCCGTCCTCATTGAGGCGTGATCTGCCCCAGCTTGCCCGCAAAAAAGGTGAGCGCGTCTCCCGAACGCATCTCCGCCTGAACGACCTCTCCCAAGACGATCAGATGATCGCCGCCTTCATAGGCGGCGTGCCGCCTGCATTCGAACCGCGCCAGGCAGTTTTCGATCAGGGGGACACCGTTCGCATCGGTCCTGTAGGTCAGTTGGTCGAAAGCTTGCGCGTTGCGGGCAAAGCCGCTGCAGATTTCCGCCTGTTCATGGCTCAGAACATGAATGGCGTAATGCTCGGCGGCTTCGAAATACTGGAACCGGCGCGAACCCTTGTCCGGCATCCACAGAACCAGCGGCGGTTCCAGCGAAACGGAGGAAAAGCTGTTGGCGGTGATGCCGACTGGGCCGTCCTCGGACCCGGTGGTCACGATGGTGACGCCGGTAGCGAAGCGACCGAAGGCGTCCCGCAGCAGGCGTGTATTTTCCGAATCCGGCTCGAAGGTGACAGGGTGATTGGCGGTCTGCATGGTCATCAAGGCACCTCATTTCCAAGGGCGGCCTCATAGAGGCGGTACCAGGTTTCACGATCCAGAATGACTTTCCGGGCATCGGAAATCTTTGCAATCCGTTCCAGATTGTTGGTGCCCAGCACCGGCAGAAGCTGTGCCGGATGCGCCAGCAGGAAGGCGACCGCGACCGCCGAGCGGTCTACGCCGAAACCGCCGGCGATCTCGTCCAGGACCTCGCCCAGCTTGCCGCCTTCCGAGATCAGCGCGCCACCACCGAGCGGCGACCAGGCCATCAGCCTGGTGCCGAGCCGCTGGTGGAAGGCGAGGTCGCCATTGGTGAAGGGGGAGATCTCCTTGAGGGAAATCTCGATCTGGTTGGTCACCAGCTTTTCCGTCATGGCCGATTGCAGCAGTTTCCAGTCCCAGGGCCGGAAATTGGAAACACCAACGGCCTTCACCTTGCCGCTCCTGACAAGATCGTCGAGCGCTGCCCCCGTCTCATGATGGTCCATGAAGGGATCCGGCCGGTGAATCAGCAGGAGATCGATTTCGTCGATGCCCATCTCGGCGAGAGACGTATCGACCGATTGTTCGATGTGGGCACGGGACGTATCGTAATATTTTACCTTCCGGTCCGCGTAGCGTCCGGCGGGCGCGACGATGTCGCACTTGGTGACGATTTCCATGCTATTTCGCAGGGAAGGGTTTGCTTTCAGGGCTCCGCCCAGAACCGCTTCCGCGGCATAGCCGCCATAAATGTCGGCCTGGTCGAAGGTTGTGATGCCCTGGTCCAGGCAGGTCTGGATCTTCCGTTCCACATGAGCGGGTGAGGTGTCGGTATCGTCGCCGAGCCGCCACATGCCGTAGATCAGGCGGGAGAATTCCAGAATATCGGAAAGCTTCACACGGTCCATCAGCGGCGCACTCCATTTCCAAGAGGGGTAGCCGGGGTCTCGGCCGGAACGCGCCCATAGGCGTGCGGCAGCGAACAGGTCTTCAGCTTCGGCAGAACGCGTTCGCCGAAATGCCTCGCTTCTTCCTCATGCGGGTAGCCGGAGAAGATGAAGGCCCGGATGCCCATCTTGTGATAGTGCTCGATCTTGGACATGACCTGGTCGGTCGAGCCGACCAGCGCCGCGCCGCAACCGGAGCGCGCGCGTCCGACACCGGTCCACAGGTTCGGCTCGATGTAGCCGGATGCGTCGGCAATCTCGCGGTTGTGCGACTGGTGGCTCACGCCGAGGGATTTTGCATCCAGTGCCCTTTCGCGAATGGCTGTACCCTGGTCGTCATCCAGCTTGGAGACGATGTAGTCTGCATATTCCTGCGCTTCCTTCTCCGTGTCGCGCACGATCATGTGGACGCGCAGGCCGTAGTCGAGCGTGCGGCCGTATTTTTCGGCAACCGCATGAACCGCCTTCATGCGGCCTTCCAGCTCTTCGACTTTCTCCGGCCACATCAGGTAGACGTCGCAGTGCTCGCCGCACAATTCCAGCGCTGCCGGGGAGTAGCCGCCGAAATAAAGCAGCGGGCCGCCGGTCTGGTAGGGCCTTGCCGGGTCTGTCGTCAGGCCCCTGAAATTGTAGATCTCGCCCTCGTGATTGATCTCGTCCCGCGTCCAGGCCTGCTTCAGGATTTCAACCACTTCCCGCGAGCGCTGGTAGCGGTAGGAGCTGTCGGCCTGTTCGCCCGGGAAGTCGGAGGAGATGATGTTGACCGTCAGCCGGCCTTTCAGCATGTGGTCGAGCGTCGCGATGGTGCGCGCCAGCATGATCGGCTGCATCTCGCCGCAGCGGACAGCTGCCAGCAGGTTGATTTTCTCGGTGATCGGTGCGCAGCCCGCCACGAAGGACAGCGTGTCCTGGCCGACCTGATAGGACGAGGGGCACAGGATGTTGCGGAAACCCTGGGTTTCGGCGGTCTTCACGATGGATGAGCAATGCTCCCAGGAAGAACGCAATTGGCCTTCGGGAACGCCCAGGAACTGGTAGTCGTCGGAACACAGCGCTGCAAACCAGGAAACTTCCGCTGCATCAAGATCCGGTGACGTCACTGGGACAATGGTCATGAAAGGCTCCCTTGCTTTCATTTGTTTTCGATTGGCTTCACTTTGCCTTCGATTTCCACTTGCTTATCACCCGGTTTGATGTAAATCAATAGTGTATCAATTTTTGAAAAACAGGCAACAGTTAGTCATGTCGAGCCCATCGCAATCGCCGAGCGCACTGCCTCTCTATGTGCAGATAAGCGAGCTTTTGATCAGGGATATTGCCGCCGGACGGCTGATCGACGGCGAGCGATTGCCGCCTGAGCGCGAGATGGCCGAGGACCTGGGAATTTCGATCGGCACCCTGCGCAAAGCGCTGGCGGACCTTACGCAAAAAGGCTTACTTGAGCGGATCCAGGGTTCGGGAAACTACATACGGCAGGGCGGGACCGGCGAAAGCGTCTATGCCATGTTCCGCCTTGAGCTGCTGTCGGGGGGAGGCTTGCCGCGTGCGGACGTTCTGGATGTGAAGCGCATGAAGAAGGCGGAAGATCTTCCGGCCTTCGGCACCAGCGGCGAGGGTACCCGCATCCGCCGTCTCAGGCACCTCAATGACGTGATGATCGCGGTCGAGGAGATCTGGCTCGACGGCGATTCGGGGTTCGTGAAGCCGGAACTGCTGTCCGATTCGCTCTACCGCTTCTATCAGAAACAGCTCGGCTTCTGGATCGTTCGGGCCGAGGACCGGGTAACCATCGGAAAGGTTCCCGGTTGGGCGCCGGAAGTGTTCACCAAGGCTCCCGGTACGATCACAGGGTTCATCGAACGGTTCAGCTGGGCGGACAGGCCTGAGCCGGTCGAATATTCGCGCACCTGGTTCGACACCGACAGGGCCCACTACGTTCAGCGTTTAAAGTAAATGGCGGGAAACCGCCTTCAAGGAGGAAGTCTTACATGCCTGCGAAGGTAAGATACGGCGTGATCGGCTGTGGCATGATGGGGCAGGAGCACCTGCGCAACATTGCCCTTTTGCCCGGCACCGAGGTGACGGTGATCTTCGAGCCGGATCCCGACATGGCGAGAGCCTCGGCGGCTTTTGCGCCGAAAGCGAAATTCGTTGGATCAGTCTCGGAAGTTCTGGACGTGGAAGAACTCGACTGCCTCCTGATCGCCAGCCCGAACCATTGCCATCTGCCGCAAATGGAGGAGATTCGGCACAAACGACCGTTGCCGCTCTTGGTCGAAAAGCCGCTTTTCACCGACCCGAAAGACCTCGCCGCCCTTGAAACATTCAAGGCGAGTTATCCCGCGCCGGTCTGGGTCGCGATGGAATACCGCTACATGCCGCCGGTTGCCGCCCTGATCGAACAGGCGGACGCGGTCACCGGCGGCATCCGGATGCTGACCATCCGGGAGCACCGCTTTCCCTTCCTGCACAAGGTTGGAGCCTGGAACCGGTTCAACCGCTATTCCGGCGGTACCTTCGTGGAAAAATGCTGCCATTTCTTCGATCTGATGCGCCTCATCATGAAATGCGAGCCGGTGCGTGTCATGGCCTCCGCCGGGCAGGACGCCAACCACAAGGACGAGGTCTATGACGGCGAACAGCCGGATGTGCTCGACAACGGTTATGTAATCGTCGACTTCGAAAACGGCTCCCGCGCCATGCTGGAATTGTGCATGTTCGCGGAAGGCTCACGCTATCAGGAAGAGGTGTCCGCGGTCGGGCCGCTGGGCAAGATCGAGGCCTTCGTGCCGGGGCCCGGGCGATTCTGGCCAGCTGAGCTTGGCGAACCGCCTGTGCCTCAGCTTGTCGTCTCCCCGCGATTTCCCAAGGGACCGCGTCAGATCGAGATGCCGGTTGACGCTACGATACTTGACGCGGGCGATCATAACGGCTCCACTTTCTTCCAGCATCAGGGTTTTGCCGCCGTCGTACGCGGCGAAATGGGAACACCGGACGTGACCCTTGACGACGGCCGCCGGGCCGTTGAAATGGGGCTGGCCGCACAACAGTCCGCCCGCACGGGGCAGGCTGTTTCGATGGTCCCGCAACGTCTTTCCTCGGTGGCTTGTTAAACAACGCGATGTTTCCTCCGGGGGTCTTGCCGGCGTGACGAAAGTCACGCCGGTTTTTTTGTTTTTCTTTGCGCCGCTACGCTAACGCCTTGTTGCCGCAACGGCTTCGGCAACCTGCTTTCCTGATTTCCGTGACGGTTGCACCCCTTCGAAAACACGCGCCAACGGCGGCCGCAAGCTGGACATTGCTGCAGAGAGATGTGCAGGATAGCCGCAGGCGCCCGGGGTCCGGCTAACGGCACCGGCCTGGCATTTCCGTCTTCAGGAGCGTGTGATGCGTAAGACTTTATCGGTACTTTTATCTTCGATTTTGGTTGTTCAACCGGTTTTCATGCAAAGCGCGCTTGCGGCGCCTGCCGTGACGACCGCCAACGTGAATTTCCGCCAGGGGCCCGGCACCGGGTTCGGATCTCTGGGCACCGTTCCAAGCGGTACCCAGGTGGACATGCAGAACTGCGACGACACCGGCGCCTGGTGCTCCATCAGCTTCAATGGCCAGAACGGTTTCGTCAGCGGCCGGTATCTTCAGCTTTCCGAGCCGGAACAGACGACGGGCTGGCCGCGCTCCTTTCAGACCGGCAATGGCGCGACGCTGGTGCTCTACCAGCCGCAGTTCACCGAGTGGGACAACTTCAAGACCCTGAAGGCGCTCGTTGCCGCTGAATACATCAAGGACAAGAATGCCAAGCCCGTGTTCGGCGTCATCGGTGTCAGCGGCCAGACCGTGGCGGATACGGAAGCGGGCGAGGTGGACGTCAGCCAGATCCAGGTAACGCAACTCGATTTTTCCGCGCTCGACAGGGCTTCGCTCACCGACCTCACCCTGCAGGTCGGCAAGATCATGCCGACAGGCACGATTACGGTGAAGGAAGACCGGATCACGGCCGGGCTTGCGGAATACAAACGCATGGACGACGTCGAGGGGCTGAATTCGGAAGCCCCGCCGATCTTCGTCTCCACCGAACCCGCCATCCTGGTCCAGACCGACGGAGCGCCGATCCTGGCACCGGTCAAGGGCGATCAGGGGCTGAGCTTTGTCGTCAACACCAACTGGGACATTCTGAAGATCAACGATACGTCGGAACTCTATCTGCGCGACGAAAAATCCTGGCTGACGACCAAGGATGTGTCCGCTGGCTGGCAGCCGGTCGCCGATCTGCCGGATCTGATCAAGTCGCTGCCTGACGACGACAACTGGAAGGACACGAAGGAAGCCGTTCCGGGCGAACCGTTCCCGGGCAACCAGCCGCCCAAGGTGTTCTATTCCGACAAGCCTGCGGAAATGATCGTCTTTGAAGGCGATCCCAAGCTGGAGCCGGTGGAAGGGACCGGTCTGGAATGGGCGTCCAATACCGACAGCGACGTCTTTTTCCTGAAGGCCTCGTCCACCTGGTACATTCTGGTGTCCGGCCGCTGGTTCAAGTCCGCCTCGCTTGACGGCCCGTGGCAGTTCACCACGCCCGATCTGCCGTCCGACTTCCAGTACATTCCGGAAGATGCGCCTTACTATTCGGTCCGCTCGTCCGTGCCCGGCACGTCTGAAGCCGAACAGGCCAGACTGAAGGCGAGCATTCCGACGACCGCCCGCGTGGAAGTCGGATCCCTCAGCGCGGATGTCTCTTATGCCGGCGACCCGGAGTTCAAGCCGATCGACGGCACGTCGATGTCCTATGCCACCAACACCAACGATCAGGTGATCCAGGTCGGCGCCAAATACTACGTTCTGCAGGACGGTGTCTGGTTTGTCGGCGACAGCCCGCAGGGGCCGTTTCAGGTCGCGACTTCGGTGCCGGACGAGATCTACACCATCCCGCCCTCTTCGCCGGTCTACAACACCACCTATGTGCGCGTTTACGACAGCGAACCGGGAGCGGTCTGGTACGGCTATACGATGGGCTATCTCACCGGCTTCCTTGCCTGGGGTGTCTTTGTCTACGGCACCGGCTGGCGTTACCGGCCCTGGTACAGGCCCGGCTTCCGGCCGATCTATTTCCCGCGTCCCGTGACCTACGGCATCGGTGCCTTCTACAATCCGATCCGCGGTACGTACGGACGCTACGGCTACGCCTACGGTCCCTATCGCGGCATCGCGGGGGGCGGTATCTACAATCCGCGCACCGGCGGCTACATCCGGGGTGCGGCCATCAGCGGTCCGCGCGGCAGTGCCGGTTTCATCACCGCCTACAATCCGCGCACCGGCAACCGGATCATCGCCGGGGGTGCCCGGGGCATTTACGGTTCCTGGGGCGGCAAGGTGGTCACCGGCCCGCAATGGTCCCGCACCCGCGACCTTCAGAAGGATGCCGTCAATCGCTGGAAGAGGGACGGCACGCCGGGCAATCTGGCGAACTTCGACCGGCGGGGCGACGTCTTTGCCGGACGGGATGGTTCCGTCTATCGGCGGGATGGCGAGAATTGGCAGAAGTTCGAAGGCGGCCGCTGGGGCGATGTCGACGCGCCATCACGTGATGCCATGAAGGACAGGCTCGGTGATATCGGAGCGGGCGCGGCCATCGGCGCCGGCGCGGGGGCGGCCCTTGCCAATCGTCCGGCCGGCGACAAGCTCAAGGATCGTCCGAACCAGGGCAAATTGCCGAATGTGCAGAAACCGGCGAACCGTCCGGCCGGGCAGCGGCCGGCAGCCCAGAAGCCGGTGCAGAGGCCGGCAGCCCAGAAACCGGCACAACGGCCAGCCGCGCAAAAGCCAGCCCAAAGACCAGCCGCGCAAAGGCCGGCGAAACGGCCGCAGGCACCAGCGCATCTGAGTCGGGACCGCAGAGCCCGCTCGGCCGGCAACCGGGAGGTCAACCGGCAGCGCAACGTCCAGCGCGCACAACCGCGTCCGCAAAGGCAGGGTGGCGGTGGAGCAGTTCGCAGGGGAGGCGGCGGGCGCCGCCGTTAGAAGGCTTGCCTGGTGGCCGTACGTTAAATCGGCAGATCGCGGGCATCCGCGATCGCCTCCATGGTCATGTAGGATGTGACCGTGTCCAGGTCGACCTTCTCGATAAGGCGCTGATAGATCCGGTCGAAGGCATTCATGTCTTCGGCCACCACCTTCAGCATGTAGTCGTAGTCCCCGGCGATCCGGTAGAAGTCGATCACATTCGGGATTGCGGACACTTCACCGCGAAAGGTCTCCAGCCAGTCCTTGGAATGGTGGCGTGTGCGGATCATCACGAAAACCGTGAGATTCAGCCCCAGGCGCTCCGGATCCAGCCGCACAGTGTGACCCTCGATCAATCCGCTTTCATAAAGCGTTTTCAGTCGGCGCCAGCAGGCGTTCTGGGAAAGACCGACCTTGTCGGCCAACTCCCGCTGCGACAGTCGCGCATCCCGCTGAAGCGCTCTCAGGAGTGCGCGGTCAATATGATCGAATTTTTTCTCCATCTTCGATCAAATGACACAAATGTACAGATCTGACAATTGAATGAGGTGAAGATATCCCCTGGTTAAGGGTCGTATGATCTGAATAAAGGAATTCGGAGCAACAAATGACCCACAACAGCGGCACCGCACTCGACCGTTTCAAGCAAAGCCTGATCGGGCCTGACCTCATCGTTCGCCTGCGCGCGGGCCTGATCGGCGAGGGCATCACCATTTCCGGTCCCTTCGGCGAACGCGAAATGATCTATGCCGATTATGTCGCGTCCGGCCGCGCCCTGCGCCAGGTCGAGGAGTTCGTGATGGACGAGGTGCTGCCGGTATACGCCAATAGCCATACGGAGGCGTCTTTCTGCGGCAGCGTGATCACCCGGCTGCGCGAGGCGGCGCGTGCGGAGATCGCCCGGGTCTGCGGTGCCGGCGAGGACTATGCGACCGTCTTCTGCGGTTCCGGAGCAACTGCGGGTCTCAATCGGCTGGTACACCTGCTTGGCGTCTCCGGCGCGGCACAGCGCGGCGAGAACCCGCTTGTCGTCCTGGGGCCGTATGAACATCACTCCGATATCCTGCCCTGGCGCGAAAGCGGGGCGGAGGTGATCGAAATCGGCGAAGCGCCGACCGGTGGCCCGGATCTCGGCCAGCTCGAAGGAGTTCTGCAAGCGGCGGGCACAAACCGGCTGATCGTTGGCGCCTTCTCCATGATGTCCAACGTCACCGGCATCGTGACGGACGACGAGGCGGTCACCCGCCTTCTGAAATGCTACGGCGCGCTGAGCGTCTGGGATTGTGCCGGCTCCGGGCCTTATCTTCCGGTCGGCATGAAGGCCGGAACGGCGGCCCAAAAGGATGCCGTCGTCGTTTCTCCGCACAAGTTCATCGGCGGGCCGGGGGCATCCGGCATCATGATCGTGCACAAGGATGCCGTCTGTCTGGAGACGCCGGTCTTTCCGGGTGGCGGAACCGTCCGCTTCGTATCGCCCTGGGCGCACGACTATACCGGCGACATCGCCGCCCGCGAGGAAGCCGGCACGCCGAACGTCGTCGGGGACATCCGGGCTGCGTTGGTCTTTCTGGTGAAGGAAGCCATCGGGCAGACGGAAATGGATGCCCGCAACGCCGTCTGGCGCAGCGAGGCCCTTGCTGTCTGGAAAGACAATCCGGCCATTGAAATCCTCGGCAATCCGCAGGCCGACCGCGTTCTGCCGGTCTTCTCCTTCCGGGTGCGTGATTTGGAGCGCGGCGGCTACATCCACCAGCAGCTGGTCACACGGATGCTCTCGGATGTCTACGGCATTCAGGCACGCGGCGGCTGCGCCTGTGCCGGGCCGTATGCCCACAGGCTCCTTGGAATTGACAAGGAAGCCTCAAATGCCCTGCGCAGCGGCATACTTTCCGGTGAGGAACTGAAGAAACCGGGCTGGACGAGATTGAACTTTTCCGTTCTCATGACATCGGAAAAGGCGGACAGGATCATTGCCGCCGTCGACGACCTTGCACGCAATCCCTATCCGGCGGCGGACTATTATGCGTGTGACGAGAAAACGGCGCGCTTCAAGGCCATGCAGAACGCGGCCTGAGGAAACGGATCATTTCTGAAGGGACTTGAGCGACCATGTGCCGATGGGCTGCCTGGAGCGGTGCTCCGAAATATCTGGAAGAAGTGATCTGCGATCCGGAGCATTCGCTCATCGACCAGAGCCGCAACGCGCTGTCGTGCAAGACGGCGGTCAATGCGGACGGTTTCGGCGTCGCCTGGTATGGCGACCGGCAGACGCCCTGCCTCTACAAGGACGTGCGCCCGGCCTGGTCGGATCCGAACCTGCTGCAGATCGCCCGGCACATCCGCTCCGGCCATTTCCTGGCCCATGTGCGCGCCTCAACCGGCACGGCAACGACCCGGGACAACTGCCACCCCTTCACCCATGACCGCTGGACCTTCATGCACAATGGCCAGATCGGCGGCTATGACAGGGTCCGCCGGCAGTTCGACAACATCATTCCGGACGATCTCTACCAGGCCCGTATGGGCGGAACCGACAGCGAGAGCCTGTTTCTGGTGGCGCTTGCCTATGGCCTGACACAAAACCCGCGCGCCGCCATGGCGAAGGCCGTGTTCGAAGCCGAAACCATGTCCGCCCAGGCGGGCTGCAAGCCGCACATGCGCTTTGCCGCTGGCTGGTCGGACGGCGAAACGCTCTATGCGGCCCGCTATGCCTCCGACAACTTCGCCCCGACGCTCTATTACCGCGAATTCGAGGACGGGGTGATGGTGGTGTCCGAACCGCTCGACCAGGCCCGCAACTGCTGGAAGGAAGTGCCCCAGGGAAAGATGATTGCGGTCCGGCAGGGCAGCATCACGGAAACGGCTTTCCTGAACGACGAGACCCTGGTGGAAGCCTGAAGTCTCTCGCCCGGAAAGGTGGTTGCGTACCCCGCGCTCCTCAGCCGGCAGGATCTTTAGGCGCCGGTGTCACGTGCGGAATGGTCTCGAACAGATCGGTCTCCTTGTAATATTCCAGATCAAGTTGCCGCGCTTCGTCCTGGCGGGAGAAGACTACTCTTGCAGCGTCCTCAAGAAGTTCCTTCAACGGTTTGCGGACCGGAAGACGTTCATTGATCTTGTGACCCAGGATTTCCATCACATCGATCGTGACCGGCAAAACATATTCGCCCGCGTCCTGGTATCCGGTCATGAGCTCTCGGTCGAAGCGGTCTTCGTCCCAGTGAGAGAGCGCGGTGCCCGGGCCGCCGTCGAGCTCGACTTCCATCAGTTCGAGCGATCGCAGCTTGCTGACGGCGGTTGATTTGAACCTGCCGGTGTTTTCGTGGAACAGCTTTCGCCAGGTGTCCCACCCGATGCCGAGGGTGTGGCCGATTTCGTGAATGATCGTTCCCGCGATCTCGTCATCCGTGAACCGGCCCAGGAACCGGGTGTTGAATTCGACCTTGCCGTAATGCACGCCGTCCTTGTCGTAAGGCATATAGGCGCGCGCGATCGTGTTGCCGAACTGGGTGAAGGTGCCCAGCCGTATGACGATGGAGTATTTGGGCGTGACGAACCGGTTCCAGAAATTGCAGGCGCTGCGCGCGCCTGTGGTCAGTTTGTCGCCAAGGTCTTCGATAACCTTGTAGGTGATCATATTGGTCGGCTCTGGCGCGGGCACGGGCGGACCGGCAACTTCACGCGCGCGCAACAGCCACGAGATCGTGTGCTGGATCGTGTTGACGCGGGCGAGTTCCTCTTCCGTCAATGCACGCTGCTGGATCTCCAATTGAGCGGCTTCTGCCTTCAGGGCGTCAATCAGGCCACCGATCGTGTCCGCTTCGGGAAGTGCCGGATCGACACTGGCGAAGGTGACATCCCGTTGCGACTTCACTTCCTGCAAGGTTCTCATGAGCCTGCTCTGCACGGGTGCCGCCCGGTCGTGCATCGTTGACATCATCGCGAACGGCAGGTCGCGGCCCCACGAAGCAAAGAACCTGAGGCTTGTGGCCGCTTCCACTTCCTCCAGTGTCGCGGGATAGTCGTCGGGGCTGGAGCTGCGGGGGGCGGTTTGCGGAATGATGAAGCAATCGATATTCACCTTTGACGGTGTGTCGTAAGGATAGGTGTGCGGATCCACGACGACGCAGAAATAGCTGTCCGGAACCGGCAGGTCCTTGCCGTTTCCCCGGTTGATCGACGAGGGGGCGTCGCCAAAGACCGGACCGGAAATGACCCAGACATGATCCCTGTCCGGGTCGTCGTTGATGAGGCGGATTGCGGTTTCAAGTTTCAGCCAGACCCCGCTGTTCAACGATCCGTATTGCGGGCTCATGTTCGACATGAGGAATGTTTCCATCTGCGCAAGACGTCCGAACTGCCGGTTGATGACCTCATTCGGGGACATGTGCCCCACATTAAGCTGGATCCCGCCGAGCTTGCCGAAGGTGTGACGTCCGATGCGGTACTTCTCCTCCAGCCGCATGTCCTGATAGTAGAACAGCGGCCGCTTGTAATCGACGTCCCTGTCGGCATCCGCAACCCTGTAGGCCGACCACGCCGGTTGCAGTCGCTGCGGACTGAAGCCGACGACATAACCCTGATTGACGAGGATCTGCACCGGCCGGTCGGCATCCAGGTTCTGCGGCGGGCCGCGCCAAAGGTGAAGATCGACGAGATGCGCAAGACTGGTGCAGGACGGGTGAATGGTGGTGTTGTCCATGACAGGCTCCAACTGCGAACGGCTAAAAGACTTTGCTCGGTCAGCGTTGCACCCGTGATGGCGGTTAAAAAAACAAACGGGAGAAATGCAGAAGTGTCAAAAGGGTGACGCTACGTAAATCATCGCATTTGATGAAGTTGGTTGCAATGAGCTCTTTAGGACAATTCCAGGTTATGGTGCCGTTCTTGGTTTGCGCTCAACGTCATTGGGAGTTTTTTCGATCCGCTCCCGCGTCAACACATCGGGTTCCTACCTGATCTGCCGCGTGAGGGTGGCAACCGGTTCTCCCAAGTCAACTCTACAAAACCTCAGACAGTTAAGAATGGCCGCTTGTTCAGGCGTATGCCGCCCATCCTTCGAGCCGCTTGGCTTTGCCAAGCTCCTCAGGATGAGGTGTCCGGTGGGGTAGGGGAGGCTGCTGTGGTTTGAGAAGCCGCTTGCAGCGACTGACCTAACTCTCGATCCAGTGCCAAGCCGTCTCGATTTCATCCCTGTCGAAATGTTTTTCCTGAATACCGACCATCCTGGCGAAGGTGGCATCCACGGCGACGAGGGCGGCCAGCAGCTTGCTGTCGGTGACGATGGCGACCTTCGACAGGTGTTTCATGTTGGAAAGCACCCATTTGATATCCGCCTTCGCCGCCTCGAAGGAGATGCCGACGTGCTCGCCCAAAACGACAAGCACGGCGATCTTGCCGTGCTGCGCGATCAGTTCCTCCGCCTTGGCGATCAGTTCCCGCTCCTGGGTGATGTCAATCGTTCCGGTCACCTCGACGCCCAGAACGGCTTCCCGGCTACGGGGCAGGATCGTGTACATGAAGGCTCCTCCAAAGGCAGGTGCATTGCGCGTCTCCGGACCGGTCGCGATAGCGCTGTCCGGAGAGGCCGATGGTAACGCCAATTTCCGGTTGTTCAAGGAAGAGCTGACCCTGCCCGGCGTCCTGGGCAGGCGGGAATCACGCGGGCTCTCTGCCGAATGACCGCATGACGGCCCGGGTTCCGGCGTCCGCAACGGCACGGATCTGGCGGGTTAATGGGGTCACATCCGTCCGGTCCCGGCCATACGTGAGATTGAACCGGTAAAACCCGGCGCTGGGCGGCGGCATCAGAAGATGCTGGAAGATGGTTTCCAGCTTGTCGAAGGCTTTCGCGTAACGCGCTTCCTGAGTTTTGGCCTCGGAATATTCATCCCAGATCGCCAGAAGCTCCGTTGAGAGGTCTTCGGGAAGCGGTTCGCACAAGGTCTGGAAATCACGCCTTTCGCGTGCCTGGCGGTCATCGTCCGGCCTTTGCTGCGGGGCCGGTACGTCGCCGGAAAGGACTTCGCCAAGATCGTGGATCAGGCAAAGTTTCAGAAGCTTCAGGACGTCGACATCGCCAAGGTCCTGTTCGAACAGCAGGACCATCAGGGCCAGCCGCCAGCTGTGTTCGGCCGTGCTTTCCGGTCGGCCCTGACCCGTGAAGCCTGATCGGATCGTGTCTTTCAGCTGAGCGGCAGCCTGAAAGAACTCCAGAATGCCGGTGAGCCGTTCGGGAGCGATTTGGGGAGTGATTTCCGGGGTGGGGGGAGAGTTTATGTCGGTCATGTTTCAAGGCTAGCGGGCAAATCCCGCGCGCTCGAGGCCCTGAATAATTTATGCGCGCCCGTCCTGAGGATCTTCGCGAACAAGACGCGCGAAACTGCCGTCGGAAAGCGGCAGCCGCGAGATCCGGATCCAGCTTTCCGGAATGGTCATCTCCGGAAACTCGGCCCGTTCCGTCCTGTACCGGATGTCGGGACCTGACGGCTCGTACCAGCCCCGGTCGGCAAGCTGGCATTCCATGGAGCGGATACTGTCCGTCGCGAACCGCCAGAGCGGTCGGTTCAGAAATTCGGACACCGGCACATGCCATTCCCTGGCGCGGGCAGGTGACATTGCCAGCAGCCGGTGGGTCAGGTCGCAGACCAGATGAACCGGTGCGGCGGCCTGTTCGACCAGGTGCAGAAGTGCCCGGTCCGCCGCCGTTTCCGGGCGCGCCCGCAAGAGTTTCAACACCTTCAAAAGATCAGCGCCCTCAGGCTGAGCCAGCCCGCTCTCCCAACGCGAGACTTTCGTCTGGGAAACACCAAGGTCCCGCGCCAGCGCCTGCTGCTTGACACGGTTGAGCACCCGCCACCTGCGAAGCGAAGAACCGAGGTTGGATTGAAGGATTGAGCCGTCTGATAACATGAGGCCAGTCTAGCCTCGAATTGTCCTCAAGGGGAGGGGAGGCTTTCACGTCCCATTTGTCCGACGTGCGTATCTCCATGACCGCTGCGCGGTCGCACAAAACAGAAAGGGTGTCGGCTTTCACCAACACCCCCCTGTTCAGGTCAAGTTGTTGAAATCAGCAAATCCTGCATAAGCCGGAAAAGCGTCTTTCCCTTGATCTCAACTTGGCAAGAGACAATCGCGAGGATGGTCTTTCACCCGCCAACCAGGCCCCCGAAAGGTCCAAGGTTCGCGCTGACAGTGCAGATAACCCGCTGCGGCCAGAATGCCGGGGCACCTTTAGCGGAGCGCTCCGCATCCAGTGCTTCCTGGGTGCCTTGCAACCACCTCGGATATGCCGCGGAGCGACGCTCTGAGGGGCTGCGCCCAGTCAGCAACTTGGGGACTGATGTTCGGGTTGGCGTTCCCGGACTGGCCCGTCCGTTGCTGTTAACCAGAGTGCACCACAAACCGAGGTGGCTGTCGAATCAGCCCTGTGCGCAAATGTGACTTACGGGGACAGTGCAACGGCCCGTTCGTCCTGTTCGCAGTTGCACCATGTTTCCAGGGTGCTGAGGCGGCTGAGGAAATCAGACTGCAAGCGAAAAGTGTAAAAAAACTCCGTTGCGGAAGGTGAAGTTTGCAGCTTCAGATGAGCGGAATTTTTAGCGGTACTTTTCGATAAACGCATCGATGGAAAGCTTGCGGAAATCCGGCAGGCGCTCCTTCAGCTGCTCGTGGCTCCAGTCCCACCAGGAGATCTCCATCAGGGCTTCTTCCTGGGCTTCTGAAAACCGCCGCTTGATCGCCTTGGCGGCAACGCCGCCGACCACCGTGTAGGGCGCGACGTCCCTGGAGACGACGGCGCCGGCTGCGACAATGGCGCCCGTGCCGATGGTGACGCCTGCCAGCACCGTCGCATTGTGGCCGATCCAGACGTCGTTGCCGATGGTCACCCAGTCCTCCTTGCGCCAGTTGAAGAACTCCGCGTCGTCTTGTCCAAGCCCATAGGCGGCCGCGCGGTAGGTGAAGTGGTGCTGGGAAGCGCGCCAGGTCGCATGGTTGCCCGGATTGATGCGCACACGCCGGGCGATGGAGCAGAACTTGCCGATGGTCGACCAGACCACGTCGCCTTCCTGAACGATATAGGAATAGTCCCCCATCCGGCTTTCCCGCATTTCCGTGTGCGCACCCACTTCCGTCCAGGCGCCGAGCTCGCAGTTGAGCACCTTGGAGTCGGGATGAACATTCGGGGCTTCGGTCAAGGCGGGTTTGTGAACGGGGGCGGTCATGGGGGCTCCATCCAGTCAGGTGAGAAATGCGGATTCGCCTTTTAGCGACTCGGAAGACGGCATTCGTGACGGTTTGAAGACAGTGCTGTGACTGTCTGAATAAATTTGGGTTGGGCAGTCGGGGGGCGGACCCGGTCCGTGGAGGGTTTCAAGATTGTTGTGCGCAACCGTGAAAAACTCAAGCGGCTGACTCAGCGCGGGGGCCACGCGTGAAAACGCTGAGGACGTTGCGGATTTCGTGTCCACCCCGACTGCCGGATCTGGTCAGAGCACCTCTATGTCATTGATCCGTCAAAAATCTTTGACGTTCCGTTCAAGGGACTGTCATCTCGCTGTAACGGTCCGGTGGCTCTTGTCGCCCAGCACAACGAACACATGGACAGGGCTGGCGCGTGATTCAGTTTCAGGATGTCACAAAGACCTTCGGGTCTCGGACCGCGGTCAACAAGGTCAGTTTTAATATCGACAGGCCGCAGATGGTTGGCGTGATCGGCCGCTCGGGCGCCGGAAAGTCGACCTTGCTGCGGATGATCAACCGGCTGACCCCGGCAACTGCGGGCCGGATCCTCTTTCAGGAGCGGGATATCCTGGATCTGAAGGGGGGCATGATGCGCCGCTGGCAGCGCGACTGCGCCATGGTGTTTCAGCAGTTCAATCTGGTGCCGCGTCTTGATGTCGTCACCAACGTCATGCTCGGCCGGCTGAACGGTCACGGCACGCTCAAGAGCCTGTTCAACATCTTCGGCAAGGATGATGTGAATGCTGCCCTGGCCGCGCTCGATCGCCTGGGCATTGCGCAGGAAGCCTCCAAACGGGCGGAGGAGCTCTCCGGCGGTCAGCAGCAGCGTGTCGCCATCGCCCGTGCCCTGATGCAGGACCCGCACATGATCCTGGCGGACGAGCCGATTGCCTCGCTCGATCCGATGAACGCCAAGATCGTCATGGATGCCCTGCGCGAAATCCACGAACGCGACAACAAGGTCGTCATCTGCAACCTGCACACGCTCGACACCGCGCGCAGCTATTGCGATCGCGTGATCGGCATGCGCGACGGCTTCCTCGTTTTCGACGGAAAGCCGGAAGAGCTGACGACGGACGCCGCGCGCGAAATCTACGGCGCGGACGACAGTTTCAACGAGGCAGCCACATCCACTGCCATCGATGCCGGCCGGTCCGGCGTGAAGGAATCCGCCGGTGCGATGACCCCGGCGGCGGTGGCGGTCTGAGCCGTCAGCGCATTTGAACGACGTCATCACGATGAAGACCCTCGGGGAGAGTCCCAAATGAAAATCGTTTCCAAAGTTGCTGCGCTTGCCGCAGTCAGCATGATCGCACTGAATGCCTCTGTCG
Source organism: Roseibium sp. (assembly GCF_050301095.1). Lineage (GTDB taxonomy): Bacteria > Pseudomonadota > Alphaproteobacteria > Rhizobiales > Stappiaceae > Roseibium. The sequence goes on from NZ_JBNKYW010000058.1 coordinate 18,764, forward strand.
CCGGTGCGTCAGAGATCACCGAATTCCGCATCGGCCTTCTCGGCGGCGAGAACGCCTCCGACCGCCTGCGCGCCAACGAATGCCTGCGCGAGAAGGCAGAAGAGCTGCTTGGCGTTCCGACCAAGCTGTTCGCCCCGGCTGACTACAACGGCGTTATCGAAGGCCTGCTCGGCGGCAACCTGGACATGGCCTGGCTCGGCGCCTCCGGCTACGCCAAGGTCTACCTGACCGATCCTGAGGCTGTTGATCCGGTGCTCGTCAAGGTCAACAACGACGGCGGCTACGGCTACTTTTCCATCGGTTTTGCCCGCGTCGACAGCGAAATCAACTCGCTCGACGACATGAAGGGCAAGGTCTTCGGTTTCGGTGACCCGAACTCCACCTCCGGCTACCTGATCCCGTCCATCGAGATCCCGAAGCTCGGATACTCCATGAAGCCGGGTGAATATTTCTCCGACGTGAAGTTCACCGGTGGTCACGAACAGACCATCGTTGCCGTCTTCAACGGTGACATCGACGGCGGCGTGACCTGGGCCGATGCACAGGGGAACTGGGAAGACGGCTATAACTCCGGCGCGTTGCGCCGTGCGGTTGATGCCGGTCTGGTTGACATGAACGAGCTGCAGCAGATCTGGATCTCGAAAGTCATTCCCGAGGGCCCCGTCGTTCTGCGCAAAGCGCTGCCTGACGACGTGAAGGC
>NZ_JBNKYW010000059.1:0-40064 GCF_050301095.1 Roseibium sp.
GCAAGTTTGGCGGCAATCCCCTCGCGACTGAGCTGGATGAGGCCGTACCCGACCGTCCTGCCATCATGCTGGACTTTACCATCCATGATGCCTGGCTCAACACCAAGGCGTTCGAGCTCGGCGGCGTAACAAAGGACAGTCCGGACAAGTTGGAAGGCGTCTCGTTCTGGGAACGCGATGAGGATGGCAATCCGACGGGTGTCGGCGTCGAAGGGCAATGGATGAAAACCTTTGTCGACATCGGTGCCTGGGATGCCGATACGATGATACCGGAAAGTATCAACAAGCTTTTTCCACTCGCGGCAAGCAACGGTCTGACAGCAGTTCAGAACACCGGCATCGTGACGCCGAACGTCACGGATACGCACGGCGGAATGGAAAGCGATTTCGAGGCGGCGCTCGAATACCTTCATGGCCTGGAAGAAAGCGGCGAACTCGTCCTGCGTACCTTTCCCCAGCCTATGTTCAAGAACATCGATGCCGATCCCAAGCGGTTTATCGATTTTACCGTGAAGATGCGTGACAAGTATGACAGCGACATGCTGCGCGTACAGTCGATCAAGATCCACCCGGAGGGCAACTGGGTCGCGGAGGTTGCGCCCTTTCTCGAACCCTATGAATCCGGCAAGACGGGCTCATTCAACGTCAGACCGGACACCATCAAGGACGTTTTTGTCGAAGCGGCTAAGCAGAATATCGATGGGGCCGCCCACAGCGACAGTTCAGGCACAGCCAGGGCTGTCATTGATGGAATTATCGCGGCAAAGGAGGTCGATCCGAATTCCCGCAGCGCGATCCACCACGCCACCTGGATTCATCCGGACGACCAGAAGAAGATGATCGAGAACAAGATACCGGTCAACGCGACGCCCAGTTTCACCACCGATTGGTCGAATACCGACAAGGATGCTCTGCGCTTGTTGGGCGAAAAGCGGGTGGAAGCCATGTTCGGCAAGTACCAGGATTTCGCCCGCGCCGGAAACTCGGTCTCCATCGCCTCCGATGTTCCCAGCACCCCGGCAGTAATGCAGGCGCCAATGTATGTCATTGGGGTCGCCACGACCAATGTTCAGCCTGAAGACCCGAATTCCAGGGCGTTTCCGCCAAACGTGGAGCCGATGACGATTGCGGAAGCCATCCGAAGCCACACGATCGAAGCGGCCTGGCAAATGCGAATGGAAGACAAGATCGGCAGCCTGGAGGTCGGTAAACTGGCAGACCTTGTCGTGCTGGACCGCAACCCGTTGGAAGAAGATCCAAGTGATCTGGCTGATGTCGAGGTGATCGCGACGATGATGGATGGACGCTTCACCTACGTGAATTCCGAATGGCTCCAGCGAGAAGACCTATGGGGGCTTCGTCCGCATCCGCGCCGCACCGTGCCTTGATAGCTCAACTGTCCGCCGCCCGACTATCGACAAGTCGGGCGGCGTTACCACTCATTCGCTTTGCTTAACGCGCGGGCGCATGTTCCAATTCGTGAAGAGTTGAAGGCTTGAATTGGTGGTTATCACAAAAAGATTGCTCATCGCTGCCGGAGCACTGTCCAACCCGCACATCCGATACCCTTAGCGGGAGTGACAAGACGTCCACCAGCGAGACAAAGTAAGTTGGTCTCTTCCTTCCGGGCTGCCGGTGGAAAGAGGGATTGAGCGAAAGTTATTGCAGAATATGAATGGAGGATCGACATGTTTCGATTTGCTGTCAGCATAGCAGCGTTGATTGCTGCCACCGGCCTTGCCAACGCGCAGACCGCAGCACCTGCCGATTTCGTTTTCACCAACGGCAAGGTCTACACGGTCGATCAGGATAATTCCTGGGCGGAAGCCGTCGCCGTGCGCGGCAACGAGATCGTCTATGTCGGTGACAATGCCGGCGCTGAAGCATTGTCCGGCGACGGCACCGAAACGATCGACCTCGAAGGCAAGATGATGCTGCCCGGCTTCGTCGAGGGGCATTTCCATACGACGACGCAGGGTATCATCCTGCACGGGCCCGACCTGCAGACCGACACCATGGACGAGTTGTTCGCCAAGCTGAAGGAGTATGCAGACGCCAATCCGGATCTGCAGTTCATCAACGGATGGGGCGTCCGGCCCAACCTGTATGGACCTGGCGAACCCACCGCAGCGATGATCGACGCGGTCGTTCCCGACAGGCCAGTCTATCTCTGGCAGGTCGACGGCCATTCGGCATGGATCAATACCAAGGCCATGGAAATGGCAGGGCTCGACAAAGACACCCCCGACACCGTGCCGGGTGCGTCCTATTTTGTGCGTGACGATGACGGCAATCCCACCGGCTACATCGTGGAGGTACCGGCCCAGGTTGAAATTCTGAACAAGTTCGTCACGATTGATGCGGATTATATTCGCGAAGGCATGGCCAGGTGGTTCCCCGAGTATACCAAGGCCGGCATCACTGCCGTTCATGATTTCGGTTGGGCCGGGGTCGACCAGGACATGGCGATCGGGATCCTCAAGGGTTTCGAGGAAGACGGTACGTTGGGGACGCGGATCTACGGCAGCTATTACTGGAACGATGCCAGCATAGACCCGGTACCGATTGCCAAGAGACTACGGGACGAGAACCAGGAAGGCCTGATCCAGGTCTCTGCCCTGAAAATCAATATGGATGGCGACGACGATAAATACAGTGCACTTCTCGTGGACCCGTATTCAGACAATCCCGATGCCGATCCGGAACCCATTCTTCCAATCGACATGATCAACGAAGCGGCCGTGCGTGCCGACAAGGAAAAGCTGCACCTGCTTTGTCACTGTTTCGGGGACCTTGCCGTGCGCACGTTCCTCGATGCGGTCGAGCTGGCAAAAGAGACCAATCCAGACTGGGACCGCAGGGCTGTCGCCTCGCACGCTACATTGGTGCATCCGGACGACTATCCTCGCTTCAAGGAACTGAATGCTACCTACGATACAACAGGCCAGTGGATGGCGCTTGACCCCTACACCGGAGTGATCTCGCCCGAGCGTTATGGCCCGGAACGCATGAAGCGTCTGTTCCCGATCAAGGCGATCCTCGAGGCGGGTGGCAATGTCTCGCTGGGCTCGGATTTCCCGGCCGCCGCCTATGTCGCTGACTACAAGCCGCTCAACGCGATAACGCAAGCGGTAACGCGCCAGATGCTCGGCAAGCCTGATATGGAGATCCTGGGCGGCGAGGACATGCGCCTCACCGTGGCCGAAGCGATCCGGGCCAATACCTACGGCGCGGCCTACGGCACCGCAGAGGAGGACAAGATCGGTTCGCTCGAAGTCGGCAAGTTGGCCGACCTGATCGTGCTGGACCAGAACCTCTTCGAGATCGATCCGCATGACATCCACAAGACCAACGTGCTCTTCACGATGATGGACGGCGTGGTGCGGCACCGCGACGGGCTCTGAAACGCCCGGACATATTGCCTGCTGGGTCCTCTGAGACCTCGGGCACTGCATAGACAGGCCTGCGGGTTGCAGGCTCATGACACTGACAGTTCCGGGCGCTCTGGAATGGACTGTATGCCAGACGCGAAGGCTCTGAAAACCTGCCTGGTTTTCAGAGCCTTCGCAACATTGCAGAAGGGGCCTTCGGCTGCGATCCAAGGGCCGCTAACAGGCTGCGAAGGTTGAGTATTACCCCGGTTCGATCATGATTGGATCTGGCCGCAAAGCGAAGCAGGAAGTGACGTTTCGGATCTTTCCCTGGCCGTCATGAACACCCGGCGATTTGGTGGTATCATCAGTGAACGACACATGAGGTAGAAAGCATGGCTCACTTTATACGCCTCGCACTGCTTGTCCTGCTTTCGGTTACAGGCGTTACCGCGCAAGAAACCGGCGATGTCCTGATTGAGGAAGTTCACCGGGAATTCAAGGGCGACTATGACGGCATGAAGAAGGACAAGGTGGTCAGGGCCCTGATCTCCTATTCTCTCGTCGACTACTATGTCGATCAGGGCCGGGAAATGGGATTTGCGGTTGAATATCTGCGTGTGTTCGAAAAGTTCCTGAACAAGGACATCAAGCGCGAAGCCGACAAGGTCCGGATTGTTCTCATTCCCACCCGACGAGACGTTCTGCTTTCGGACCTGACAGCAGGCAAGGGAGATATCGCTGTTGCCAACCTGACCATCACGGACGAACGCAAGAAACTGGTCGATTTTTCCATTCCGCTTCATTCGGGCGTTGCCGAGCGGATCGTGACCCGCAAGGACCACGAAACACTCAAGGACCTGAGTGACCTGTCAGGCATGGAGGTGCATGTCCGCAAGTCCTCGAGCTATTTTGAAAGCCTTGAAGCCGCCAACAAGAAGCTGAAGACGGACGGTCTCGAGCCTATCAAAATCACAGCAATGTCGGAGTGGCTGGAGGACGAGGATCTGATGGAGATGGTAAGCGCCGGTGCCATCGAGGCCACGGTGATCGACGATTATGCAGGGCAACTCTGGCAGCAGTTCTTCGACAATGTGACTCTGCAGGAAGCCCCGCTGATCCGGACAGAGGGGGAAATAGCCTGGGCGTTCCGAAAAGACAGCCCGCTTCTTGAAGCCCAGGTAAATGCCTTTCTGGAAAAAAACAAGATCGGCACGAAACTGGGCAACATTCTCGGGCGGCGCTACTACTCCGACATAGACAGGCTCATCAATCCGAAATCCGAAGCCTATCTGAAGCGCCTCGATGAACTCATGGTTCATTTCAAGGCGGCCGGAGAAAAATACGGTATCGATCCGGTTCTGCTGGCTGCGCAGGCCTTTCAGGAGTCCCGCTTCAACCACAAGGCCAAGAGCCGGGCCGGAGCCGTCGGCATCATGCAGGTTCTCCCCTCCACCGCCCGCGACAAAAGTGTCGGCATCAAGAATTTCCGGGAGCTTGAAGGCAACATCGAGGCCGGTGCGAAATACAACCGCTTCGTGGCCGACACTTACTTCGACGATCCGGAGATCCCGGATCTGCAACAAATCCTGTTCGTTTTCGCGTCCTACAATGCCGGCCCCAACAGGGTCGCACGGCTCAGGAAAAAGGCGTCCGATCCCAATCTGTGGTTTGAAAGCGTCGAATGGCAGGTTGCCAAATCCGTCGGGGCGGAGCCGGTCAAATACGTCAAGAACATCTATATCTATTACGTGCTCTTCAACGAGATCCTGAAATACGAGGATGCGAAGCCGAAACAGGAAAACGACGGCTGAACAGACCCGGCAGCCGTCCTCACAAGGTTCCTATCAATTGCGGTTGGTATAGCGAAGTCTTCTGTTCGTCATCGAATATCGGACGCTCAGCGCCTCTTTTTGCCATTGCGTGGCTCTGAAGTTTTTAATCACCTGCAGCGTGACATTCCCGACGGCGTCGAAGCCAATCGTGCCAGACTGGATCTCCCGCTTCACGTCAGTATGCAAATCGGTCTGGCCGAAAACGCCCTACCGGTTGCGCGGAGCCTCGCCAGGCGTTTCCCACTGGATCATTCTGATATCTTTTGAACGGCTTGCCCCTTCCCTGTGAAAGAGAACAAGCCTCAGTCCGTCTGTAAAATAAGGGTCATCGGTGTAATTGGTCTTCGGTTCCGTTTCAGCAACGGGACCAACGCCGGCGGCATAGGCAAACGCTTCGAAAGCCCCGGTTTCCGCCGCTTCAAACAGGACATAATCCCGCGCTTCGTCAACTGCGGGGCTGATCTTGTGGGTCACGAAGGTTTTGGCACTGAACTTGATACCAATATCCCGGCTGATCTGGCCCACCCAGACCTCCCGTCCTTTCAAAAGCACCGGCGCTCGCCAGAGACGCAGATGATTGCGTTCATCAACGGTCCGGCGCGCTTTCTGCAAGCCAACGTCCTGCGGGCGGCCGAAGAGGTAAAGCGGGGAGATCGGGGACGTTTTGTAGGAAGACCTGAAAAGCGATGAGGAAACCGTTCGCACAATGCTGCTTTGGGTTTTCGTTTCGGTCAGGTCCCAACCGGAACCGACCAGGGCGGTCAGAATGTCTGTTCCGGACCCCACGAACACCAGATTGAGCGGATCCCCGTTGGTGGTCAGGTCGGGTCCCGAAGCACAGCACGGCAAACTCCCGACATATCGTCTCAATTCTCCCAGGTTCAGGTTCCTGATGTCCTGACCCGCATACTGCTCTTCGAAATCCACATTCAGGAAGTCCGCCTCAAAACCCGGAATCTCCTGCGCGAACTCCACCCTGCGGGTCCGTGTCTCGCTAAAAAGCGAGACCGTGAAGAACTTCGCGCCTTCGGACGCCTTGGCGTAAACGAAGCCTTCTTCGCTTTTTCCGGCGGGTATCACGAGGGGGAAGTGGCGCGCCTCAAATGCGGTACGCGCGGTGTCGAAACTCCCTGTCCGGTGCCTCGACTTCCACGCGATTTCATCCGGTGCAAAATAATCCGGATCAAAGGCAACCGGTGAGAAGACAAGCTCTTCGTTCGAACGATTTTCAACGGCAAGCCAAACAGGCCGGACATCGGCAACGGGTATTGTATCGCTGAATTCAGTCTGGATTTCCTGATTGCTCAAGACAGCAACCGAAACAGCGACATTCCCAACGTGTTTGACTTGCGCACGTTGTCGATAGTGCGGCCCGGTAAAGTCCCGGGCCGAACCGCTTGCACAAGCAGCCACCAGCACCGACAGCAAAAAAATCGCGGTCAGTTGTCCGTAACGCGTCACCAAAGATCTTCTTTTCAGCATTAGCAACGAAGTGGTCTGCCAACTCATCAACCTGCTCCAAAGTCGTAGCTCTGGCGAACCAAGTTGGCAAGCTTCGCCAAATCGGCTGGGCGGCGTCGGTCAAATACCTCAAGAACATCTATATCCATTGCGTGCTCTTCAACGAGATCCCGGCGTAGGCTTCCGGCATACCGGGATTATGCCTCGCGTCGTTTGAATTTGCTCCCAACGAGGGAAAGCACGCGATAACGCGTCCAGCCGAGCCCCTCTTTCAGTTGCTTCTGTTGCCACGGTTGCTGTGGCAACGATAGCCGACGGTGCAACTGGGGTTGTCCTTGGTCGGTGCCAGCCTTGAACGCAGTGTCATGGAACGCTGCATGCAGTAGCTGGCATCGGCAATGAACTTCTCAAACGTGTTGGTGCCAGTCGTCATAACCACACTGCCGCGTTTCTGAACGAGAGCCCTGGCCTGGTCACAAGTCAAATTTCGGGTATCGGGGCGTGCCGGTTGTGCGGCACTGTGCGAAATGGAACCGAAAAACAAAACGCATGCCACGCATGTCCAGCGTGGAAACTGTGGCGTCCGCCAAAGCGAGATGCTGAAGATCATGGACAACTCTCCTGCTATCCGGTTTTCAATTAAGAGCGCAGATCTCCGATGCAGAAAGACCTCTCGTTTCAGTTTCAACGGGTGACCTCCGAAAGCGAGTAACAACGCGTAACCAGGCCTTGCCAGCTTTTCGGTCAATCGAAGTCGAACCCGCCATCGAGATCGTCAAATCCCGCGTCCTCAAAGCCGAGGTCGTCCATCCCGGCGTCTCCCAGGTCCGGCATTTCTATGTCCATCGGGGCGTTACCCAGATCAATGTCCGGTTCCACCGGCATGGGTTCAGGCTCGGGGGCGATGTCCTCGACCGCCGGCAGATTACCTTCATCGGGCAATTCCACTTCTTCCGGAGGTGGGGCAATATCGGGCAGTTCGGGTTCGGGAGCTTCAGGTTCGACGTCGGGCTGTTCGACCGGCTGAAGAGCGGCGTCCTCATCCAGTCCGAAATCCGGATTGTCGAAATCTTCCGCTTCGGGCATGTCCACGCCTTCGACGTTCAAGGCGATGTCGTCTTCAGAGAGGTCGGCCAGATCTTCTTCGACATAGGCTTCGGCGTCGTCCAGATCGGCAGTATCGATCGCATCTTCAAGGATGGCATCGTCTATCTCTGCCTGAAGCGCGTCGTAATAGGCCCAGTCGTAGGGCATATCGATCAGAATGTCGTTGTAGATCCCAATGTAGTTGATCGAAAAATCGTTGCACCAGCCGCCCCACGGTCCCCACCACCAATGGCCTCCCCAGAGAATGCCGTCGATGATGCGGATCGCGACCATGGCCGCCAGGAAATCGCCAAGCGTGTTTCCCGCATTGCGAACCTCGACCGAGCGTTCGCGGATTTCCCGCACCACGCGCATGGCCTTTGGATTGTTTTTGACCTTTGGTTCTATCGCCTTGAGCCTGGCTTCCAGTTCCGCCTGCTTGGTCTTGATCGTTTCAAGTTTCTGCTTCTCGGCAGCGGACAGTTTCCCGCCCTGCTTCTGACGTGCGGCAGCCTTGCTGAAATTTCCCTGCAGGGCCCCGATCGTGTCCTCAAGCCTGGAAAGCGCCTTCCGCACGGACGGATCCTTGGAACCGCTGAGTTCCAGGGCAGCCTGAACCGCGGCGGTGGCGCTCACTGTTTCAGCCAGGGCCTTGTGAAAACTCTCGTCCTTGAACTGCAGGCCGTTGCCGATCTGCGCCACGCTGGTATGGAGACGCTTCAGGCCGGTCCAGAAAGGCTTGGCTTCCCCGGCATCCAGGCGAAGCACCGGGTCCTTGGACTGGCGCGCAGCCCGGATAAGCAGAGCCACCTGACGGTCGGCATTGTCCGCGAGTTGGCCAACACCTGCCGAGGTCTTGTTTGCGGCAGGAGCAGCTTTGGTCTGAGCCCATGCCGCCTGCATCGCGACATGGGAAGGCGAAATGGCAAGTCCTGTTGCCAGAACAAGACTGAGTAAATGTCGGTGTTTCACATTGTATGCCATCAGAACTGTCCCAATTTCAACAAGGCTTTCAGGGTGAGCGCGGTTTCACCCTTGAAAGCTTCTTCCTACTTCGCTCCCGCCGTTTTTGGCAGGACACAGGGTTTTGCCTTTTCGTCGATCAGTTTCGCGCCACCGAATATCCGGGACGTCAGATTGAAGGGCAGCGAAATGATTTCACCGATCGCTCTGCCCGCTGCTGCGTGGATGGGAATAACCTCCGGATTTCCAAGATTCCCCTTGACCTCGAAGGGACTGATGACGTCGACCGCCTGACGGCGCTTTGGACGCGGCGCGAATTTCAGATCGAGGGTTTCTTCCCTGAAATTGACGTTCCCCTCGCCGATCAGCTGGACGTTGCCCGTCTCGATAATGATGGCCTTTCCGGAGGCGACACCCTTCTTGAAACTGAGCGGCAGCACGGCACAGACGAATTTCCCGCTCTGCTTGTCCTCCGGCGGAAACAGCCAGGACACCAGGTTGAGACCTGCCAGGTCGATCATTTCCGTGGGAATGTTTCCGCCCCACAGGGACGTCGTCACACGGCCGCTCAAGGTTTTCAGGAAACCCGCTGCCGACGTCGCTCCGGCATTGATGTCAAAGCTGGAATAGACCGTGCTTGTGACCGGGCTCGTGATGCCAAGTTCCTTCAGAAGCCGAGCCAGATTGAATTTCTCTATCCGTCCCTGGGCAGAGAGCCATGGCGCGTCACCGGAAAGGTTGAAGGAAAAATTACCTTTGACGGCACCGGACAGAAATCGAAGGGAAAAATCCTTCAGGGAAAGAATGCGGTCTTCCAGGTGGATGTCACCCTGCAGGTCGCCGGCTTTCTTGCCGTCAACATCCAGTTCGGAAATATCAACGGACACATCGACGATCAGATTGTCGAAATCGGATCTGTCGATTTCGATGTTCTTGAGATCCGGTGGACCCGAGTAAGCCAGAAGGTCAAGCAAGGGATCGAATTCGCTCAAGGAAAACCGTCCGGACGAAAGGGAGCCGCTCGCATGAAATTTCGTATGTTTGGCTTTCTCGGCGTCCTCGACATCCTGGAAGGTCGCCGCCAGTTCGACATCGGAAGACCCCAGATGCAGCAAACCGTCCATGGACATGCCATTTGAAACAAGCTCTGCTTTCCCCTTGAACACAAGCGAAGTTGTTGCCCCGGAGATTTCTGCGCCGATGGCGGTTCCGTACGCGACAAGATCCGGAATGCCGATCTCGGTCTCGAACTGAAACCGGTCGATAAGACGCAGCGCCGGAACATTGAGGGAAAAGGCGGCTGAAATCAGATCTGACCCCTCAATGCCGCCCTCCAGCTGCGTCAGGCCAAGGAGACCGTCTTCATCCGACAGGGCCACCGTGCCGGCGACCGCGCCCAGCGCAGCTATTTCAGGGACATCCAGCTCCAAAAGGTGAGATGTGGGGAAACGGAACGTTCCGTCAATCCTGACCCCGGAGGCCGCGAGTGCATCTTCAACACTTCCCGTCAGGACAATGGGCGACTGTTGCGGTGTTGGTCCGTCGAGGATTCGAATGTCCTCGAGGGCAATCCTGTCGTCCGGACGTTTTACGATCCGGCCAATGGAAATGGGTCCCAGTTCTTCCAGGTCGAGAGCGGCAATATTGCTGTAGACATGCGTTTCCCTGACACGAAGGGATGACCAGTCGCCGACAAGTTTTCCGCTAAAACCGGTCAAAACGACAACGGCATCGGAGCCCTTGGATGGTGTCTCCGGTGGCGCAAGGCTGCCGGCAAACCGGGTGTCGATGCCACTCGCAAGGGCGAGATTGCCGACCCGTCCGGCCAACGTGTACCGGTCTCCCAGCTTTGTTTCCAGGCTCGCGGAAAGGTTTTCCGCGGAAAGCCTGTCCAGGGCACCCTTCAGCTCCACCTGGACTTCGCCTTCCGCCTCCAGGCTCGTCTCATACCCGAATGCGCCCAGAAGGTCATGAACCGCCGGCGATCCGGCTGACAAACGAGCCTCCATCGACGCGATGTCTTTCGAAATATCAATTCTTCCGTCGAATTCAGCTTTCAGCGATGGCATTACGACGGAGGAAGCAAATGTCTTCAGCAGAGCGTTGGCCGGGTCGTCGAAGATTTGACCGTCAACGGAAATCGGATAGCCGTTCGCTTCAGCGACGAGAGAGACTTTTATGTCCTTGGCACCTGGTTGGCGCTCAAAGCGCAACGTGTCGATCGTGATGCTTTCGTCCCAACCGTTGGCTTTGTCCCGGTACATGACAAGGACATCGGAAAGGACGAGGTTGTTGGAGATAGGGTTCTTGAGAATTTCACTTGGGATCTTTGCCAAATCCCAGCGGTTTTCCGAAAACTCTTCCGGGCCGGCTTCGGCGGAGACCGGACTGACGTCGACGGTCGCACCATACATTCCAAAGCTGTGAATGTCGGCTTCGCCTGCAAGAAGGACACCGTAGGAAACGTCGAGTGTTACTTCCTGAAAAAGGCGACTATAGGCTTCTTGGCTGTCATTCGCGATTTGAGCATCGCGAATGGAGACGCGGATAGTATCGGAAAGCGTAATGGCAACCGGGCCACCGACCTTGACCTTTCGGTCAACGATGCTCTGAAGGATGTGCTCTGCATAGAGCTGCCTGAGTGGCAGCAAAACCCCGGAATAAAGCGCCAACAACACAAAGCCGACCAAACCAGCTCCGGCAAACGCGAGCGAAATCAGGACCCGCCTTGCAGTCGGACGCTTTCTGCCGAGGTCTTTGAGCGCGCCAACAGAGTTTTCTGTGTCCGGCATCCTTTCCTTCCCACCTGAGCGGGCTACTCTCTTCCGGCGAAGCAGGCATTGTGATCGCCCTTGGCCCAATTCCCCGAAATCTAATATTCTTCAAAACGCGCTGCGGGCACAGTCTTCCGTATCATGGCTCTCTGCGTTGAGAAAAAAAGAAACAAATTGTAGCCGCCCAAAAAGACCGGCGCCTGTTCGGCCATTTGACCCGAGCTTAACTCAACTTCCGGCATGGGCGGAGTTGAGTGATCCGAAAAAGTTCGGATTGCGTAAAAAGGACACATTCTGCCAACATCGGAAGTGACGCACCCTGCCTGATCTTTCCATCATCGCCAGGGGAACCCCGTGTTTCGCACATGCTGCGGCAGGTTTGAGGACACAGTATGGATCTACAGGTTGAAACGCACAGCTTCGTTTGTGACGACGTTTTGGAGTTTCCCGATCATTTCCCCGGTTGGGACCTCGATCTGTTGCAGATTTCCGGCGGACGTTTCGACTTCAACCAGTTCCGCGTTCTATTGCCCGGTTTAACCGTCGGAACAAGCGATTTTAGCAGGAGTTTCGAAATGCTGGCCAAGAACAGGGAAGATGTTATTTGCTTCGCGCTAATATTGCACTCAGAAAAACCTTTGCAGTTTCACGGGGTTGAGATCTCGAAACCTCATCTCATCTTGCTGCACCCCGAGACCGAACACGCCCTTTTCTTCTCCGGCCGGACAAGGGTCCTGGATCTTCAGATTAGTCTGAGCACACTTCGACGTCTGGGATGGAAAAAGAACCCCGACAATGTCTATGAACTCTCCGCAAGTGAAATGGAAACTTTCTACAACTGGTGTTCGAACATGAAGAACCTGGATGGAAAGACCGTCAGTCTTGCGTCGTTGTTGAGGATCAGAAACCAAACGCTCTATCTGCTCGCCAAATTGATGGGAGAGAATACTGCTCTCAAGAACAACGACACAACCGCTCACGCTCAGAACTCGGATACCCTGAATACGGTCAAACGTGCCAGATCCGCACTTCGGGCTCTTCCCTTCGATGCCTCGCTGAGAATTCCGGAAATTGCTGACGAGTTGCACATGTCGGACCGGCAGCTCTACAGGGAGTTCAAATCCTCGCTCGGGATTGGACCTTCCCGGTATTTCGAACTCATACGACTGCATGCGCTGCGAGGTTTCCTGAAGCACCCTGACGGTGCTACCACCCCGGTATCGGATGCTGCGAAACAATTCGGTTTTTCAAACGCCGGCCGTATGGCTTTGCGGTATAACGAGCTGTTCTTCGAGCCTCCGAGCCAAACGGCACGCCGGACGAGAAGGCTGACCCCGAATAGCGAATACTGAAAGCAGCTTGAATTGCGCCAAATATTGTTCGAGGAATTTGGACTTGTTCACTCTATCGACGTTGCCATGATTGCAAGGCTAGAACCCTGCGGACAGTCGGAAGCCCTAGGCACCTAGCTGTACAGGCAGCGAAGCCACAAGATCGCGATGCATGCTTGCATAGCGCTTACACGACAAGGCGTGCAGCTCGGAACAAATTGCCAGTCATTGAGTGGAATGGCGCACCGGGGAGGATGAAGATGAGAACTGGTCAATCCGGTTATGCCGCATCTGATCGGTGATCTCGGCGAGCTCGCCGCCGAGTTATCAACGTTTCTTTCCAGCAGCATCCGGCCGAGTTGCGCGCCCATGTCGGCCGTTCGTAGCTTGTTTAACGAATCTCTATGGCAGCCGTTTGGTGTGACGCGCCCATTGGCCACGACCTGTCACCGCCAATTTTGAATTCGAATACGTGTAAGCAGTTCATGGAGCGCGCAAATAGTCTGCCCTCCACAATGGCCGCATGTTGAGGGGTACGCCGCAATTCGCCTACTGTACGAGCGTGATGAGCGACGGAGTGGAAGCATTTCGAAGCAGTGACACAATTCATGAAGAGAGCCATCGGCAGCAGCAACGCTTCCCTCCCAGTCAAAGCGCAGTCAAAGCGGCATCGAGCGTCTCCAACGCGAGATCCGCGTGGTGTTTTCCGAAGACCAGCGGCGGGCGGATCTTCATGATATTCGCATCCCAACCGATCCTGGAAACCAGAACGCCGTTGTCCTTCATCCACTCCACGGCGCGAATCGTTTCTTCCCCTGCAGGTGCCTTTGAGGTGCGGTCACGCACAAGCTCTACGGCCAAAAAGAAACCCTTGCCGCGCACGTCGCCAATGATGTCATGCTTTTCAGCAAGAGCGTTCAACCCGGTCAACAGATGGCGGGAGGTTTCCTTGACATTGGCGAGCAGATTGTCACGGGATACGACTTCCAAAACTGCCTTTCCGACTTCGGCCGAGACCGGGTTGCCGGCAAAGGTGTTGAAATAGTCACCGCCTCTGTCGACGTATTCCTGCATGATGGCGGGTGTCGTTGCCGTTACCGCCAGCGGATGGCCGCCCCCCATCGGCTTGCCCATGGCGATAATGTCCGGAGTTACGCCGCTGTCCATCACACCCCAGTAGTTGTCGCCAAGCCGGCACAGGCCCGACTGGATCTCGTCGGCAATTATCAGGCCACCCGCGGCACGGACCTTGGCGAACAACTTCTGCTGATAGGCCGGAGGAGGCGCAAAGATCCCGGGGCTGTCGTAGATCGAGTCGATCAGAAGTGCCGCCACACCGTGGCCACGATCCTTCAGCACTTCGATTGCCTCGTCGACCAGACCTGCATGGTGGTCGGCAAAAGCCTCTGGATCGCCGGAATAGCGGCCGCGATATGTGTTGGGCGCGTCAATCTCGTAGACATAGTCCGGGGCCGCTTCATCACGAATTTCCGGAGACAGTTCGCGAATAAGCGTCGTGCTGCCGTGATAGGCCCTGTTGAGAATGATCAGGCCAAAGTTTCCGGTTACCCGGCGTGCGATCTGGCAGGCGTAGTCGTTGGCCTCAGAACCGGTGCAGACAAGATTTGCAATCGAGATTTCGCCGGGCAGGGTTTCGGCCAGCATTTCGGCATATTCAACCGCCGAATTATGCAGGTAGCGCGTGTGTGTGTTCAGCTTCTGGGCTTGCCGGTAAAGCGCCTCGACTACATCGGGGTGGCAGTGCCCGACGGATGCGACGTTGTTATAGCAGTCGAGGTACTTGCGGCCGTCTTCATCCCACATCCAGACCCCTTTCCCTTTCACGAGGTGCACAGGCTCCTGGTAGAAATGCACGTAGGCCGGGCCCAACGATTTGACGCGGCGCTCAAGCAGCTTTTGCGTGGCAGGTGTATTGAGCATTGTATCAGTCCATCTTTCCCGCCGCGTCCAATATGCGGCAGGTGAAATCCGAGGAATTTGCGGCCAGCTGGTTTCGCAAAGCTTCGATCGAGCGTGGAAGATCGCTCGCGGCGAGTTCCGTGGAGCCTGGAAGATCATGCCAGACGCGGAAGTTCAGCAACTCTACAGTCAGGATTTGTCGCGCCAGTATTGCGTCATACAAATAGGGCAACTGGCCCACGGGAAGCCGGGAGACAGAGCTGTAGCCCTTCAAAAAGGCCACCGTCGTCGCAACCGGATCGTCGCTGCGTTCAAAGAGGCTGCTGAGCGAAATCGCCATGTCCTGAACCAGCGGCCCGGCCACCAGGTCCCCGAAGTCGATGAGGCCGCACACCCGGACATTTTCCTCCGGATCGACAATAACGTTTCCGGTGTGGGCGTCATTGTGGATCACCTGGTGTGGCATCGCGCGTATTTTCGGCAGACTTGTTTCTGCCAGCCGCGCGATTTCCGGCATGCAGGCTTTGACAAGATCCGCCGGCAGGTATTCCCCGACCATTTGCGAAGATTCCAACAGCCCGTTCTTGATATCCCAAGGCATGAAATGGCGCTGTGCGGGATGTGAGTAACTCGCAAGGGCTCGATTGAGGCTTCCCAAAAGAGCGCCCACTCCGCGCGAAACTTCGTCCCCCTCCCAGGGAACACTGACCAAAGGGCGGCCGGGAACAAAGCTCAGCAGCCGCATCGAGTAGTCTTGCTCTTCATATTCGATGGGAACAGTCAGCGCACCGTCGTTTGTGCGGATCATGCGGGGCACAGGCAAGTCTTCACCATGTGCAGCCAGATGCTCCAGAGCCGAAATCTGAAAATCGATCTGTGCGGGATCCTCAAGAGGACTGGCCACCTTCAGGAGGTATCCGGAACCTTCTTGAGGTCTAAGCCAAAAATTCTGATCACGTTCACCGGCGAGCGGAACCATCCGGCCTTCCAGGCCAAAGGCGTTTTTTGCGGCCTCGGCCAATATCGGTAACGGCACATTCGGAGGCGTGAAACGCAGGTCGGCTACGGTGAGCGTTTTGCGCAGGGCATCGTTGGTGTGTGGGTTCGTTCTAAGCATGTCGGCATTGAACCCGTTCACAACGAACCTCGCCATATGTCACATCTTATAGATCGCAAGGTCGTTGCGCGGCAGCATCAAAATATGGCCGGCCTGCCCCTAAAAACGGACCAACGGACAGGGGCAGATCAGATCCTTCTGAAACATCAAGAACCGCCATATTCACGACGAGCACCCTGGTGTTCCAGTTGCAATTGCGCTTATGCATCGCCCTGTCGAAATCGAACCATTAGTGACTGTCAGAGTGATCTTTCACTTCCGATTTCGAACAACGCAAAAGTCCCGACGGATCTCACGCATCGGGCGCTCTGGCAGGCGTCAGTTGATCTCACCTATACAGAGATACTTGACCTCGAGAAAATCCTCGGTGCCGTATTTTGAGCCCTCGCGGCCAAGGCCGGATTGCTTGACCCCGCCAAACGGTGCGACCTCCGTCGAGATCAGGCCGGTGTTGATGCCGACCATGCCGGATTCCAGCGCCTCGGCCACCCGCCAGACGCGGGCAAGGTCTCGGCTGTAGAAATACGCTGCCAACCCGAATTCGGTATCGTTGGCCATGGCGAGAACGTCGGCCTCCTCCTCGAAGCGGAACAGCGGCGCCAGGGGGCCAAAGGTTTCTTCCCTGGCAACGACCATGTCCGGGGTGACACCGGTCAGGACGGTGGGTTCGTAGAAGGTGCCGCCGAGACCGGACCGCTTGCCACCGGTTGCGACTGTGGCGCCTTTTTCCAAGGCGTCCGCCACGTGGCTTTCGACCTTGGCAACGGCAGCTTCGTTGATAAGCGGACCAGTGGTGACGCCATCATCAAAGCCGTTGCCGATCTTCAGCTCGTGCGACTTGGCCGTCAGTTTCGCGGCGAATTCGTCATAGACACCCGCCTGCACGTAGATGCGGTTGGCGCAGACGCACGTCTGTCCGTTGTTGCGGTACTTGGCGATCATGGCACCCTCGACCGCGGCATCCAGATCGGCGTCGTCAAACACTATGAAGGGCGCGTTGCCTCCCAGTTCCAGCGACATCTTCTTGATCGTGTCCGAGCACTGGCTCATGAGGATCTTGCCGACGCGGGTCGAGCCGGTGAAGGTGATCTTTGCGATCTTCTGGTTTGCGCAAAGCTCTTTGCCCACGCCCGCGCTGTCCGATGACGGGATCACGTTGAACACGCCGGCCGGGATGCCGGCGCGTTCACCCAGAACCGCCATCGCCAGCGCGGACAGCGGGGTCAGCTCCGCCGGACGCGCCACGAAGGTGCATCCCACCGCCAACGCCGGGGCGACCTTGCGGGCGATCATGGCATTGGGGAAGTTCCACGGCGTGATCGAACCGACGACGCCAACGGGCTGTTTCAGCACCACGATGCGCTTGTCGCGCTGGTGGCCCGGGATCACGTCGCCATAGATGCGCTTGGCCTCTTCGGCGAACCACTCGATGAAGCTGGCGCCATACATGATCTCGCCACGGGCCTCGGGCCAGGGCTTACCCATCTCGGCGGTGAGGATAGTGGCCAGATCGTCGGCATTTTCCACCATCAGATCAAACCACCTGCGCATGACGGCGCTGCGTTCCTTGCCCGTCCATGCCGCCCAGTCGGCTTGCGCCGCGTGCGCGGCATCAATCGCCGCCGAGGTGTCAGCCACGCTCAGGTCGGCGACATTGGCGATCAGATCGCCCGTGGCAGGATTGCAGACGGGGAAAGTCCGGCCTGTTTCGATCCAGCGTCCGTTCACATATGCGCGGCATTCAAGCAGCGCTGGATCCTTCAGATCAAGCATCGTGATTTCATCTTTCCGAACAAGCATGTCTGGCTCCCGTAACGATTTCTTCCGAACCATTCATGTCCGGTACGGAACACCCGGCAAAATGCAGAGCATTTCGTAAAGCAGGTTTGCCGCAATGGTGGCGGTGTTTCCGGAGGGGTCATAGGGGGGCGAAACCTCGACCAAATCGCAGCCGACCATATTCAGGCCCTTGCAGCCACGGACGATTTCCAGAGCCTGGCTGGTCATGAGCCCGCCCATTTCCACGGTCCCGGTACCCGGTGCGCAGGCCGGGTCAAGACTGTCGATATCAAACGTCAGATAAACAGGATTGTCTCCGATCTTGGCACGGATCTCTTCCATCAGTGGTGCGAGGGACTTGTACCAAAGCTCTTCGGCGTGAAAGACGGTAAAGCCCCAACTGCGTGCGATATCGAAATCGTCAGCACCGTAACCGGTGCCGCGCAATCCGATCTGGAACGTGCTGTGCGCATCGATCAAACCTTCTTCATAGGCACGGCGAAACGGTGTTCCATGAGCGATTTTCTCGCCAAACATCTGCTCGTTGATATCGGCATGAGCGTCTACGTGGATCAGTGCGACAGGCCCGTGTTTCTTATGGATTGAACGCAGGACCGGATAGCTCAATGTGTGATCGCCTCCCATGGTCAGCGGGATCACGTCATTCCTGAGCACCTCGTCGTAAAAGTCGGTGATGCGGCGCACCGTGTCCTTGAGATCGAAGGTGTTGATCGGCACATCCCCGATGTCCGCCACCTGCAAGCCGTCAAAGGGGGCCGCCTTGGTCCACATGTTATAAGGCCGCATCATCGCGCTTTCGGCACGAATTTGGCGCGGCCCGAAGCGAGTGCCGGGCCGGTGGCTGGCGCCGATATCCATCGGAATACCGATAAAGGCTGCATCCAGGCCTTCAGCGTTTTCCGCCGCGGGCAACCGCATGAAGGTGGCCGGACCGCCAAAACGCGGCATGTCATTGCCGCCTAAAGGTTGATTGTACATGGATTACCCTTGTTCTTGATTGTCGCGGTTTCGGATTAAAATCATTGCCGCGACCAGGCCAAGAGCCGCAGCGAGAATGATCAAAGTGGCCAATGCGTTGATGTCAGGAGACACCGCGATCTTGACCTTGGAGAATATCAGCATTGGTAGGGTGGTCGACCCCGGTCCGGCGGTAAAGCTGGCGATCACCAGATCGTCAAAAGACAAGATGAATGCAAGCAGCCAACCCGAGAAGATGGCAGGCGCAATCAACGGCAGTGTCACGAGTACGAACGTGGTGACCGGCCCTGCGCCAAGATCGCGTGAGGCTTCCTCCAGGCTACGATCCATCGACGCGATCCGGGGTTGCAGCACCACCAGCACAAACGCTGTGCAGAAGGTGATATGCGCTATGGTAATGGTCATCATCCCGCGCCCGGCAGGCCAGCCGATCAACTGCTCTGCCGAAATGAAGAGCAGAAGAAGGGAGATGCCGACGATCACTTCAGGCATTACAAGCGGTGCGGACATCAGGCCGGCAAACAACGTGCGGCTCCGGAACTTGCCGAACCGCACCATGGCGACGGCAGCCAGCAGTCCAAGAACGGTGGCGCCACTGGCGCTGTAGACTGCAATCTTGATGCTGATCCAGGCCGCAGTCAGGATCTGTTCGTCGCGAAGCAACTCGCCATACCAGTGGGCGGAGAACCCTCCCCATACACTGCCCCGCCGCGAAGCGTTGAAGCTGTAGGCGATCAGAACTAGGATCGGCGCATAGAGGAACCCAAATCCGAGCCAGAGCGAATATTTGAGAGTGCGTGGCATCGTTTAGTCTCCCTGCTTGGATTGCTGGTTCTGGAACACGATGATCGGGATGATCAGCAACACCAGCATGATGACCGCTACCGCGCTCGCCACCGGCCAATCTCGGTTGTTGAAGAATTCGGTCCAAAGAACACGGCCGATCATCAGTGTCGATTCACCGCTCAACAGCGTCGGGATCACGAATTCGCCGATCACCGGAATGAAAACCAGCATGCACCCGGAAACAATTCCCGGCCACGAAAGCGGCAAAGTCACATCGAGGAAGCTGCGGGCGGGCGATGCCCCGAGATCGCGTGAGGCTTCCAGAAGCGTCAGGTCCTGCTTTTCCAGCACCGCATATAGCGGCAAGACCATAAAGGGCAAGTAGGCATAGACCACGCCCACGTAGGTCGCGAATGTGGTCTGCAGCAGGACCAGCGGTTCATCTATCAGCCCTGCCCAGAGCAGAAAATTGTTGAGCACCCCGTCTTGCCGCAAGATACCGATCCAGGCGTAGACGCGGATCAGAAGGCTCGTCCAGAACGGCAGCATCAGCGCAACCAGAAGCAACGGCTGTTTCGATCTGGGCGAACGCGCAATCGCCAGTGCGAACGGATATCCGATCAGCAGACAAATGATCGTCGATACGGCTGCGATCTTGATCGAACCGAGGTAGGCGTTGAAATACAAGCTGTCTTCCAGAAGATACTGATAGTTAAACACCCGGAACAGCGCGTTGAGAATTCCTTCGTCAGCGTCATATTCGAGCAGTGGCGCGAATGGCGGGCTGGCGATGACCGCCTCGGAAAAACTGATCTTCAGCACAAAACCGAAAGGCAACAGGAAGAACAAACCCATCCAGAGATAGGGCGGCATCAGGACGACGGTCCTGCCTAAACTCGCGCGCAAGGTGTGAAGCATTTGAGCAGCCATCATCTCACCCCTTTACGCTGCAAACAGGTGTGAGGCGCGGGCGGGCCACGCGACACGCACGGTATCGCCGCTTGCGATCGCCGCCTTGGTGGACATGTGGTGGTTCTGTTCGGACACCCGAACGTGAATGCCGCCACCGACATCGACCGAATAGTTCGTCTGGTCCCCCAAATAACCGACAAAGTTGACCGTGCCCGAGACCACGTTTTGTGTCAGTGGCTGCGCTTCACAGTTATCGGGGAAAATTTCGAGCTTTTCCGGACGGGTGGTCAGAATGACATCGTCCCCCACGCGGTGATCAAACGGGGTTTCAATTCTCAACACCAGATCTTCTGAAAGGCGCACGATCGTTCGTCTGTCTTCTTGCCCCACAATGGATCCGTGAAACTTGTTCAGGGACCCGACGAAATCGGCGATGAACATGCTGTTGGGCTGTTCGTACAATTCGCGCGGCGGTCCCATCTGCGCGATCTGTCCCCGGTTCATGATGCCGATCCGGTCCGCCATGGTCATTGCTTCTTCCTGATCGTGGGTCACCACGATGTAGGTCAGGCCCAGGTCCTTCTGGATTTTCAGCAATTCCTGCTGTGTTTCTTCCCGCAATTTCTTGTCGAGCGCGCCGAGCGGTTCGTCCAGCATCAGAACCTTGGGCCGCTTGACGATGCAGCGGGCCAGCGCCACGCGCTGGCGCTGGCCACCCGACAGTTGACCAGGCTTACGCTTGGCAAAGGATGTCATCTTGACCATTTCGAGCATTTCATCGACGCGAAGCCTGGTTTCCGCCCTGGAAACACCGTCCCGGCGCAGCCCGTAAGCAATATTTTTTTCGACCGTCATGTGCGGGAAAAGCGCGTAGGACTGGAACATCATGTTCACGGGCAACCGCTCAGGCGGCTTTCCGGAAATGTCCTCGCCATCGACAACGATTCGACCTTCTGTCGGCGCGTCGAACCCTGCCAACATTCGTAGCAATGTCGATTTGCCACTTCCCGAGCTGCCGAGAAGACAGAACACTTCTCCGCGATGGATGTTGAGCGATATGTTCTGAACGGCTGTGAATTCGCCGAACTTTTTCGAGACATTTTCAATGCAAATGAATTCTTCGTTCTGACGCGCAAC
Organism: Roseibium sp.; assembly: GCF_050301095.1. GTDB lineage: Bacteria > Pseudomonadota > Alphaproteobacteria > Rhizobiales > Stappiaceae > Roseibium. The sequence continues at coordinate 21,472 of NZ_JBNKYW010000059.1, forward strand.
CATGATGGTTCTCTCCTGAGAACGGCGCGGGTTGGACACACCGCGCCGATTTTTTAGCCGTTAGTGACCGGTCTTGATCCGGGTCCATGTTCTGGAACGCAGGCGCTGCGCCTTGTTGCCCAGAGGAATCTCGGCATAAAGACGCTCCATGATCTCGGTCGGCGGATAGATGTTCGGATTGCCGGTGATGGCCGGGTCGACGAACTCCTTGGACGCAGCGTTGGCGTTGGCAAAGAAGACGAAGTTGCTCGCATCAGCGATGACTTCGGGCCGCATCATGTAATCCAGGAATACATGGGCGGCTTCCTTGTTCGTCGAATCCGCCAGAACCAGGAATGAATCGACATATGCCAGCGTGCCCTGCTGCGGGATGGAAAACTCCACGTCGACCCCGTTATTTGCCTCTTCAGCCGCATAGGCTGCGATACCGGCATCGCCGCTGTACATCAGCGCCGCACAGATTTCGCCCGTGGCCAGATCGTCGATCGGCTTGACGCTGTCGAAGTAACGTACACTCGGGCGGATCGAAGCCACGAGTGCCTCGGCCTTTTTCATATCGCCCTTGTCATTGCCATATGGTGCGGCCCCAAGATAGTTCAGGGCAACACCCAGAACTTCGTTTGGCGAATTGATAACCGCCAATCCGCATTCGGCCAGTTTTGCCGCATTGTCCGGCTGGAAAATGACTGACAGGTCGGTCATGTCCGCTCCGGGCAGTACCTCTTCGACTTTTGCCGGGTTGTAGCCGATGCCGACCGTTCCCCACATATACGGAACGATGTGTTTCGACCCCGGATCGAAGCCTTCGACACGCTCCGATATCTCAGGGTCAATGTTGCCTTGGTTGCTGAGCGCAGCGGCATCAAGCGGCTCGACCAGACCGGCCGAAATGAACCGCTGTGCAGTCGGACCGGCCGCGACCACCACGTCGAAGCCCGACCCGCCGGCCAGGATCCGGGTTTCCAGCATTTCGATGGAGTCGTAGGTATCGTAGGTGACGTCGATACCCGTCTCTTTCTCGAAATTTGCGATGGTTTCCGGACCGATGTATTCGGCCCAATTGAAGATTTTCAATTCCTCCGCGCTGAGCGGAGCAGAGACTGTTGCGGACAAGGCAACGCCAATCAGAAGTTTTTTCATGATCTTTTCCTTGTTTGGTTCTCAGGAAGCCGACACGACGTAGTATTTCTTGAAGCCTTCGCTGACACGGAACTCGCCGCACCAGCCCTTGCTGATCACGTAGCTGTCGCCGGCATCGAAACTCTGTGCGTTGCCAACTGCGTCGGTCAGCGTCGCTGTGCCATTCAACACCTGACAGAATTCGTCATCGGGATAGCCTTCACCGGAGAAAACTTCGGCATAGGCGGTGGATTCCCAGACACCGACAATGATCTTTTCGCCCCCGTCGCCCATAAAACAGGCGCCCTTTTCTTGAGCTTCGCCGTCGATGACGGTCGCCGGATCGACCACAGAGATCGGCTCGAGCGCGCCGTTTGGGCCATCAGGGTTCATGCGTGTCAGTTGCGTCATTTTCTTTCCTCTCCGAGTGGAAGTCGCGAGTTGGTTTGCAAAAGTCTGCGCAACCTGCTGTCCGCCAATTTGCAAATGACGGAACGTCTGTTGCGCGGGTGTCATGGTTTTGAGCCGGGCAAGGAACGAACATCGCTCCGCTTGATTTTCCAGACGAACGTGCCGGTTCTGATGAAGGCGCGCTACGACAGCGGAAACCCCATTGCCTCGACCATCTTGATCCAGGGCTTGCGCCAGCCGCCTTTTTCATCAGCTGTATCAAGCGCGTGGAGCGTGACTTGCGAGCCGACCCATCGAAACGGCTCCGGCGGGATACGATTTGGCATCGTGCGGGCGAATTCCATCCGGAGCTCGGGGAGATCCTCGCCGTCGAGCTTGGCGAGGCCGAGCCGCGCCCCGAACCGGCTGGTTGAAATGCCGTAGCCGGAGTAGCCGCCGGCATAAATCATGTCGCCGTCCAGATACTCCTGGAAATGCACGGCCATCCTCGTGGTCAGCGCAATCGGCCCGGTCCACGCATGGCTGAATTTCACATCGTCCATTTGCGGGAATGTGCGGTGATAGGCTTCGGCCAGTCGGATGAACGGTTCTATCGTTCGCTCGCCTGCCGGATCGATGTTGTTGGTGCCGTCATAGTAGTAGGCAAGACGTCCACCGAATGTCATCCGGTTGTCCTTGGTCCGGCGCATGTGGTTAAGCTGCGTGCGGGTGTCGTAGATGCCCTGCCGGTGCACCCAGCCCAGACGATCCCATTGCTCTTCGGTCAGCGGTTCGGTGGCCATGATGCGTTCGCGGACCCCGGCCACACGCTGCTTGATGCGCCGGTCACCCGTCGCGAACGCGTTGGTGCCCAACAGGATCTTCCTTGCCTTTACCGATCCGTCATGAGTGGTGACCTTGATCACCCCGTTTTCGCGTTCGATTTTCTCCATGGGAGTGAATTCATGCAGCCGGACGCCCAGGCTCAGCGCTGCGCGTTTCAGACCCCAGGCCAGCATCGCCGGCTGCACCGTCCCGGAGAGCTCCTTGTTCCAGCACCCCGCCGAATAGATCGGCGATTTGATGTGCTCCCGCAATTGCTCACGGTCGAGGTATTCGACCACATGGCCGTATTTCTTGTGCAGCTCGTATTCCGCCTTGATGTCCGGTACGCAATCATCGCCCACCGCCACGGTCAGCTCGCCGCCCCTGTCGAATTGGGCGTCGATGTTGTAGCGCTCGAGCGTTTCCATAAAGCCGCGCATGTTGTCCTGACCCAGCCGTTCCAGGTCCGCCAGATCGTTGGGAAAGAGCCGTACGGCGTTGTGCAGACCGTGCATGACAGATGTCGAGACCACACCGGCCGGACGTCCGGAGGCGCCATAGGCCACTTTCGTCGCCTCAATCAGCATCACGTCTCGATCCGGTTGCGCCTCCTTTGCCTGAATGGCAGCCCAAAGGCCCGTGAACCCGCCTCCAACGATCAACAGGTCGGCGGACGTGTTGCCGACCAGTTGCGGCTCGACGCTCGGAGCATCGTCCCGATCCAGCCAAAGCGGAAAAAACGTGGCGTCCCTGAGGGCATTTTCAGCAAAACCCATTTTCTTTTTCCTTTTCCTCTGCGCCGCTCAGAATCTCTGCGCCAGCGCCGTCAGGGTTTGTTCCATCACCTCTGTGAAATGGTCGGCATGTTCAGGTCTGAACGGCAGCGGCGGGCGAATTTTCAGTACGTTGCCGTGCGGCCCGGCGCGCGAGATCAACACGCCTCGCCGGCGCAGCTCATTCACAAGCCAGGCGGTTTCCTCGGTTGCCGGTGTCTTTGTTTCCCGGTCCCGGACCATCTCAAGTCCGATGAAGAGTCCGGCACCGCGAACGTCGCCAACCACCTTGTGTGCGCTGGCCAGGTCCCGGAGCCCGTCCCGAAGATACTTGCCGGTGATGCGGGCGTTTTCCTGCAGGGCTTCGTCCCTGATCACATTCAGAACCGCCAGCCCGACCGCCGCTGATACCGGGTTGCCGCCGAACGTGTTGAAGTAGCGAGAGACCTTCCCGAAGCCGTCGGCCAGCTCAGCGCTCAGCGCCAGTCCCGCCATTGGATGCCCGTCGCCCATTGGCTTGCCCATGGTGACGATGTCAGGGATCAGGTCGTGGTTCTGGAAACCCCAGAAACATTCGCCGGTGCGTCCGAAGCCTGGCTGTACCTCATCGGCAATGAAGACAGCACCTGCCTTGTGCGCCGCTTCAACTGCCGACTTCAGAATGCCAGGAGGGGGGGCAAAGACCCCATCGGAGGAAAAAATCGTGTCGAATATCAGAGCAGAAGGCGTGATGCCGCTCGCCCTGAGGTCGTCAAACGCCGCAGCCACCCGAGCTCCGAACTCGGCCGCCGCGTCGCCCTCGCCCGTGCGATAGGTGTCGGGCGGCGCGACTGTGCGCACGTTTTTGCCCACACCCAGCCCGAGCGACGGCGACATCTCCGCCACCGCCAGGGTGCCACCGTGATAAGCCAGGTCCGTCACGACAATGCCTGTGCCGCCGGTATGAAAATGAGCAATACGCAGCGCAAGATCGTTGGCTTCGGATCCGGTGCAGGTGAAGATCGTGCGATTGAGGCTGTCCGGCATCGTGGCGAGCAGTCTTTCGGAAAATTCCACCACGTTTTCATGCAGATATCGTGTGTGCGTATTCAGGACCGCCGCCTGTTTCGACAGCGCATCGACAACGCGCGGATGACAATGCCCGACACTTGGCACGTTGTTGTAGACATCTAGATAGCGGCGGCCGTCCTTGTCCGTGATCCAGACGCCCTCGGCCCGTACCGGATGCAGTGGCTCGTCGTAAAAGAGCCGGTACGACGGCCCCAGCGCTGCCATCCGCCGCGCGATCAGTACCGCATCCTCCGGATCGGAAACGGCGGGGTTGGCTGTGCCGTGAAAATTGCTTTTGGTTTGAGACATGAGATCAATCCGGTTCAATCAGGGACAAACCGCGATCCGCGCGCGCCTTGACGAGATATTGCAGTGAGGTCAGGGCATGCGGCGCGTTGCGCTGGATGTAGGCTGCATTTTCAGGGTGCAGGTCCGCACGCCAGCGGGTGATCAGCAGGGTGAGCAGATACCGTCCGATCATCATGTCCGGGAGAAGCGCGATTTCTTCCCCGGTCAGAGGCAGTTGCCTCTGGTACGCCGTCAGAAAGGCGCGGGCCAGGACGAGGGGATCATCGCCATCGGCCATCAGATAAGCTGCGGCAATCGCTGGATCCAGAGCCAGGGGCGCGCGCACCATGTCACCGAAATCGATCAGACCGGTAATCCCGTTGCTATCGCCGAACACATTGTAAAGGTTCAGGTCGTTGTGGATCAGTTGCCAGCGCAGACCGTCAAACCGCGGCAGGACGTCGGAACAAAACCGTTTGAATTCCGCTACGATCAGGGAACCGTGTTCCATTCTTTCCTGATGAACCAGCAAGGGTGCCAGCTGGTCGATTTGGGTCATGTCCCAGACAAAGGGATGGCGTTCGGCGGGGTGCCGCATATCCGCCAGGGCCAAATCAAGCCGCGCCGCCTTTCCGCCCAGATCGGTTGCCATTTCCGGTGTGACCGGCGCACCGAAAAGCGGCGATCCGCCGACACAACTCAGAACGCGCGCCATGGCGCGGCGCCCGTCGGTCAAGGTCGTGTCTACTTCAGCCGCTCCCGTCCTGGACGGAAGCAGATGCGGCACCGGCAATTCCGGATCGCGGGCCTGAATCCTTTGCAATGCACTGGTTTGCAGGTTCGAGACCGCACGGTCCTCGCTGGGGTTGGCGATCTTGAGGACAAAGCGTCGTCCATCCGTGATCGTGGCAAGGAAGTTCTGGTCCCGCTCGGAAGACAGACAGCACACGTTTGCATCCAGCCCCCATGTTTCGAGCATCATGACTTGGGCGTCATTGTCACTCAGAGATGGGGCGGCAACCGTATGCGCCTTTGCTTTGTGTTCCACTTGCACCCTGAATCGTTCCTTCTTTGCAACCATGCGCCTTCAACGGGACAAACCGCCTAAAGGGCCATCGTGACCGCCTTGGTGTGCAGAAAATGGTCGATCTGTTCGCGTCCCAGGTCCTTGCCGAAACCGGACTCCTTCACACCGCCAAAGGGCATGGTCACGTCGACGACGTCGTGGCAATTGATCCAGACCGAGCCGGCCTTCAACTGGCGCATAACCCGTTGCGCCCGTGCTCCGTTGCGCGACCACACGCTCGCCGCCAGGCCATAGGGGCCATGATTGGCCTTGGTTATGACTTCGGCCTCGTCCTTGAACGGCAGGGCCACCAGAACCGGGCCGAAGATCTCCTCCTGAACCAAAGGCGAGTTGTTGTCTTCGACCGCAAACAGAGTGGGCTCGACGAAAAAGCCTTCAAAGGTCTGCTTTTGACCGCCGAAGACCGTGCGCGCAGTGTCGCGTCCGATATCAAGGTAGCGTTCGATGCTGGCCTTGGCGCCGGCGCTGATCACGGGCCCGATATCGCAATCAGGGTCAAGACCCGGGCAGAGTTTCATTCGGGTGATCTGCGATTTGATCACCTCCAGCCCTTCTTCGAAAATATTCTCGTGCAGATAGAGGCGCGATCCGGCAGAACAGTTCTGGCCCGAGTTGAAGAAGATGCTCCAACGAGTCGCCTCCGCGACGGCCTCAAGATCGGCGTCCTCAAACGCGACCATCGGCGATTTGCCACCGAGTTCCAGCGTGACCGGCGCGAAATGCGACATCGCGGCGGTGCCCACCTCACGCCCCACGCGCGTGGAGCCTGTAAAAGATACCTTGTCGATCCCCGGATGCGCGGCCAGATAGGCACCGACTTCGTGCCCGTGCCCGGTGACTATGTTGAACACCCCTTCCGGCAGACCCGCTTCCTGCATCAGCCTGGCGACATATGCCATGGAGAGCGGCGTCAACTCGGCGGTTTTCAGGACCATGGTGCAGCCCACCGCCAGTGGCGCGGCCAGTTTCCAGAAGGCCATGTTCATCGGCCAGTTCCAGGGCGTTATCGCCCCCACGACACCGATCGGTTCCTTCACTGTGTAAGAGAAGAAGTCGGACCCGGCCGAGATCTGCCTTGTCGCCCCTTCGATCTTGGTTGCCCAGCCCCCCATGTAGCGCAGCAGTTCGACTGACCCGAGAACGTCAAACTCCCGGCAGGGGCCGATGGCCTTGCCATTGTCGATGGTTTCAATCTGGGCGAGAATGTCGGCATCCCGTTCGATCAGGTCCGCCAGTTTCCAGAGTATGCGCTGGCGTTCAGCCGGCACCATGCGTGGCCAGGGACCTTCGTCAAATGCCCTGCGGGCGGCGGTCACGGCGGCATCCACGTCCGAATGCGTGCCACGTGCAAGTTCGGTCAGGTGTGAAGCGGTCGAAGGTTCGAGCACCGGCAACGCTTCAGTCGCTGCGCCGTCCGTAAAGTCGCCGTCAATGAACATGGTCGACTTGGCGATGACCGCTGAGCGCGCGGTCTCCGTCACATTGTAGCGGTCGAAATAACTTTTCAATTCCGGTGTCATCTCGGACATCCTCCGGTGTCACGCACGTGTCCTAAGAACCCAAAAAGGATCGGCCATCACATTTGCGGCGACGCGGCTCGGCAGTGCCCGAGGCTGATGCACCTGCCCCCCGACAGGCCATCCCTGTCGTCCTTCAAATGCGCTGTAGACATGCTTCCCCGAGCCCTTGGCGTCGTCCCCGGTCGTTGCTTTCAACCGGACGGGTAAACGGTCAGGTGCTATGCTTCCAAACTCCGGAGGGTTTGGATATATGGCATGTGCAATAGATGATTTTGGAGATTTTCGGAGCGGCTCTTAAGGCGCAAGTCTATGAATTCATGAGATTAATCACGAATTTGGCAAACATCTCGCCCTGTCCGGAAACGTTCAGCTTCTTATAAATGCTGGACCGGTGAATTGCGGCTGTGCCGGGCGAAATATCCAGAATGCGCCCGATCGATTTGGAAGAATGCCCGCGCAGCAAGAGCTGGGAGACCTCCTTTTCCCGTGCAGTCAGAATGTCTTTGCCAAAGTCTGCAAAAATGCGCGAAACACCGGCGTGGAACTGCTTGTCGGAAAACGCCGCTTCCGCATCAAGCGCGGCTTTCGGCGCGAGATGCCGGTCCACCAGTTCCGTCAGAAGAGGTTGAAGAACTTCCAGAAAACGGACGACGATATCCGTGTCCGCCTCCTCAAGATCGAGGAAAAGCGACATGTGCATGCAGCGGTCATGCGCTACCGGGAAGAAGCAGCCTATCTCGTGGCGGCCGATGATCATCTGCCAATAGCGGGCAAAAGCATCCGGGACCTGATATTCGTCGCGATCCTTGAGATTGAACCTGACCACACCGGACTTTTCGCCGCGTGTGAACAGGTCATACATCGGGTCGAGAAGGTAGAGCCCGCCGAGGTATTCGGTCAACTCGCTGTCGTATTCGTCACCCTGGCTGAAAAGAAAGCGGGGCGGCAGGTCCGGGGCAAACTCGAAAATCGTGATCCCGACAAAGGAACTCCATTTCTCGAGCATCGCCGACAGAACCTGGAAAAACTCGGGCCTTTCCACATGTGCAGCCAGCCCGCCCAGATCGCTCAAAAGCGGCGACAGGGCACCTTGCCGATCCAGATGAACCAAATCGACGACGGCTCCCGGCAACTTGTTTTTGGTTTTCCTATCAAAGGTGTTACGCATCTGGATTGCCCGTCGTCAGGACTATTGAGACAACACTTGGCCCGATCCAGTAAAGGCGCTGGCCCGTCAGAAGTTCCATATTATCCAGCAGCCCTGCGAAGCAGCAAGCACCTTTGGCTGATGGTTTCATATCTGTTTCGCGATGCAGCTCCCCACACCCGAAGTGAACGCCTTCCTGGATGAGACTTGGGTCGTGATCAGAGGATCATCGCGCATTTGAAGCTTGCAGGACAACGATGTCTGCTCCGGGCCGGGCGCGGCAGAGGGAAGTGCATGTGTAGTGAACGGGAGAAATAAACGGTCAGGAACCGAAGGCACCTTGTTTTACAGCCAGAAAAGCCGCGGAAGTGCTTCGCGCGTACAAATTGCTTACACGACGAATCGTACAGCTTGGAATGAAACAGCTAAGTCTTTGAGATTGATGGCGCACCGGGGAGGATTCGAACCCCCGACCCCCAGATTCGTAGTCTGGTGCTCTATCCAGCTGAGCTACCGGTGCTTAAAGGCGAAGACCAGATCGTCGGGTTTGAGTGACCCCGGATGACCGGCCCTGGCTCTGCGAGGCGTCGTGTGCGCCCCGGACAGGGCGCTTACCTACTGCGGTCCTGCGGGGAATGCAAGGGACTTTTTGAACTTTTTTTCAAGGAACTGTCACACAGGCTGAAAACCCGCAGAAAACCTCGTAGCTTGCATAACGCGTCGTCCGAGCCTGTGCAAAACCCGCAGCTCACATGGTGCGGTCCGGCACTTCCAGGCAGAAGCAGGTTCCCGGCACGGTTTCGTCGAGCCGGATACTGCCGCCATGGGCCTTCACTAGCTCGGCTACAATCGCCAGCCCGAGACCGATGCCGCCGTTCTTGGACCCGCTGTGGAAGGCCTTGAAGAGGGCCTTCTTGATGTTTTCGGGAATGCCCGGGCCGGTGTCGGTGACGCGCACGCGCACGCAAGCGCCTTCCCGTTCCGCCTCCACCGTAATGCGGCAGACCAGCGTCTTGTCCTTTTCCGCCTCCAGCGCCTGAAGCGCATTGCGCATGAGATTGACCATCACCCGGAAAATCTGTTCCGGGTCGGCGTCGATCTCGATGTCCTCCGGCACCTTGTTTTCGAAGGCAACGGTGTCGTGGTCGGTTAGCCCCAGAACGTCGGCAGCATCGTCCGCAACCCGCCTGAGTGCCAGCAGGCGCCGCTGCGGCGGCCGTTCCTGCGCCTTGCCGTAGGACATCACCGCCTGGGTGTAGCCGACCGCCCTGTCGAGGGTCGCCAGGATCTTCGGCGCGATCCGGCTCACCGTCGGGTCCTCGACATGCTCCAGACGCTCCAGGAACAGTTGCGCGGAGGCCAGAAGGTTGCGCAGGTCATGGTTGATCTTGGAGACGGCCAGCCCCAGATCCGCCAGCCTCTGTTTCTGATGCAGGGCGCGGGAGAGCGCCTCCTCCATGCCGGCAAGCCGGATCTCCGCATCACCGAGTTCATCCCGGCGCCCGGAGACGGCCATGATGCGGGAGGAATCCTCCGGGCTTTCGGCGAATCGCTCCATGGATCGGGTCAGCCTGTGCAGCGGCCGGATGAACAAGGCCCTCAGCGCCACATAGACCAGGCTCGCCGTGATCACGGAAATCACCAGGGAAAGGCCCAGGATGCGGACGGAGAAGGCCAGCATGTCCTTTTGAAGAAGCGCAATCGGCAGGACGACGTCCACCTTTTGGGTATGCCCCATCTGCCCGGCCCCGATCACCCGCAGCACGCCGTCGCCACCATAGGTCAGGAGCTGAAAGCTGTTGACGATGGCAGACCAGGGCGTGACCGCTCCCATGTCGATGACAAAATCGACATTGAGCGGCACGCTGCTCATGGCAATGAGGCTGCGGCGAGAACCCTGGTCGAGCGAAATCGCGACCGCGCCGGTGGTGCGCAGCAATTCCTCCTGCAGCCTGGGGGCAATCGTGTTGGTCTCGGCCAGCACCGAAGCGGCGACACCGGCCGTCGTCAGCCGGTCCATCAGCCAGGTATTGCGGAAATTGGCGATCGACGGCACGTAAATGCACACTTCCGCCAGCATCACGAAGGCCACCGTCAGCAGCAGCAGTTTCCCCGAAAGGCCGCCAAGACGGTGCTGACCGAAACTGTCGCCAGCCACGGCGGAGCCGCCTTCCTCATCGGAAGGGACAACGGATCCTTGCGGTGCACCCTCATGCTTCATGCCGTTCCGTTCCAAACAATTCCAGCCACCTGCGCGATGCAACTCCCATCCGCTCACCCGAATTTACGCAAGACTGCGACCAGCAGGCGCATCCATTTTTTTGCGGGCACGTCCGCATAGTAGGAAATTGCGGCCCGCCGCACCAGTTCCCCGAGTGTCGGATAAGGTGCAATGAACCCGGCAAGGTCCTTCATCTTCAGCTTTTTCGAAAGCGCCAGCGACAGAAGATTGAGAATCTCGCCTGCCTGCGCGCCGACAATGTCGGCGCCGAGCAGCCGCCCGCCCGGCCCGGCAATCAGCTTCAGGCGCCCCGCTGACACGCCTTCGGCAAGAGCCCTGTCGTTGCCGGCATAGTCGGCGGTCAGGACCTTGACCTTGCCGCCATATCTCCGACGCGCCTCGATTTCGCCGAGCCCCACGTGACCGAGCTCCGGCGACGTGTAGGTCACCCAGGGCACAAGGTCATTGTTCATGGCAACCGGCATGCGGAACAGGATGGAGCGGATTGCAAGGCCCGCCTGATAGCCCGCGACATGGGTGAACTGCAGCCCACCTGCCACATCTCCGATGGCATAGGCCCTTCTGTTGCTGGTCCTCAGCCCCTTGTCGATCTTGATGCCCTTGCGGTCGAAGGCAATCCCGGCCGCCGCCAGGCCGAGGTCCTCCACATTGGGTGCGCGGCCGGCAGCAACCAGCAGATGGCTGGCGGTGATCTCACGTGTGCCACCACCGGCGCTTTCGACGTGAACGGCGATTCTCTCGCCGTTCCGGCGAATCTCCCCGATCGAGGTTTCCTCAAGTATCTCGACGCCCTCGCCCCGAAGCTTTTCCAGAACGATACCGGCAAGTTCCGGGTCGTCGTTGCCCAGGGCCTTCCGGGCTTCGAACACAGTTACTTTCGCGCCGAGGCGGCGATGGGCCTGCGCCATCTCCAGGCCGATGGGGCCGGCACCGATGATCGCCAGATGCTCCGGCACTTCGCGCAGCTCGAACAGGGATTCGTTTGTCAGGAAAGGCACCTGATCCAGTCCCGGGATCGGTGGCACGGCCGGTCTCGAGCCGGCAGCGATGACGAATCGGCGAGCTTTGATTTCCATTGTTCCGGCCACGACCGTATCCGGAGACGTGAAGGCCGCCGCCTCGCGCAGCACCGTCACGCCCAGCCCTTCGAAACGCTCCTGCGAATCGTGAGGCGCGATGGCGGCGATGACACCGCGCACATGATCGTTCACCGCGGCAAAGTCGACTTCTCCACCTTCGGAGCCGATCCCCAAACCGGCTCTACCGGTCTTGCCATGGGCCGCTTTCGCGGCTGCCAGCAGGGCCTTGGAAGGCACGCAGCCGTAATTCAGGCAATCCCCGCCCATCAGCCCCTTTTCGATCAGCACGACATCGACACCGAAGGCAGCGGCGGCGGCGGCAACCGAAAGGCCTCCCGATCCGGCACCGATCACGCAAATATCCGGGGTCAGCAGCGTTGCCATCAACGGCTCCTATCAGGAAATGGGGACTGCGGACCGGTCAGCGGGACCGGACCTTCTTCAATATGACGGGTATCAGGCTGGCGATGCCAAGGGCAAAGAAGGCCGCCAGAAGCTGCGGGGTGATGAGGGCGGAAACCTCGATCTGGCAGGTCCCGGCCGCCGCGCAACCTGGATTCGCCGCTTCCTGGGCTTTGATGACACTGCCGAGGCCGGAGCCGATGAAGGCGAAGGCGAAGGTTCCCGGCAGGATGCCGACAAAGGTTGCCAGCGCATAGGAGGCCAATGGCATCTGGAACACGGCAGGTGCAATGTTGACCAGCCAGAACGGAAAGATCGGCGTCAGCCGCAGGAACAGAAGATAGTTGAAGGCTTCCCGCCGGAAGCCCTCCGCCAGGCGGGACAGGAATGGTCCGGCCCGTCTTGTCAGCACTTCGCCGAAGGAAGATCGGGCGACCAGAAATACCGCGCAGGCCCCGAGTGTGGCCGCGACGACGGTCATGAAGCCCGCCAGAACCCAGCCGAACAGAAAGCCACCCGCAATGGTGAGAAGCACGGCGCCGGGAATGGAGAGCGCGACGGTGACCGCATAGGCCGACATGTAAACCAGCAGGGCGGCGACGGCATGCTCATCCACCAGTCCGGCCAGTTCCTGACGGCGTTTGATGAGATTCGACAAGGTGAGCTGGTGATGCAGGCCGTTGGAGAAGACTACCACCATCAGGATCGCAAGCACGGCCAGGGGCAGCCATTTCCTGACATGGTGAAAGGCAAAACGGCTGCCGCTTTCCCCGGCTTCCGATTCTGGTTCTTTCGGCGCAGTCATCGTGTCAGCCTTCCCGCCCTGCATGTCCGTTCCCGTATTCAAGAGCCGGCAGGACGTGGCCCGCCGCAATCAACTGCCAGGCCCCGGCCCGACAGCTGCCCGGCACCTTGAATGACACCAGATAGGCAGATGTACCTTAATCCTGCTTAAAAGAACGGGGTTTCACCGAGAAGTGAGGTCAGACGCCATCCCGTTCACCTGTGTGTGATGGCGAAGAAATCGGAGATTCTTTGAACGCAACGTTGACTTGAAGCTGCATGGCCCTTATAAGCGCGCTCGACCGGGACATGCATTCGGACCCAAGGCTTTTCAGGGCCGCGCTCTTAGAAGCGCTTCGAGTGCTTCCTCCAAAGAATTTAGAAAATGAACAAGGGCCGCGCATTTAGACGCGCGGGGAAGAACAATGAAGCGTACGTATCAACCGAGCCGTCTTGTCCGCAAGCGTCGCCACGGCTTCCGCGCACGTATGGCCACCAAAAACGGCCGTCAGGTGCTTGCTCGCCGCCGCGCAAAGGGCCGCAAGAGCCTCAGCGCCTAATCGGCGGTCCGCCCGCAGTGCGCCGGGTTGGCGGCGTCTGCCAACACCCAATCGCTGCTATGGACACTCTTAAAAAGCGCTCCGAGTTCCTGGCGGTCGCCAAAGGCGGCCGGCTGGGCCGGCGCGCTTTTGTCGTTCAGGGCCTGAAACGCGACACGGACGAGGCGCCGCGCGTCGGCTACACGGTCACGAAGAAGACCGGCAACTCGGTCGCGCGCAGCCGCATAAAGCGCCGGTTGCGCGCCGCGGTGGCAGAACTTGAAAGCGGGGACATTCCGCAAAAGGCGGATTTTGTACTGGTTGCGCGCGACAGTGCGCTGACCTTGCCCTTTCAAAAACTCGTCGCGGACCTTAAGTCCGGGCTGACTCAGGTTTTGGATCCGGAAACGCCGCGTGGACGGGGAAAGCCGCGCCGGCCAAACCGGCAGACACAAATGACATCGCGCAGGAAACAGGGGTAACTCCAGTTGATTTCTGAAAACCGAAACACGATTCTGGCAATTGTATTGTCCCTGGTCGTACTGCTTGGCTGGCAATATTTCGTCGCCCAACCACAGCTGGAACGCCAACAGGCAGAGCTTCAGGCGCAGCAGGAAGCCGAGGCAACGCGCCTGGGTGCCGGCACTCCCTCCTCCACGGCTCCACAGCCCTCCTCAGGTGGCGACGCTTCCGCCCCTGCACAGGCAGGTGCCGGACAGACGATCTTCGCCAGCCGGGAACAGGCCCTTGCCGCCACCAGCCGTGTCACCATTGACTCGCCGCTGCTGGAAGGTTCGGTCAACCTTACCGGCGGACGTCTCGACGACCTTCGCCTGAAGGCCTATCACGAGACCGTCGACAAGCGCAGCCCGACCATCGTTCTGTTTTCCCCGTCCGGCGCACCGGAGCCCTATTACGCCGATTATGGCTGGGTCGCAGACCCGGGCGCCGACATCGCCCTTCCGGGACCGGACACGGTCTGGTCCATCGAAGGCGAGGCCAAGCTTACCCCGGAAACGCCGCTGACGCTGACCTGGGACAACGGCGCGGGCCTCACCTTCAAGCGCACCTATTCTGTCGACGAGAACTATATGTTCACCGTCGCCCAGAGCGTCGAGAACGCCACGTCCGGCAACGTAACGCTTTATCCCTATGGCCTGATCGCCCGCCGCAACATTCCGGAAACCCAGGGCATCTACATCCTGCATGAAGGCCTGCTCGGCGTCTTCGGCGAGGATGGGCTTAAGGAAATCGACTATTCCGACCTGGAAGAAGAAGGCACGATCCGTCCGGCCAAGGTAAGCGACGGCTGGCTCGGCATTACCGACAAGTACTGGGCGTCGACGCTGATTCCGGCTCCGGGCCAGGAATTCCAGCCGGGCTTCACCTATTCCGGAAAAACCGGCAACTACCAGGCCGACTTCCTTGGAAATGGCGTTGCCGTTGCTGCTGGCGCAACCGGCGAGACCAGTTCCTACCTCTTTGCGGGTGCCAAGGAAACCAAGCTGCTGGACGGCTACGAGGAATCCCTCGGCATAGAGCGGTTCGAACTCCTGATCGACTGGGGCTGGTTTTACTTCCTGACCAAGCCGATGTTCTTCGCCATCGACTATTTCTTTCATCTTCTGGGCAATTTCGGCGTCGCCATCCTGGTGGTCACCGTGATCGTCAAGCTGATCTTCTTCCCGCTGGCCAACAAGTCCTACGTCTCCATGAGCAAGATGAAGCTCGTGCAGCCGCAGATGACCGAGATCCGCGAGAAATACGCGGACGACCGCCAGAAGCAGCAGCAGGCGCTGATGGAGCTCTACAAGAAGGAGAAGATCAATCCGCTGGCCGGCTGCCTTCCCATCCTTGTCCAGATCCCGGTGTTCTTCGCGCTTTACAAGGTGCTCTACGTCACCATCGAAATGCGCCATGCGCCATTCTTCGGCTGGATCCATGACCTGTCGGCTCCAGACCCGACGACGCTCTTCAACCTGTTCGGCCTGATCCCCTGGGATCCGCCGCAGTTGCTGATGCTGGGCGTGTGGCCGCTGATCATGGGCATCACCATGTTCATCCAGATGAAGATGAACCCGGCACCACCCGATCCGACCCAGCAGATGATCTTCACCTGGATGCCCGTGATCTTCACCTTCATGCTGGCCTCCTTCCCGGCGGGTCTCGTGATCTACTGGGCCTGGAACAACACCCTTTCGGTGACCCAGCAATATGTGATCATGCGCCGCCAGGGCGCCAAGGTGGAGCTCTGGGACAACTTGTCCGGATTGTTCAAGCGAAAGAAACCGGCCTCCGGCGACAAGAGCTAGAACCGGGTCCTCCAGCAGGGCTGACAAGCCCGGCAAGACCTGATACACAATCAAGGCCCCGCCAACCGCGGGGCCTTTTTTGATGAAGGAGTGCACGGGCAAATGATCCGATAAAGCAGGACCTGTTCCGCAAGGCGAAGCCGCTCACCGGCAGGTCGACCGCGTATCCGGCGCGTTTTCATGTCTTCCCTTGTATCTTGCTTTTCCGGAGGTCCCATGCACGGCCCCTCTCCCGACACGCTTCATCCTTTCAATGGCGAACCGCATACGGTTTTCCTGAAGAATGTCATTACCCGGCCGACCATCGAAGTCGGCGAATTCACCTATTACAATGATCTTGAGGACGCAGCCGGTTTCGAGAACCGGAACGTGCGCTATCATTTCGACTTTCTCGGCGACCGCCTGAAGATCGGCAGGTTCTGCGCCCTGGCGCAGGGCACCACTTTCATCATGAGCGGTGCCAACCACGCCATGACCGGTTTCTCCACCTACCCGTTCAACATCTTTTGCGACGCGTGGCGGGAGACCTTCGATCCGGCGACGATTTTCGATCACCTCAAGGGCGACACGATCGTGGAACACGACGTCTGGTTCGGCACGAATGCGACCGTGATGCCCGGCGTTACCATCTGCTCCGGCGCAATCATTGGCGCCAACGCGGTGGTCGCCTCCGATGTTCCCCCCTTCGCGGTGGTGGTGGGCAATCCGGGCCGTATCATTCGCCTGCGGTTCGACGAAAGCACCATCGAACGGCTCCTGGACATCGCCTGGTGGAATTGGCCGCTGGAAAGGATCACCCGCCATCTTGCCGCCATCAGGGGGGCGGACATCGAAGCCCTGGAGGCAGCAGCCACCGAAGGCCAAGTGGTGCTCGACGCGGCGGAAAAGGCAAGGTAGAAGGCGCTTATGAGCGAAGATCAAATCTATTCCGACGAACTCCTGGAGGCCGGCCGGCTGCTGTTCTGCCGGCCCTGGGATTTCCTGACCAGCGTCACCGACATGTCCAACCTGCCGGACGCCGCCGGCACCGAGATCGCCTTTGCGGGCCGGTCCAACGTGGGCAAATCCAGCCTGATCAACGCGCTGACCGGCCGCAAGGGCCTGGCGCGCACGTCCGCCACGCCCGGCCGGACGCAGATGCTGAACTTCTTCATCGCCCCCGAAACGCCGCTGACCATCGTCGACATGCCCGGTTACGGCTATGCCCAGGCGCCCAAGGAGCTGGTGGAGGCATGGACCAAGCTGGTCTTCTCCTACCTGCGCGGCCGCCCGAACCTGCGCCGGGTCATCCTCCTGATCGACAGCCGCCACGGCATCAAGAAGAACGACCTGGAGGCCATGGAGCTGCTCGACAAGGCCGCCGTCGTCTATCAGGTCGTGCTGACGAAATCCGACAAGATCAAGCCGCCCCAGCTGACCCGCCTTATCGCGGACACCAAGGCGATCCTGGCCAAACGGGTCGCTGCTCATCCGGAGATCATTGCAACCTCCTCGGAAAAAGGGCGCGGCATCGATGAGCTGCGGGCCGAGCTCTGCCTGCTCGCCAACCAGTGATCAAACCTGTGAAGCGGGCCAGATTGTGAAGCCCTGCCAAAAGAGCTATAGCAGGGGTCTTTCGCATTGTTATGTCCGTACCTTAGAGCCCTGACGAGTATTTCAAATCCATGACCACGCCTGAAACGTCCAGCCGCGCCCATATCATCGCCCAGGCCCTGCCCTATATGCAGCGCTATGACGACAAGACCGTCGTCGTGAAATACGGCGGCCATGCCATGGGAGATCCGGATCTGGGCCAGGCTTTCGCCCGCGACATCACGCTTCTGCGCCAGTCCGGGGTAAACCCGGTGGTGGTTCACGGCGGCGGCCCCCAGATCGGCAAGATGTTGCAGCGCCTGAACATCGTCAGCGAATTCAAGGGCGGCCTCCGGGTGACCGACAAGGCCACCGTCGAAGTCGTCGAAATGGTTCTTGCCGGGGCGATCAACAAGGAAATCGTGCAACTGATCAATGCCGAGGGCGGCCGGGCGGTCGGCCTGTGCGGCAAGGACGGCAATCTGGTCACCGCGCGCAAACTGAAGCGCACGGTGGTCGATCCCGACAGCAACATCGAGAGCGTCATCGATCTTGGCTTCGTCGGCGAGCCGGCAACCATAGATCCGACGGTGCTCAAACTGGTGCTGAAGGAAGACATCATACCCGTGGTCGCCCCCGTCGCGCCCGGAGAAGACGGCGAGACCTACAACATCAATGCCGACACCGCCGCCGGCGCCATTGCCGGCGCCCTGAATGCCAAGCGCCTGCTTTTCCTGACCGACGTTCCGGGTGTGCTCGACAAGGACGGCAATCTCATCAAGCAGCTGACCGTCGCCAAGGCCCGCGACCTGATTGCCGACGGCACGATTTCCGGAGGCATGATCCCGAAGGTGGAAACCTGCATCGAGGCCCTGGAGTTGGGGGTCGAAGGCGTCGTCATCCTGAACGGCAAGGTGCCGCATGCCGTTCTGCTGGAACTGTTCACCGACGGCGGCGCGGGGACCCTGATCCGACCGTGACCGGAAAACGCAAATTGCCCCATGAGGGCCAGCACGTCCATCGCCGGGACCTCAGGGTTTTCAAGGGGGTCGAGGCCTGGGTTTTCGACCTCGACAACACGCTCTACCCGCACGACGCCGATCTCTTTTCCCAGATCGACGAGCAGATCGCCCGCTACGTCCAGCGGGTGCTGGACGTCACCCGCGACGAGGCGATGGCCCATCAGAAGGCGCTCTACCACGAGTTCGGCACAACGCTGCGCGGACTGATGATCAATCACAACATCGACCCGGACGACTATCTGCGCTTCGTCCATGACATCGACTATTCCCGCCTCAATGCGAACCCGGATCTCGGGCGGGCCATCGAAGCGCTGCCGGGCAAGAAGTTCATCTTCACCAACGGCGACCGTCCCCATGCCGAGCGCACGGCGGCAGCCCTCGGCATTTCCGAGCATTTCGAGGACATTTTCGACATCGTCTCCGCGGATCTGGTACCGAAGCCC
>NZ_JBNKYW010000060.1:0-19919 GCF_050301095.1 Roseibium sp.
CTACACCCGCCAGGAAGGCAAGGGCATGCTGCTCGGTACCTATGAGCAGAACTGCCGCCCCTGGAGCCCGCGACAGACGCCCTGGGATTTCGGCCGTGAGCTGCTGGCACCCGATCTCGACCGGATCGCGCCGGAACTGGAAGTCGGTTTCGAGCATTTCCCGGCCCTGCAGAACGCCGGCATCAAGCAGATCATCAACGGCCCCTTCACCTTTGCCCCCGACGGCAACCCGCTGGTCGGGCCGGTGCGGGGCCTCAGAAACTACTGGGTCGCCTGCGGCGTCATGGCCGGCTTCAGCCAGGGCGGCGGCGTCGGCCTGACGCTGGCCAACTGGATGGTGAGCGGCGACCCGGGCTATGACATCTGGGGCATGGATATCTCCCGCTACGGCGACTGGGCGACGCTGTCCTACACCAATGCCAAGGTAAAGGAGAATTACCGCCGCCGCTTTCGTATCCGCTTCCCGAACGAGGAACTGCCTGCCGGACGTCCCCACCAGACCACGCCGCTCTACGACCGGATGCTGGCGCAAGGGGCCGTCATGGGCGACAGCTGGGGCCTGGAGACCCCGCTCTGGTTCGCGCCGGACGGTGTCGAGGCAAAGGACGTTGTTTCCTTCCACCGCTCCAACGACTTTGAGCATATCGGCGCCGAATGCCTCGCGGTGCGTACGAGCGTCGGCATCACCGAGACCGCCAATTTCGCCAAGTATGAAATCACCGGTCCGGGCGCGGAAGGTTTTCTGTCCTACCTCATGACCAACACCATGCCGAAGGTGGGCCGCATCGTGCTGACGCCGATGCTGAACGAGAGAGGCAAGCTGATCGGCGACTTCACCATCGCCCGGGTCTCAGAAAACAAGTTCTACATGTGGGGCTCGTCCCAGGCCGAGGTCTATCACATGCGCTGGTTCGAAAAGCATCTGCCGCAGGACGGTTCGGTAACGATACGGGCGCTCAACCTCGGCTGGGTCGGCTTATCCATCGCAGGGCCGAATTCCCGCAAGGTGCTGGAAAAACTCACCGGCGAGGACGTTTCGAACGAAGCCTTCCGTTTCATGGATTTTCGCGAGATGGACGTCGCCAACGCGCCCTGCAAGGTCAACCGCATCACCTATACCGGCGATCTCGGTTACGAGATCTGGATGGCGCCGGAATACGAGCGCCAGGTCTATGAGGCGCTGATGGCAGCGGGCGCCGAATTCGACATCCGAAATTTCGGCATGCGTGCCCTGCTTTGCCTCAGGCTGGAGAAAAACTTCGGCACCTGGTTCCGCGAGTTCCGCCCGATCTACGGCCCCTATGAGGCAGACCTCGGCCGCTTCGTGAAACTCTCCAAGGAGAATTTCATCGGCAAGGAAGCCGCGCAGAAGGAATTCAATGAAGGGCCGGAACGCCTGCGTGTCGCATTTGCCGTCGATGCGTCGGATGCCGACGTCATGGGCGACGAACCCATCTGGCACGATGGCAAGGTCGTCGGCTGGATCACCTCCGGCGGCTACGCGCACTTCGTCGAAAAATCCCTGGCACAGGGCTATGTACCGGCAAATCTCGCCGGAGACCTCGGCGAGGGTGCCTTTGAAATCGAGATCCTGGGCGAACGCCGCAAGGCGACGATCCTGAAGGACCCGCCGTTCGATCCGAAGGCGGAACGCATGCGGATGTAACAGGCCGGATGTCCGGCCGCCGTCCACGGTTTTCAGGAGTGTGGGCAATACATGAATACGGAACATTTCGGCCGCCACCGGCGCAAGATCATGCCGGCGGTTCTTCCCGTACATCCCGGCGAGCAAGCCAGGCCTGAAGCCCTTGCCGCCTATTCCCTGGAAAAGGCTTCGGCGCTGAATCGCCACATGCTGGGTTATGGCGAGCTAGCGGAAGGCGAATGGGCGGCGCTCGGCCTGACTGCGCCCGATCTGGAGGCTGTCCGCGCCTACCGGCTGGAGCGCATCCGCGCCCAGCTTGGACGGTTCGATCTCGGAGCCGCGATCCTGTGCGATCCGCTGAACGTGCGTTATGCGACCGACGCCACCAACATGCAGATCTGGTCCACCCACAATGCGGTCCGCTACACCTTCGTGGCTCTGGACGGGCCGGTTGTCGCCTTCGATTTTCACAATTGCGAGCATCTGTCCGCTCACAATGGCCTGGTCGACGAAGTCCGTCATGGCGTGCCCTGGTTCTATTTCGAGGCCGGACCTCGCTCGCAGGAACTGGCGATCAAATGGGCGGCGGAACTCGCCGACCTGGTCCGGACCCACGGCGGCGGCAACAACCGGATCGCGCTCGACAAGGCCCGCCGCGAAGGCGTTGCGGCGCTGGAAGCCCACGGGCTTGTCATCCATGACGGCGAGGAGGTGATGGAACTGGCGCGGGCGATCAAATGCCCGGACGAGATAAAGGCCATGCGGCGATCGATCGCCGCGTGCGAAGCGGCCATGCGTGAAATGGAAGACGCGCTCACGCCCGGAATGACGGAGTGGGATCTCTGGTCGCTACTTCATGCCGGCAATATCCGCCGCGGCGGAGAATGGATCGAAACCCATCTGCTTTCATCGGGCCCGCGCACCAATCCGTGGTTCCAGGAGGCTTCCTCACGAGTGATCCAGGCAGGCGAACTGGTTGCCTTCGACACGGACCTGGTCGGCCCCTACGGCATGTGCTGCGATATTTCCCGCACGTGGCTGTGCGGTGACGGACTGCCCACCAACGAGCAACGCTCGCTCTATCAGATGGCCGTCGACCAGATCGAGGCGAATATCTCGATGCTGAAGCCGGGACGGACGTTCTTCGAGCTTTCCCATGAAGGCACAAGCCTGCCGGAGGACTATCTCGCCAACCGCTATTCCGTGCTCTTTCACGGCGTGGGCCTGTGCGACGAATATCCTGCCGTGCCCTATCCGGCGGACTGGGAGAGCGGCGGTTACGACGGCTTGCTGGAACCGGGCATGGTGGTCTGCGTGGAAAGCTATGTCGGCCGGCACGGTGGCCACGAAGGCGTCAAGCTGGAGGAACAGCTTCTCATCACCGACACCGGCTTTGAGCGCCTCAGCAGCTACCCCTTTGACGAGAGGCTGCTGTGGGGAGCGGTTTAACGGCGCCATAGCCGAATGCTTTTGCCGAGACGGCAACCACAAGCGTCATCCCGGGTCTGCGCTTCGCTTGCCCGGGGTGACGACGAGGTTTGCGGCAGCGCCTCGCCATTTGTCATAAATCTTCCCTCACAAGGGGAAGAGGGAGAAAGCTGAACTCTTGCCATTGAACAGGCGTTACGGAAGCCGGCGCTTCAAGACGTTGCCTGCAGACGAGGTTTACTTCAGGCGGATGATCTTCGCGCCGAGCAGCCGGGCGTAATCCGTCTGATCCGACAAGATCGTCACATTGGTATTGTGGACCTCGGTCTGTTTCAGCTCCAGAGGCGTCTTGCCACCCGGGTTGACGATGACCTTGCGGGTCGGCGGCAGGCCGCGGAACACCAGTACGCCGGCTTCCTTGGTCACAACCGCCCCGTAGGGCTCTTCATTCACAATGCGGAGCGTGCCGCTTTCCGCATAAGCGGCAGTTCCAAGCAGCAAAGAAAGGCTGGTCGCTGCCAGCAGGGATTTGCAGACCGTTTTCATGACGCGTCTTCCTGTTAACAAATCAGTTACCAAGAATCGTAACTGTTCGTTAACCCTTCCGCCAGCGCTTCCGCCGCTTAGTCCCTGAAATTACAGGTTATGGTTAATGACAGGTCAGCCTTGCTGACATTTTTGAATTGCCATGAGAGACCCCGGAGTTCTGTCGATTTCAGGAGGAGTAATCAGGCCAGAACGGGATAACCGAGCGCCTCCGCCTGCCTCTCCATCTCGAGGATCCCGGCGTAGTCATCGACTGTCAGCCGGGAAAAGCCGCGAATGCCCAGGCGGGTGCGGCACTCTTCCGTCGCCGGCGTGGTGAGGACCGCAGCAACCGTGTCGGCGATCAGATCCGCCTCGCCATCCGAGAACCGGAGCGAGGTGATGAAAGGCAGGACCGGTACGGAGGCGGTTCGTGCAATCGGCGTCAGCCGGGCCGCCAGATCCGGGATCTCCCGGCAGGCAAGGTTCCAGCAGACCGCGTCGATGCAGGCAACGTCCGCCTTGTCCTCCGCGACAGCCCGCAGGGAATTGAGGTGCCCGCCGCTGCAGATCACCTGAGAGAAGTACGGTTGCCCGCCGGCGAGCGGCGCAACCGAATGGCGGAAGGCATTCATGCCGGACTGGCTGTCGAGGCCGTTGAAGGCGGCCCGCCGGCCGCGCAGGTCTTCCAGCTTCTCAATCCCGCTGTCCTGTCGGACAACGATCTGGCTGCAGTAGTTTGGCCCGTCGCAGCCCGGTGCCGCATAATGTGGAGCGCCGATGAGCCTGACCCGGTCCTTCAGTGCATGGGTGAGCGGATAGCCGCAGGTTTGCGTCAACAGCACGTCCGGATGGCACCAGGCCGCGACGAGATCGCCTTCCTCCGGCCAGGCGCGAGCCTCCGCCGGGTCAAGACCGAGCGCATCCGTGAGCGCGGCCTGCAGCGCAGCCTCAAGGTCCCGCGTCACGTCATGAACCTCAGGCCAGTCGTACATCGACAGCCGGACCCGGAAGGTACCGCGGCCCGTCAAGAGACAGCGTCCTCCACGGTCCGGTGCTTGAGCGGATGCGGGACGGGCTCCTTCACGCGGAACAGATACTGTTTTGCCAGGGCGAAATAGCTTGAAAAAACATACCCTTCGTTACGCTGCTGCCAGTCTTCCCGGGCAGACTTGTAAAGGCCCGGAAGCCGGTACCAGGGCGCCCTCGGGTGGGCATGGTGCACCACATGAAGATTGTTGTTCAGGAAGAGCAATGAAAACACCGGGCAGAACTCGACCACGATGGAGCGCGCCTCGGCGTTTTCGTGGGCACGGTGTTCGGCATAGGTGCGCAGCATCAAGAGACTCATCCCCGGGTAGGCAACGGCCACAGCATAGAGCCAGAGCGGCATGCCGCCAACGAATACCACAAAGCCAATGACCGGAACGATGCCTGCAAGGTGATGCAGCCAGGCCCGTAGAACGACCTTGTTGCCCGCGCGCAGCATCCGGATTTCGGAGCCGTAGAAGCCGACCAGAGACACGGCGGGCCCGATCAGCAGACGTCCGATGAGCGTGTTGTTGAAGGTCAGAACGGCCTGCAGGAAACGCGGCAGGTTTTCCCACTCCCGCCAGGCCAGATAGAAGCTTTCCGGATCGTCATAGGGATCGGTCAGCCGGTCGTTGTTGTGATGCCTCAAGTGCAGGGACTTGAAGCGGCGGTAGGGAATGGCAAGGCCGAGCACGCAATAGACAAGTGCTTCGTTGACGGCGGGGCTGCGCGTCGGGTGCCCGTGCAGGACCTCATGCTGCAGCGACGATTGCAGGGTCACTAGCACAGCGGCAAGCGGGCAGACGATGAAGGCGCCCAGGCTTTCATAAAAACCGATCAACAGCATCCAGGCTGCCGACGTGGCCAGTATCAGCGCCAGCGTCGACCATTCGCAAAATCTTGCGCGTGACACTCGTTTCTCCAAATGTTTGAAATTTCGGCAAAAAAACGCCGTTACTCAGGTCACTATGTTGACCGGCCTTCGTGAATTCAACTGGAGACTTTGGAACAAATTCAGCAAACTTTAAAATATTCTAATATATGTTTATTTTTCAAAACAATTGCTGATATTTCATCGCAAAATTCACCTTTTCACGCAAAATACTGGCCGTTTCTGAACACCGATTGGCGGTTTCGGTTCTGGACAAATCACGGCTGGTCCACTGTTCTGAGAGGCAAACAGCAACGGAAAGGACCGCAATGACCGCCTCGGACGAATCGGAAGCACACTTCGACGCCATCATCATCGGCGCCGGGGTCATCGGCTGCGCGGTCGCCTATGGTCTGGCGAAAAAGGGCTACAGGACGCTGAATGTCGACCGGCTGCCGGCGGCGGGCTACGGCTCCACCTCCAGTTCCGCCGCCGTCATCCGGACCTATTATTCCACGCGCGACGGTACGGCGATGGCGCTGGAGGGCTATCACGACTGGAAGAACTGGAGGGCTTATCTCGGCGCCGAGGACGAGAGCGAACTGGCCCGGTTCATCGAGACCGGTACGCTGGTGATGAAGACGGTGGCCGACAACCACCAGAAACAGGTTCTGGAACACGCGGACGCGCTCGGGATCGCCTATGAGCACTGGACGGCGGAGCAGATCCGCGAACGCCTTCCCGGCTACAATCTGGAATGTTTTGCCCCGGCAAAGACCATGGAAGACGACGACTTCGGCATGCCGACCGGCGGCGAACTCCAGGGCGGCGTCTTTTTCCCGTCGGGCGGATATGTTGACGATCCTCAGGTCGCCGCGCGCAATTTGAAGGACGCGGCCGCGCGCCTCGGAGCACAGTTCCGCTTCAAGACGAAAGTCGTCCGAATCCCGGTCGAAAACAACCGCGTCACCGGCGTTCTGTGCGAAAACGGCGACTTCCTGCGGGCCGGGATCGTCATCAATGTCGGCGGCCCGCATTCCGGCAAGGTGAATGCGCTGCTGGAAGGCGACCCGGGCCTGAAGATCGGCCACCGTCCCCTGCGCCAGGAGGTGGTCCAGATTGCCCCGCCCGAGCGGCTGAACTATTCCCGGGAAGGCCTGATCGTCTCCGACAACGACATTGCGGTTTATGTCAAGCCGGGCAGCGGCGGCCAGCTGATGATCGGCAGCCAGAACCCTGCCTGCGATCCGCACATTGAAGAGAACCCCGACGATTTTTCCATGGATCTCACCGACCGGGCGCTCACCTACGCCTACCGCTACTCCCAGCGCCTGCCGGAGCTTGGCGTCTCCCAGCATCCGGTTGGTGTCGCCGATCTTTACGATGCCACCGACGACTGGTTGCCGATCTACGACCGCAGCGATGTCGACGGCTATTATCTTGCAATCGGCACCAGCGGCAACCAGTTCAAGAACGCGCCCGTCGCGGGCCGGCTGATGTCGGAGCTGATTGACTACTGCGAAAGCGGGAATGACCACGACGACAATCCGCTGCAGTTCAGGCTTGAGCATGTCGGCCATACGCTCAACACCGCCACCTTCTCCAGAAAGCGCGAGCTGACGAAAGAGAGCTCCTTCTCGGTGCTTGGGTGAGTGGCGAAGGTCAACAGGACTGAATTCGGGACACGCGCCACACTCACAGCCTCATCCTGAGGAGGGCGAAAGCCCGTCCCGAAAGATGGGCGGCAAGCTCCGGAACAAGCGGTCCATCCTTCGAGACAGCGCTCGCGCTTCTTCAGGAGGAGGTCGGGGGGTTAGATGGTTTCCCAACCTCGGGGTAACACTGGGCAACCAGTTGAGAGACCTCATGAAAAACTGGACGGCACAAATGTTCTCCATTTGGTCTTGGCTGGAAAGGGCAAATCAGGGTAAGCAACCGGGTCTGGAAATAGTAGGAACGCATCCTTGGCCTGGTCCCCGCAGCAAGATGAAGCCCTGAAGGAAGCCGCCGCCTGGCTGAAGCGGGGCGACCGGCAGGTGTTCCGCCTGTTCGGCTATGCCGGAACCGGCAAGACCACGCTTGCCCGGCACCTGGCTGAAGACATCGACGGCGATGTCTGCTTCGGCGCCTTTACCGGCAAGGCGGCGCATGTGCTGCGCCAGAAGGGCTGTGAGGACGCCGGCACGATCCATTCCCTGATCTACCGCCCGCGTTCGGCCAAGGAAGAAGAAGACCTGGACGACGACGAGGAAGATGCGGGACCGCAGTTTGCCATCAAGCGGGACAGCGCGGCGGCGACCGCCAAGCTGATCGTGATCGACGAGTGCTCCATGGTCGACGAGGAACTCGGCAAGGATCTCCTGTCCTTCGGCACGCCGGTCCTGGTCCTGGGAGACCCGGCGCAGCTCCCCCCCGTCAAGGGCGGCGGCTATTTCACCGAAGCCGAACCGGACGTGATGCTGACGGAGGTTCACCGGCAGGCGCAGGACAACCCGATCGTGCGCATGTCGATGACCATCCGCGACGGCGGTTCGCTGGATTACGGGGAGTTCGGCGAAAGCCGGGTGATCCACCGGCGCGAGATCGACAAGGACCAGATCCTGGCTGCCGACCAGGTGCTGGTGGGCACCAACAAGACGCGCCGGCTTTACAACGGCCGCATTCGCGAACTGAAGGACTTCACCACGCCGATGCCTGCGGTCGGCGACAAGCTGGTGTGCCTGAGGAACGACAAGACCAAGGGGTTGCTGAACGGCGGCCTGTGGACCGTCAAGCGCCTGCGCCAGCCGCGCGGCAATACGCTGAGGTTCGATGTGATCTCCGAAGACGAGATCGGCAAGGCGGCCGTGAAGGTGAAGGTGCTGCCGGCCATGTTCGAGGACGGCGCGGAGAGCATTCCCTATGCCATCCGCCGCAAGGCCGACGAATTCGACTACGGCTATGCACTGACGGTGCACAAGGCCCAGGGCTCGCAGTGGGACAGCGTCGTGCTGTTCGATGAAAGCTGGGCTTTCCGGGAACACAAGAGCCGCTGGCTCTATACCGCCGTGACGCGGGCGGCGGAACGGATCACTGTCGTACGATAGGGCTTGAAAACGTCCCCTCTTCGAACGCCCTTTCCGCGTTTCGGACCGGCAGCGCACGAAGCCCGGTTTCGATGAACGTTCTGAGATCGGCGTGTCCGGAACCGCCTCGCCCGAGAATGGCGATCGCCGCGAACTGGCCTTCGATAAAGGTCGCCGCGCGGTCGACGTCGGCGGTGTCCGGTATCTCTCCGGCCGCGATGGCCTTGAGGAAACGGTCCCTGAAGGCACTGATGCGGGACTCTCGCAGACCGACGACAACTTCCTGGTGCCGCTCGGTTCCATAGGCGCAATCGACCAGTGCGTTGATCAGGAAGCAGCCCGCCGGCGTGCTCCGGTCGGTGGTCAGCTCGGCAACGGCGCCTAGGATATCGCGAAAATCGTCTACGACGTGTTTTTTGGCCGCGGCCAGCTTTGCAAACACCGGTATGCCGTAGGTTTCGAAGTAGTGAAGCAGGGCTTTCTCGAACAAGGCTTCCTTGTCGCCGAACGCGGCATAAAGCCCGGGCTTGGCCATACCGGAGACCTCCGCCAGATCGTTCATCGAGGTGGCGGCATAGCCGTTTTTCCAGAAAGCGATCATGACCGAATGGAGTGCGTCCCTTGCCTCGATCTTTCTCGGTCTTCCGCGTGCCATCGCTCAGCACTCCTTCCCACGAACCACTGTCTCTCAGCCCCTCCGGGACCGGACGCTCGCCATCGGCGGGCCTGACTGTTCTGGTCAGCGTAACTAATCATAAGAAATTTTCCGGGGGATTGATACAATCAGAATATTAAAATTCCAAATCTGCGACGATTTACTCAAAAAATTCCACAATCAACTAAAGACTGCGTAGTCAATTTCTCTCCCGTTCAGGATTAGATTTTCATCCGGCTCGCATTTACGATAAAAGCGGGTGCGGCCTGACGCATCCGGTTGGCAGAAAATGCCAGTGGACGGAGCAGGCCGGTCCCTTTTCCGCCCCATTCGGGCAGATTATCTTCAGCGACCCTTTTCACCACCGAAAGTCGTCTCGTCAATGGAACGCGCCACCGATACCGCCCCCAATTCCTCTTCCGCGAAGGCGGTACTTTCCGCCGACACCGCCCTGCGCATTGCCCACCGGATCGCCGATGAAATCGGATGCAAGGCCGGTCAGGTGAATTCGGCTGTTCAGCTTCTGGACGAAGGCTCGACGGTGCCGTTCATTGCCCGCTACCGGAAAGAGGCGACTGGCGGTCTTGATGACACTCAGCTGCGCAAACTGGAAGAGCGGTTGATTTACTTGCGCGAGATGGAAGACCGCCGGGTTGCCATCACCAAATCCATCGAGGAACAGGGCAAGCTGACCGGCGACCTGCAGGCCTCCATCCAGGCCGCCGAGACCAAGTCGCAGCTGGAAGACATCTACCTGCCCTTCAAGAAAAAGCGCCGCACCAAGGCCCAGATTGCCCGCGAAGCCGGACTGGAGCCGCTGGCCGATCTTCTGCTCGGCGACCCGTCGAAAGATCCGGAGGCATCTGCCGCGGCATTCGTGGACGAAGGCAAGGGGTTTGCCGACACCAAGGCGGTGCTGGACGGCGCCCGCCAGATCCTGATGGAACGCTTTGCCGAAAACGCGGAGCTGGTCGGCCGCCTGCGCCGCCACGTCGAGGAGCGCGGCGTGGTCCAGTCCAAATTGATCGACGGCATGGCGGAAAAGGGCGCCAAATTCGCCGACTATTTCGATTACTCCGAAAAATGGTCGAAGATCCCGAGCCACCGCGCGCTCGCCCTCTTCCGGGGCCGCAACGAAGGCGTTCTGGCCGTCGACCTGACCGTTGACGCCGACGATGTTTCCCCGGTCGCGCCCGCCGTGCGGATGGTGGCCGACACCTACGCTATCGCGGACCGTGGCCGCCCGGCGGACAAATGGCTGATGGAAGCCGCCCGTTTTGCCTGGAAGGTGAAGCTGGCCCTGCACCTGGAACTCGACCTGATGGGCGTGCTGCGCGACAAGGCCGAAGAAGAAGCGATCCAGGTGTTTGCGAAGAACCTCAAGGACCTGCTGCTGGCTGCTCCCGCCGGTTCAAAATCGACGCTCGGCCTTGACCCGGGCATCCGCACCGGGGTCAAGGTCGCCGTGGTGGACGAGACCGGCAAGCTGGTCGACACGGCCACCATCTATCCGTTCCAGCCGCGCAATGACATTTCCGGTTCCAGGGCCGCCCTGCTGGCGCTGATCGCCAAACACAAGGTGGGCCTGATCGCCATCGGCAACGGCACTGCGAGCCGGGAAACCGACAAGCTGGCGGGCGATGTGCTGGCAGATATTCCGGCCGCGCAGCGTCCGGTGAAGGTCATCGTCAACGAGGCGGGCGCCTCGGTCTATTCCGCCTCGGAACTGGCGGCGAAGGAAATGCCGGACGTCGACGTTTCCCTTCGCGGCGCCGCCTCCATTGCCCGCCGCCTGCAAGACCCGTTGGCGGAACTGGTCAAGATCGAGCCGAAGTCCATCGGCGTCGGCCAGTACCAGCACGACGTCAACCAGACAAAGCTCGCCCGTGCCCTCGATGCCGTGGTGGAAGATGCGGTGAATGCGGTTGGTGTCGATCTCAACACCGCTTCGCCCGCCCTGCTGTCGCGCATCTCCGGTCTCTCCGATAGCCTGGCAAGAGCCGTGGTGGAACACCGCGACAGCATCGGCCGCTTCGACAGCCGTTCGCAGCTCAAGGAAGTGCCGCGTCTCGGAGCCAAGGCCTTTGAACTCTGCGCCGGGTTCCTGCGCATCAACGAGGGCAAGGAACCGCTGGACGCCTCCTCGGTTCACCCGGAAGCCTATCCGCTGGCAAAACGTATCGTGAAGGCCTGCGGTCGGGACGTGCGCCAGATCATGGGTGACAGTTCTCTCCTGAAGGGTCTCGACCCGGCGGAGTTCACCGACGAGAAATTCGGCCTGCCGACCGTGAAGGACATTTTCAGCGAACTGGAAAAGCCTGGCCGCGACCCGCGCCCGGAATTCAAGACGGCCTCCTTGCAGGAAGGTGTTGAGGAAATTTCCGACCTGAAGCCCGGCATGAAGCTGGAAGGCACGGTCACCAACGTCACCAACTTCGGCGCCTTCGTCGATGTCGGCGTGCATCAGGACGGGCTGGTTCACGTCTCGCAGCTCGCCGACCGCTTCGTCGACGACCCGCATCAGGTGGTCAAGGCGGGCGACATCGTCAAGGTGACCATCCTTGAGGTGGATGTGCCGCGCAAACGCATTTCCATGACCATGAAATCCCAGGCCGACTACCAGGGCCAGCGCGAGCGGGCCGGCCAGGACCGGGGTGGTCCGGGCGGCAGAGGCCCCGGTGGACGGGGTCCCGGCGGCAAGGGTCCGGGAGGGCGTGGTCCCGGTGGCAATGCCCCCCGTGGTGGCGGTGCGCCGAAATCCTCAGGCGACGGCGGCAACAACGCCATGGCCGCAGCCCTGGCAGCGGCGATGAACAAGAAGCGGAAGTAATGCCAAAGCGATCGCTCCCGGCTCAAAGCCGGGAGCATCTTTACGCCGGATGGATCAAGGCTTCATGAGAGCCAAAATATCCCAGTATTCCGGATGCAAGGCAGTGCGTCCGAAATAGGGTATCATGGAACAGAAATAGGCATATCCGTCAGCTTTGACTTCCAGCTCCAGATAGGGGTTTGAGCTCTCGGCAAAAACCAGCATAGAGCTTCCACGATCAAAGCCCCACCCTCGATTTCCACCGTGATCATTAAGAAATCCGATGGTGACCGTATCGCCGGTTACCCCCTTGTAGGCACGCTGCACCCTGAATTCTGCAATTTGCACCTTCCCGTCAGCTGGGCCTCTGGGCGCCTTGATTACCTTGCCAAAGAATACGATTGGCATCCTGTCAATGTGTTCCGCCGGGCTCGGTCGCCAACAGCTTGACGCATGCGCGTTGCTGCCGATTGCCGCCGTTCCCAAAACGAGCAGGCTCAACACCAGAACTCTGAGTGCCACGCACTTCATCTCTTCGCCGTCCCACCAGAACCAAATCCGCTGTTCCCTTGAGAGCATCGGGAAGAAGCCGAGTTCAACCAAGACACCACCAAGACGTTTCTCGTATTTAGGATCTGGTGGAAGCGGTACAACCGGCACTTCTTGCCCCGGCTACAAGTCCGGTCCTTCGGCGATCCGGAAAGCGTGCCTGAATTGCACCCCGCTGGCCGTTCATACAAGTAAGAGAGGCACAACACTCTGGCAATGCAAGTCTATTGCCCTAAGATTCCCTAAAGGAACACTCGCTCGGGGGCTGGAAGATGCCGGAGGACGACACCGAAAAAGACTGGCCGAAACAGGACATCGAGTCCGGAACGCTCGGCGCCCTGGCCCATCTTTACCGGGCCGAGGTGTTCCGCAGCACCCATTGGCGCACGCGGCTGGACAACACGACCAACTGGGCCGTTGTGACCACCGGCATTGCCCTTTCGGCCACCTTTTCCAACAAGGATGCCTCGCCGCTGCCGATGGTTCTGGTGGGGCTGCTGGTCACCGTCTTCCTGATCTTCGAGGCCCGGCGCTACCGCTATTACAATCTCTTCCGCGCCCGCGCCCGGCTGCTGGAAAGCGATCTCTACGCACCGCTGCTCAGGGGCAAGAAAGTGCCCTGGAACGATGACTGGAGCCGGATGCTGTCCGACGACTACGAGATGCCGCATTACCACATCAGCCTGATCCGGGCGGCCGGCCGGCGGCTGCGCAGCAATTATTCCTGGATCCTCGCGATCCAGGCGGTTGCCTACTATGGCAAGATCGCCATTCACCCGGTCCCGCTAACCGATCTGGCCGAGGCCTTCTCGCGCGCCGCCATCGGTCCGATCCCGGGCTGGATCGTCATGCTGGCGGGCGTGTTCTTCCACACCAGCTGGGTTGTCTTCGCTCTGGTCACGCTGCGCCTCGACAAGATCTACCGGGAAGAAGGCCACTCACCCATGCCGCATGTGTGAAGACGCTCCCGGATAGAACATCTGTCATTGCTCCTCCTTACATGCGTCAGCATGCACCCGAACGGGTTCCGGTCACGGGCCGCCCGTGCTATCAGTTCCGGATAGACCTCGGAGATTTTATGTCCTGACCCATGGGTGCCCCAGGGCACCATTCGCAATAGCGCTTCCCCACCGGGCAGCCTTTGCCGAACCTCAATTGAGAATTCAACCGGTCATGTCCCCATGACCGGTACAGGACAAGTGTATCACCAATGATCAGACCCTATGTCAGCCGGGACGCTGACCGGATCCTTCGCATCTGGCGCAAGGCAAGCGAATACGCGCATCCCTTTCTGGGCGACGATTTCCACGACATGGCGGCA
Organism: Roseibium sp.; assembly: GCF_050301095.1. Lineage (GTDB taxonomy): Bacteria > Pseudomonadota > Alphaproteobacteria > Rhizobiales > Stappiaceae > Roseibium. The sequence continues at coordinate 13,901 of NZ_JBNKYW010000060.1, forward strand.
ACCGCCATCCGGGATGTCTATCTGCCGAAAGCGCAAACCTATGTCGTTGAAATCGAGGGATGCCCGGTTGGCTTCATCTCGCTACTGGACACCTATATCGGAGGGCTGTTTCTCGACCCGGCATTCCACCGCCGAGGCCTCGGCAAGGCCCTCGTCGATCACGCAGTCAGCCAAAAAGGCCCGCTCAGTGTCGAAGTGTTCAAGGAGAACAAGCCGGCCCGGAAGTTCTACGAAGCCTATGGCTTCCGACAGACGGAAGAGTACTTCCATGAACTGTCGCAACAGATCAGCGTCAAGATGGCCATGAAGCCCTGATCCCTCGCGGCGGCCTCCGGGCCGCCGCAAACCTTTCGAACCGTGCAATCAGAACCGGTTCACCGCAAACGGTGCCGGATCTATCGCCGGGCGTTTGCCCTCGATCATGTCGGCGATCATCTCGCCGGTTGTCGCGGACTGCGTCAGTCCGTGATGAGCATGGCCGAAGGCATAGAAGACGCGGTCGTGGCGCGAGGCCGGAGAGATGACCGGCAGGCTGTCGGGAATGGATGGGCGGTAGCCCATCCAGCGTTCGCCGCCGTCTGTCTTCAGGTCCGGATAAAACAGCTTCGCCTTGGCCAGCATGGCATCGACCCGTTTCCAGTTCGGCGGCAGCTTGAGGCCGCCGAACTCGACAGCGCCGCCGACACGAAGGCCGGTGGAGAGCTGCGAAAGCACGAAGCCATGGCCGGGAAGCATGATGAAGCGGTTCACGCTCACCCCCGGCTCGGGAATGGTGATGTTGTAGCCACGCTCCGTGTCAAGCGGAACCTTGTCGCCGAGCTCGGCGGCCAGCGTCTTCGACCAGGCGCCGCAGGCGATGACCAGATGCTCGGCCTCGATCCGTTCGCCTGCCTTCAGCACCAGATCGCACCCGCCGGTCTTCGGCTCCAGCCGCGCGATCTCGGCAACCGCGAATTCGACACCCTGCCCCTTCAGCCAGTCCGCGATCGAGAGGCAGATGGCCCTTGGATCGTCCACCTGGGCCCAGTCCGGGAGCAGCGCACCGCCGATGACCCGATCCGAAAGATCCGGCTCAAGGTCCCGGATGGCTGCCGCGTCCAGCTCTTCCACCTTGATGCCGTAGTCTCTCTGTTCGGCCCAGGCTTCGCGCGCTTCGGCAAGCGACGAGGTGGTGTCGAGCAGTTCCAGACAGCCGTCGCGGCGCACCTGGTTATGGGTACCCGATGCCCGCCACAGCCGTTCCCACGCGGGCAGAGCCGAACCGTTGAGTTCAACGAGAGCCTTTGTGCTGCTGGCGACTTTCTTCGGGCTGGAGGCCGCCAGGAAGCGCAGCATCCACGGCAGGATCTTGTGCGCATAGCCGGGCCGGACCGTCAGGGGCCCAAGCGGATCGATCAGCCACTTGATCGCCTGCTTCCAGACACCGGGAGAGGCAAGCGGGGCGACATCCGTCCAGGCGATGCCAGCGGCATTGCCCCGGCTGGCACCGGCCGCCGGGCCTTCCCGGTCGAGCACCGTGACCTGATAACCGCGCTGAACGAGATTGGCTGCAATGGCAAGGCCGACGATGCCCGCCCCGATGATGTGAACACGTCCCTTGCCCATGTCCGGCCTGTTCCGCCTTTTCCCGTTCCGGCCGGGCCGACTGGCTCCAGGTCCGAATAACCGCAATATGTTTCTTCCTAATTGTCTACGAGTGATATATCAATAGTCCATCTTTTGTATAAGGCGATAAATGCAGACCGGGAATTCAAAATCGATGACGAGCAATGAGAGCCAGTCCGCCCGGGCCTACCGGCAACTGGAAGAAGACATCGTCACCTTGAAGCTGAAACCGGGCGAGGCCATTACGGAAGCCTACCTGAGCGAACGGCTCCAGATGGGACGCACGCCCATCCGCGAGGCCCTGCAACGGCTGAGCTGGGAAGGGCTGATCACCATCCGGCCGCGTCTCGGCATTCTTGTAGCCGACATGAACCCGGCGGATTTCATCAAGGTGCTGGAAGCAAGGCACGCACTGGAGCGTTTGATCGCCGGGTCCGCCGCCCGGCTCGCCAGCAAGGAGGAGCGCAAGGCTCTGGAAATCTGCGCCGAACAGATGCGGGAGGCGGCTTCCGTACCGGATGTGAAGGAATACCTGCGTCTCGACAAGGCCTTTGACGAGGTGGTCGCGCAGGCGGCCTGCAATCCCTTCGCCACCAAGGCACTGGCCCCACTGCAAACCCAGAGCCGGCGTTTCTGGTACCGGCATTTCGGCGAGGCCGACCTCAATCCGGCCACCTGGAGCCATCTGGAAGTCATGCAGGCGATTGCCGCCGGCGACGAGGATGCCGCCATGGAGCATATGGAGAACCTGATGCTCTACCTGCGCCGCCAGGCGACAACCTTGCTGGGCGGCTCGCGATAGTCCCTTTGCGAACCTTGGTATCGTCGGCAATCAGTCGTCTTGCAGCTTTGAGGGCCCGGAGATCAATATCTGCGCCTTGGGCTATGACCCCGGACCTTCTCGCCTTGTTGTCGATGCAAGTCTGCCGAGCAGGATTCGCTCAGCGAGGCCTATGCGAAGCGGCTTCTCGTCCGGTTTGCGAATGCGACCAGTGACAGCATGACCGGCACCTCGACCAGAACACCGACCACGGTCGCGAGCGCCGCGCCGGAATTGAGACCGAACAGGCTGATGGCAACGGCAACCGCCAACTCGAAGAAATTGGAGGTGCCGATCAGGGCTGCCGGAGCAGCGGTGGAAAACGGCACACGCCACAGATAGCCCCAGCCATAGGCTACCGCGAAAATACCGTAGCTTTGAACCAGTAGCGGGATCGCTATCAGGGCGATGATGAGCGGCTTTTCGACAATGGTCTGCGCCTGGAACCCGAAGAGGAGCACGACGGTCGCCAGCAGTCCCATAACCGAAAAGGGTTTCACGCGCGCCGTAAACTGGGAAATGCGTTCGTGGTTTCCCGAATTGTCCAGGGACCGCCGCGTCACGTATCCGGCGACCAGGGGGATAACCACGTAGAGAACCACGGAAAGCAGAAGGGTCTCCCAGGGCACGATGATGTCCGTCACGCCCAGCAACAGCGCGGCAATCGGCGCAAACGCGAAGACCATCACGATATCGTTGATGGATACCTGGACCAAGGTGTAGTTGGCATCGCCTCTGACGAGCTGGCTCCAGACGAAGACCATGGCCGTGCAGGGTGCAACGCCAAGCAGGATCATGCCGGCGATGTATTCCTTGGCATCCTGCGGATCGACGATCCCGGCAAAGATTATCTCGAAGAACAGGATACCCAGCGCGGCCATCGTGAAGGGTTTGATCAGCCAGTTGACCACAAGCGTGATGCACAGCCCCTTCGGCTTCTTGCCGACGTCCTTCAAGGAAGCGAAGTCGACGTTGACCATCATGGGATAGATCATGACCCAGATGAAGACGGCCACGACCAGATTCACACTGGCGTATTCAAGGGCAGCGATTGCGGAAAACAGGCCGGGGACGGCCAGTCCAAGCGCGACGCCCGCAGCAATACACAAGGCAACCCAAAGGGAAAGATAGCGCTCGAACAGGCCGAGCGGCGTCTCATCGACAGAAGCCACGTTTCAATCTCCTACATAAGTGTTGGCCGGTCGCACAAGCTTTTGCTCATGCGCCGGCGATCAGTCATCAACATTTCCAAGAGCCACGAGCTGCGATCTGCCGTCTTCTGCAGCAAAGACATCGTCGCCAAGGGCCAGCATCGCCGCGATGCGGCGCTCGAGGCGTTCAAAGGCTAGATCGAAGGCGGCCGCGCGGGTTGCCTCGTCCCCTTCGACGGAGGCAGGATCCGGAATGCCCCAGTGAACGACCAGCGGGTGGCCGGGCCACACGGGACAAGCTTCCCCGGCAGCGCTGTCGCAAACCGTAACGATGAGATCCATCCGCGATGCGCCGGGGGCTGCGAATTCCTCCCAGCTCTTGGAGCGGAAGCCGTCTGCCGGCAAGCCGTGGCGTAAAAGGCAGGAGAGCGCGTCCGGATTGACCGTGCCGCGCGGTGTCGAGCCTGCCGAGAAGGTTTGAAACCTGCCCTGCCCCATATGACGAAGCAAGGCTTCGCCGAGGACAGAGCGGGCCGAATTCGCCGTGCAGACGAACAAGACGTTACGCATGTAGAGGAACCCCAGTTGGTTTTACGTGTCAGCGTGTCCCAGAAGGCAGACAGCCGCCGGCCAGACTGGCGATCGGAGCACAAAGCTCCGGATTGCCGCCGCAGCAGTCCTGAAGGAGGTAGGTGACCAGATGCTGCATGGTGCCAAGATCCGCCCGGTAGCAGATCGAGCGCCCGTCGCGCTCGGCCCGCACAAGGCCGGAACGCGACAAGGCGGCCAGATGGGTCGACAGGGTGTTCGGGAGCACATCAAGCGCTTCGGCAACCGCTCCTGCCGTCAGGCCGCCCTTCCCCGCCTTCACCAGCAGGCGAAAGACATCGAGGCGCGTTTCCTGGCCGAGAGCCGCCAGAGCATGCAAGGCATCATCTTTTTCCATAATTCGAGAATACTCGAAATATGGAATTATGCAAGTGGTTTTGGATTAGAGTTTTTGCGAATCCAGGTCGTGCCGCGCCTTACCAAACCGGTCCTCATCCCGGCGAAAGCAGGGATCCAGTAATCGTGGAGTTGATCATTGTCCGATTACCGCCGCAGAGAATACTGGATCCCGGTCTTGCAGCTTCGCGTCAAACCGGGATGGCAATTTGATGGTCTGTTTGAAAACCCTCAAAGATAGTCGGCTTGTCTTCATCAAAAGTATTCTGCGACAGAAAAAGCCCTGCACCATCAGGTACAGGGCTTCCTCAACACCAATGAGCGCTGATACCGGCTTACGCCGCCTTGGCGGCAAGACGCTTTTTGATGCTTTCGACATCGGCCCGCGGGGTCGCCGCGAACAGGGTCTTGGTGTAGTCGTGCTGCGGGTTTTCGAAGACCTCGTCCCGCGTGCCGTATTCCACCACCTCGCCGAAATACATCACCATGACCTTGTCGGCGATATAGCGCACAACCGAGAGGTCGTGGGAGATGAAGACGTAGGTGAGCCCCATCTCGTCCTGAAGATCGGCCAGAAGGTTGAGGATCTGCGCCTGGACGGAGAGGTCGAGCGCGGAGACCGGCTCGTCGAGCACCAGCAGTTTCGGCTTCATCATGATGGCGCGGGCAATCGCGATGCGCTGACGCTGGCCGCCGGAGAACATATGCGGGTAGCGGCCGTAATGTTCCGGCTGCAGGCCCACCTTCTCCAGCATCTGCAGCGCCAGGTCGCGGCGCTCGGCCCCCGGCATGTCCGTGTTGAGGAGTAGCGGCTCCTCCAGAACGTGACCGATCTTCTGGCGCGGGTTCAGCGACCCGTAGGGGTTCTGGAAGACGATCTGCACCTTCTGGCGCATGTCCTTCGAGATCCCGGTTTTCGAGATATCGATGGGCAGGCCGTCGACCTCAATGGTGCCGGAAGACTGCGGATCGATCATGGTCAGCATGCGCGCCAGCGTCGACTTTCCGCAGCCACTCTCGCCAACGACGGCAAGGGTCGAGCCACGCTCCACATCGAAGCTGACGCCCTTGACCGCGGTCAGCTGGCTGGCCTTCCGGAACATCCCGCCGGAAATGTCATACGTGCGGTAGAGGTCGCGGACCTTTAAAATAGCGTCGCTCATCAGACCCCTCCTGCTTCTGCGAAGTCACTGACCGTCGGCAGCCGGTCGCCCGTGGCATTTTCCGGCAAGGCCGACAGCAGGGCTTTCGTGTAGGCATGCTGCGGGTTTTCAAACAGGGACAAGACGTCCGCCTCTTCCATCTTGCAGCCCTTGTACTGGACGATCACCCGGTCGGCGGTCTCCGCGACAACACCCATGTCATGGGTGATCATGATCAGCCCCATGCCGCTGTCCTGCTGCAGGCTCACCAGAAGATCGAGGATCTGCTTCTGGATCGTCACATCCAGCGCGGTGATCGGCTCGTCGGCGATCAGCAGCTTCGGCGCACAGGCAAT
>NZ_JBNKYW010000061.1:0-41213 GCF_050301095.1 Roseibium sp.
CAGCCCTGGGGTGTCGTCTACGGCCTTGGCCTCTGGGCAGCCAAGGCCGCCAGCGCGGCGGGCGCGGATCTCACCGGCTCCGCCTTCTGGACCGCCCCGGCCTCCATCGACCGCCTGAACCACAGCCTCCTGACCGACTACACCTCGCTGACCAACATCGGCATCATTCTCGGGGCCTTCCTGGTGGCGAACTGGCGCAGCGGCGGCCTTGCCCAGAAACTGCCCGCGCTGCCCTGGCAGGCCTGGACCGCGACGGTCGTGGCAGGATTTCTTCTCGGCTATTCCTCCAGGCTCGCCTTCGGCTGCAATGTCGGAGCCTTCTTTTCCGGCATTTCGACGGGCAGCCTGCACGGCTGGGTCTGGTTCGCGGCGGCCTTCGCCGGAGCGGTCTACGGTGTCAAGCTGCGCCCGTTGCTGAAGCTGGAGGCAAGACAATGACGCGCCTGGTCACGGCCACGATCGCGATTGCCGGACTTGCCGTCATGATCGCCCTGGATGCGGCCGCCACGCCGCCCAACCCCTACAAGGCGCCGAAGCTGCTGGCGCTCGGCTCGGGCGTGGCTCCCTCCGGCGGCTTCTGCGGTGCCCTGCCGGACCCGGCGGGCAAATAACCTGCGAAGCGGCGACGGCCGCGCCTGCCGCCCCTCTCCAAACGTCCAGCTTGCAAGTGTGCACTGCAATAGGCTTAACTCGCCGCAAAGGACAGCAACCGGGAGGCAGAGTTGAGCAAAACCAGTCGCGGCAATTTTTTCGAGGACTTCGAAGTCGGCCAGATCATCCGGCATGCCACACCGCGCACCGTGACCAGCGGCGACCAGGCGCTATACACCGCGCTCTACGGCTCGCGCTTCGCGGTCCAGTCCTCCGACGCCTTCGCGAAGTCGCTCGGTTATGCCCATGCCCCCGTCGACGATCTGCTCACCTTTCATGTGGTCTTCGGCAAGACCGTTCCGGACATCTCCCTCAATGCCGTTGCCAATCTCGGTTATGCCGGCGGGCGGTTCCTGGCCCCGGTCTTTCCCGGCGATACGCTGTCGACCGTGTCGGAAGTCATCGGCAAGAAGGAAAATTCCAACGGCAAGACCGGCGTCGTTTACGTGCGCTCCACGGGCTATACCGACAATGGCACGGAAGTGCTCGACTATGTCCGCTGGGTGATGGTCAACAAGCGCGATGCGGGCAGCCCCGCCCCGGACCCTGTGGTGCCGGATCTGCCGGCCGCGCTCGACCCGCAATCGCTCGGCGGCGCCGTTCCCCTGCTCGACAGCGCCAACTGGGACAATGAACTGTCCGGATCGGAATTCCGCTTCGCGGATTACGAGGTCGGCGAGAAGATCGACCACGTCGACGGCATGACCGTCGAGGAAGCCGAGCACCAGATGGCGACCCGGCTCTACCAGAACACCGCCAAGGTGCATTTCAACCAGCACACGGAAGCCCACAGCCGCTTCGGCGGCAGGCTGATCTATGGCGGTCACGTGATTTCCCTTGCCCGGGCGCTGTCCTTCAACGGCCTTGCAAACGCCTTCCACATTGCCGGCATCAACGGCGGCCGCCACGTCGCCCCGCTCGGTGCGGGCGACACGGTCTATGCCTGGTCGGAAGTGCTGGAGAAGGCCGAGATCGAGGGCCGCACGGACGTCGCCGCCCTGCGCCTGCGCCTCGTCGCCACCAAGAACCTGCCCTGCAGCGATTTCCCGCTGAAGGACGCGGACGGCAAATACGTGGACGGCGTCATTCTCGACTTCGACTACTGGGCGCTGATGCCGAGGTAAGAAGGGGCCACCGGCACGCCGCAGGCTTTGGGATGACCGGAGAGCGCAATCCGGCTACCATGACCTTTTCGGGAGGTTGGGGATGCTGACGACGTTATCGGCAAGGGAAACGAACCTGCTGTTCGGCATCATGCAGGATCTTGCGGGCCTCGAGCATCCCCGGGACCTGCGGCTGCAGCTGGGCGAGCGGCTACTGGATCTGCTTGATGCTGATTACTTCGCCTCCTTCGTCTGGACGAAGGCCGAGGGCGATACCGACTGTGTGGCTCTCAACATGGACGAGCGAAACCTTTCCGCCTATCTGAGCCACTTCCAGCACTGCGACCCGATCACACCGAAGTTTCGCATGTGCAGCCGCGCAACGCATGTCGAACAGATCATGCCTCGGGAGGATTTTGAGCGCACAGAGTTCTACAACGATTTCCTGGCGCGCGACGGTCTCTGCCACGGCATGAATTTTCATGCCTATTCCGAGAACAGCCACCTCGGCGATCTTCGCATCTGGCGCGGCAGCACCCGGGAAACCTTTCAGCGCCGGGATCTGGAGCTCCTGGACGCGATCGGCACGGCCTTCGCCAATGCCCTGGCGAGACGCCGCACGGTTGAAGACAGGCTTCGGGAGACCGATCCTCGCCAGCGCCTCTCGGCCTGGGCGGAACGGCACGGCTTGACGGCGCGGGAACTGGACGTTCTCCGGCTCGTGAGCAACGGGGCACGCGACCTGGAGATTGCCGAAACGCTCGGCGTTGCCGTCACCACGGTCCGCTCGCACATCAAGTCGGTGTTCCAGAAATCCGGCACGTCGAACCGTGCCGCCCTGGCCGCCAGCATCAACGGCACGGCTCTGACGCAATAGCGCACGAGGGTCCGGCCTCCCAAAATTTTGCTGTCAGCCCTCCTAAACGCGTTCAGCTCCTCATTTTCGAGGATGCGCACGCCGTGGCATGAGCGTTTTCTGTTTCCCTACCAAAGAAAAGAAGGGGAACTGACATGAGAAGATATCTTGCGGCAGGTCTGGCTGCCGTTACCGCGATCTGTTCCGAGGCGGCAATGGCAGATGACGACATCACCACCCTGACAGTGCTCGAGGCCGCCAGGGCCATTGCAGAGAAGAAACTGACGTCGACGGAACTCGTAGAGGCCCTTGTTGCCAAAACCGGCGAGGACCGGGGCAATGTCTACATTACCTTCGACAGCGAAGGCGCCCTGGCTGCCGCCGCAGAGGCAGACGCAAAGGTCAAGACCGGCGCCCCCCTTGGCCCGCTGCATGGGATCCCCATCGTCGTGAAAGACAATATTGCCGCTGCCGGACTTCCCGCTACCGGTGGAACCCCGGCACTTAAAGACTGGATCCCGGCTGACGATGCACCTGTTCTTGCCAAACTCCGTGACGCCGGCGCAATCGTGCTCGGCAAGACCAATCTCCACGAGCTTGCCTTCGGGATCACCTCCAACAACGCGGCCTTCGGCGCCGTGGCAAACGCCTACGATCCGGCCCGGTTCGCGGGCGGGTCCAGCGGCGGAACAGGCGCGGCGGTCGGCGCACGTCTGGCGCCGGCAGGTCTTGGCACCGACACCGGTGGTTCCGTGCGCATTCCTTCCGCCCTCAATGGCGTTACGGGCCTTCGGCCGACCACCGGGCGTTATCCGGCGGAAGGCATCATCCCGATTTCCTTAACCCGTGACACGCCGGGACCGATCGCACGCTCGGTCGCGGATCTGGCGCTTCTCGATACGGTCATCACCGGCGCCCCGGACGACCTGCAAGCGGTGGCCCTGACCGGCGTCAGGCTTGGCGTTCCGGCCAAACTGGCCGGGAATGTCTCTCCGGAAACAGACCGTCTTTTCACCGCCGCCCTGGATACCCTTGAGAAAGCCGGCGCGACACTGGTTCCGGTCGACATCGGAAACGAAGTCGACCTCAGCAACAAGGCCGGATTCCCGATCGCTCTTTGGGAAGTCAAACGAGACCTTGCGGCCTTTCTGGACAAACATGAAACCGGAGTGTCTCTTGAGGACATAGCCGCCAAGGCGGCAAGCCCGGATGTCAAATTCGTCTTCGACAACCTGGTCCTGGGCGATCAGGCCATACCGGATGAGGTTTACACGGCATCGATGACGACCCTCCGGCCCCTGGTGCAATCGGGATATGCCGATGTCTTTGCCGCCAACAAGCTGGATGCACTGGCCTTTCCGACGACACCTCTGCCCGCTCAGGCAATAGCAACCTCGGACCGGACAGTCTCCCTGAACGGTGAAGAGGTGCCGACGTTCAACACCTTCATCCGCAACACCGATCCCGCATCGATTGCGGGTATTCCGGGACTGACCCTGCCAATCGGACTGACTTCGGACGGGCTGCCCGTCGGGCTGGAACTCGACGGCCCGGCTCATTCCGACCGGCATCTCCTGTCTGTCGGACTGGCCATCGAAGCAGCCCTGCCGGTCATGCCTGCGCCTTCTGCAAACTGACTGAAGAAACCCGGTCCGGACGCGTCATCCGGACCGGACATTTCGGGAAAAGATGTTGTTCACTGGTGGAAACGGATAGTGCAAGCCTTCGAAACGGCAATGATCCGGGACGGGATCTCGCAACACCGGTCAGCCCTGTCCCGGGCGCATTGCGGGCGGCTCAGGGTTTTGCTTCCGGCACCACTTCGGTTTCAATCGGGCCGGCACCTGCTTCTTCACCCGTCACCTTGGGACCGAAGGGCACCCAGCGTTTGAAGAAACCGCCGACGGAGCTGCCGCGTGGCTTGTCCTGAGGGGCATAGGCGGTCTCCACGCCTGCTTCCGCAACCGCCTGATCGGGAGCGGCTTCCGGTTTTGCCACCGTGGCGGCGACAGCCTGCCCCGAAGTTGCAAGGGCTGCTTCGGCCACCCCGGTCTCATCAGCTCCCCCGCCAAGCGCTTCCGCCAGGCGGTTCGAGCGTTCTTCCCACCGCTTCTGGCGTTCCTCGCGAGCATCGAAACGCGCCGCAAGCTTCTGGAACTTTGCGTTGTCGATCCGTTCCTTGGCGGCGACGGCGGAGGCGATGCGCGGGCTCACCTGATAGTCAGGACATTTTGCGCTGGCGCGGAACGGAATCCCTTCCACCAGGGTGGTTGCATCAAAAACGTATTTCTTCTCGCAAACCGAAATCTTCGGCGGCGTTTTCGTCACCTCGAAGTGATCGTAGCCGGTCTTCAGCATCTTCCAGAAATCGAAATGCTCGCTATCGCGATGACGCGCCATGTTTTCCGGCGTCATGCGGAACGGGAAGGCCTGAACCTGGAAAGACCGCTGACCGCCCTTGAAGCTGTCGCGGGCGAGCGCGTAAATGTCCTGAACCTGCTCGTCCGTCATCGCGTAGCAACCGCGCGAGGAGCAGGCGCCGTGCACCATCAGATGAGTCCCGGTCCGGCCGTGGGATTGGTCGTAGGCGTTCGGATAGCCGAGGTTGAAGGCCAGATGGTAGCTTGAATTCGGGTTCATCAGGCCCGGGGTGATTTCATAAAACCCCTCGGGCGCCTGGCGGTCGCCTTCCTTGAACTTCGGGCCGAGCTTGCCGGACCATTTGCAGATCTCGAATTCTTCCAGAAGCTGATATTTTCCGGTGCGCGCCTGCTTCCAGACCTCAAGCGAGGATTCTTCCTTGAAGATCCGGATCATGATCGGTGAGGTCGTGCTCATGTTGAGGTCGGTCATCTTGCGCTTGACCGAAGCGCTGACCGGCTGCTGTGCCTTGTTCGACCCGACGCCGAACTCATCCCCCTGGCAACCTGCCAGAAGGCCCGCAGCCACAATCACGGCTCCCAGCTTTGCGGCCCGGACGCCACGAAGACGGTCAATCCCCTGCCGGAAACCGGCTTGCATGTGCAGAAGGCGCTGAACGACCATGGTACAATCCCAAACAGACAAGGAAAACGGCATACGCTTCAGGCCAATGGCCAAAACCGGTCTGCTCGCTACTCCAGCCCCCGCCCAAAGGCTAGGGAAGGATGGTTGACGATAAGTTACTGAAACCTGTCGAAACCCGCGATAAAATTTCCGCCGATAGGAACAACAAATTTTGAAGCGGCCCCATCCCATGCTTTCTGAATGAGGGTAGAATCTGTCCACAGCATGGCAAAAGGGGCCACGCATTGCGCAGCCCCTTGGAAATCCGGCATTTTTACCGTGAATACGCCCGTAGCGGACGTTTTCTAGGAAAGCGTCCGGCCGATGGCGATGAACTTGTCGCGCCGTTGCTTCCGCAGCTCTTCCGGCGTAAGTCCCGCCAGATCCTTCAGGACACCTTCGATAGCCTTGCCCGCGTTGTCGATCACGATTTCGCGCGCACGGTGCGCCCCGCCGACTGGTTCCTCGACGATACCGTCGATCACGCCGAGCTGTTTGAGGTCCTGCGCAGTGATCTTCATGGCCGTCGCCGCTTCCTGCGCCTTGGCGCTGTCGCGCCACAGGATGGAGGCCGCCCCTTCCGGGGAGATGACCGAATAGATCGCATGTTCCATCATCAGCACCTTGTTGGCGGTGGCGATTGCGATGGCACCGCCCGAGCCGCCTTCGCCGATGATGATGGAAACCGACGGCGTGCCGAGGCCGAGACCCGTATCCGTTGACCGTGCAATCGCTTCCGACTGACCGCGTTCTTCCGCGCCCCGCCCCGGATAGGCACCGGAGGTATCGACAAAGCTGATCAGCGGCAGGCCGAAGCGTTCGGCCATTTCCATGATACGAACCGCCTTGCGGTAGCCTTCCGGGCGCACCATGCCGAAGTTGTGCTTCAGCCGCGTTTCCGTGTTGTGGCCCTTTTCCTGGGCAAGCACGGCAACGGACTGGCCGCGGAAGCGGCCGATGCCGGCAATCATCGCGTGGTCTTCGGAGAATTTGCGGTCACCGGCCAGCGGCGTGAAATCCTCAACGAGACCGGCGATATAGTCGACCGCATGCGGCCGGTCCGGGTGGCGCGCGACCAGGGTCTTCTGCCACGGCGTCAGCTTGGCATAGAGCTCTTGCAGCGTTTGCGAGGACTTCGTTTTCAGCCTGTCGATTTCGTCTTCGACATTGACGGCTTCTCCATCCGCGGCCAGCGCCCGCAATTCCTGGATCTTGCCTTCGATGTCTGCAACGGGCTTCTCGAATTCCAAATAGCTGTGCATGTACTCGGTAACCTGAAACAAGCCGGCACCGCCGTTTGACCGGCGGGTGTTCCGGATGTGAGTTGCGTGGGCACAAGGGTGCCCGGACGACATAACGTGGAGGGCTGTATCAAGAGACGCAAGGGCGCGCAAGCCTCGGCTTCAGCTTCGCCCTTTATTGAGGCACCCTTTTCAAGGGCAACGGCGACGCCCGCCGAGCCTGCTCAGACCCGGATTACAGGCCCTGAAAGCGGAAGGGGAATCAGCGCGAGGCCTGGTCGGCACCGGCTCCGTCGATGCGCAGTTTTGAGGCCTCGACGACAAGACGGCCGTTCTTGGTGTCGATCGAAATCCGATAGGGAACCAGCACGTTTTCCCGGCCCATCGGTGCAACCCACACTTCCATGTCTGCGCGCGCCATGAATTTGACCGACTCCTTGGACGGTCTGTGACCTGCAACCGGAACCCAACGCGCCTTGCAGACGACCACCGGCCCTTCGTAGCCCCGCCCGGAAACTTCCTTGGTTTCCTGGTAGCTCAGCTTGATGTCGAACCGCGTCCAGCCGTCGAAGACCGGCAGCTTGCGGTTACAAGCCTTCGGTCCGAGACTGTCCTGCACCCTTCCGACCGGCATCAGCGCGGCACTCAGCGGGTCGATGGCATTGCTCGTGTGCCGTTTGGTTACCTTGATGCGTTCCGGATTGGGCTTGAATTTCGGCGCAACCTCCATGGACCTGATCGCACCCGATCCCTGGAGCAGGTTGACGTAAAAATCGAGATTGGCCGCATGGGAGGCCATACGGTACTTGGAAGGAACGACCCTTGAACCGACAAGCCAGCCGGAGGCTTCCGCGCCGCCCTTGCCGGTAGTGAAGAGCGTTCCGATACCGGCGGGCTCCAGACTGACCTTGGCCGAATAGGCATTGCCCTGCATGACGAGCGAAAGGGTACCGCGGCCCACCTTGAAACCCGCGATCGAAATGGAATAAAGGCCACCGACGCTGTTCTTCTTCGCTTCCGCCGGCGAAACCAGCAGAGCACCCGCAAGCAATGGCAAGGCGACCAGACGCCCGAAATTCTTCAAACCAAACACTTCAAAACCTCCACACCGCCCGCCAGGCAGTGATATGCGCCCCCGCGCCGAGAGTGTTCCGCCGCGGCAACATTATCATGAAAGTCGGCCGCCGGACGAATTCAATATTTCTGAATTATGGTAACCCAGTGGTTAACACGGGCCCCATGGACAGTTAAAATCACAGAATCTTGTCAAACGGCTCGAGATGTCTTGACGTTGGCGTCCGCTGCCATTATAGCGGGGCAACTTTTTCCGAGAAATGCCGGAGACGATGTCGCCGGACCTAAGGTCCGCGCCGGTTCCGGTTGGACTTGCTGGGTTCCATGTAACGGCCCAGCCACGAAAACAAAAGGTGATATCATGGCACGCCGTTGCGAACTCTCCGGCAAAGATGTGATGACGGGCAACAACGTCTCTCACGCGAACAACAAATCCCGCCGCCGGTTCCTACCGAACCTGTGCAACGTGTCTCTGATCAGCGACACGCTCGGTGAAACCTTCAAGCTGAAGGTCAGCGCGCACGCCCTGCGTTCCGTCGAGCACCGCGGCGGTCTGGACGCCTACCTCCTGAAGGCTTCCGACGACCAGCTTTCCGATGCCGCCCGCAAGATCAAGGTCAGCATCAAGCGCAAGCAGGCCGAGGCCGCTGCTGCTTAACCCTTAAAGGGCAGCGCACCATGACAGATTCCCGGAGTTTCTCCGTGGGCCATTTCGCCATCGCGATCCTCGCGATGGCGATTGTCGTTGTGGCCTCCAATTTCCTGGTCCAGTTCCCGGTCGAGCATGTTATCGGCGGCGTCAACCTTGCCGACACGCTGACCTGGGGCGCCTTTACCTATCCGGTCGCCTTCCTGGTCACGGACCTGACGAACCGCCGCTTCGGCCCCGCAGCCGCCCGCAGGGTGGTCATCTCCGGGTTTGTCATTGCCATTGTCGCGCCCCTGATCTTCTGGGCCTTCAATGAGACTTTCACCACGCCGCGCATCCTGATCGCCTCCGGAACCGCCTTCCTGGCCGCTCAGCTGCTGGACGTGACCATTTTTGATCGCCTGCGCCGCCTGACCTGGTGGAAGGCACCTATGACCTCTTCCCTGATCGGCTCGGTGATCGACACGATCCTGTTCTTCGGCATCGCCTTTTCCGCCAGCTTCGCCTTTATCGACGCAGGCCTTGGCATGGAAGACGGCTCGCTGGCCTTTCCGGTGCCCTTTCTCGGCATCGAGGGCGCCCCGGAAGTGCTGCTCTGGAACTCCCTCGCCGTCGGTGACTTCTGCGTGAAGATACTGGTCGCAGTGTTCCTGCTGGCGCCTTATCGCATCGTGCTCGGATTGTTCCGGATGGCTCCGAACAGGACGGCCGCATAAACTCTCAGACGGCATTTGCAGATATTTTAAAGGCGCTGCTGCGGCGCCTTTTTCGTTGCTGGCTTTTGGTTAGGTTACGGGCTCACCCAACGGCTGCACCGATACCCCCAATCCCTAACCCTTCCCCACAAGGGAAAGGGAACTACTCGTGCAATCCGGCAACTCAGCGAAAACAGACAGACCCGGAACAGGGCATTGCTTCTCCGTCAGCAGGGCCAGTCTCCCCTCCCCCTTGTGGGGCGGGGCTTGGGGGTGCGGGTGCACTGCATCGGCAACACCGAAAAGCCCAGAGGAAAGAAAAGTCGCCTAGTCTTCCAACCGAAACCGCAGAAACACCGTCCGCTGCAGCAGCGAGCGGTTGTTGTCCGACAGCAGCGTCAGAATGGTTTCCCCTTGCGCATTCTTGTGAACGGCAAGGGCTTCCATGTTGTCGATCTGATATCCGAAGTCGGCCTCCAGCAGCAATTCGCCCTCCACAACCGCGCCCGGTTTTATGTTCCCTGCCTTGAAACGGCGCAGCCGCAACCCGATCAGGTCGCGCAGGTTGAACCGGCGCTCCATCAGCAGAAGATCGCCGCCGGGCAGGAAAGCCGCGTCCGTGGCGTCGAACCGGTCGTGGCGGGCGATGCCGAAGGTCTCCGTGCGGTCCGGTCCGATGATAAAGCCGGCAAGATCGTGCAGACCGCTCGGCGCGGTTTCCGCAACCGCGATCACTCGCCCGGCAAGCGGCCCATCCTCGGGCGCGGCGGCAAGAGCCTCCAGCCCGGTGTTTCGCGGCAGAGACCGGATCGCGTCCGGAAGCTCGAGCTCTTCCAGCATCCTTTCCTTGCCGGTCGCGATCGGCCAGGGATAGCGGTAGACGGCATTTTTCGTCTCGGCGGTCACATAAAGGCCGGATCCGGACAGGGCCAATGCCTCGGTATCATGTCCCCAGCGCGCCTTCAGCGTCTTGCCGTCAGCTCCCCGCAGCGGCGCGAAGCGAACATCGGAAAGGCCTTGAGGCACCCCTGCCTCAGTCTGCTCCACCCGGCCGGAGACCCAGTGGCCGTTGTCCGTCACCGCCAGAAACCCGTTGCCGCCGTCCAGGCTGATCAGGCCGGAGAGGCCGCCGATCTGGCGGTCGGATGCCAGAATTTCAAAGCCTCCAAGATAGGTGAGCCGGCCGAAGCGGATCTCTTCGTGGCCGATCCTGAACTGGTCGATGGGCTTGATCCTGACGGCGACGGATGCCCCCTCGCTCAGAAGCGCCTGCGCAGATGCAGGCGGCAAGCTTGCCGTGAACAAGGCGGCGAGGCCCACAACGGCCACGCGACATCCCGTTCGAAGCAGACTTGAAATCATGGCCGGGAACTTTCCCACCGAAGCCGCACCGGAGGAGACGCAACCGGACCGCGGCGAGGATCGCATGAGAGACACGCCCGGTTAGCTATCGCCTCCGGGCGTGCGGCTATTTCCTGAACGGACTTCGCGCTAGCGGCGTCCTGCGCGGCGCCGGCCGCGAGACTGGAACGCCTGCATGGCTTCATCGTCGAAGAGGTCTGCCAGCTGGTCGGTCATGGCGCCAGCCAGCTCTTCCGCATCGACGATGGTCACCGCGCGGCGATAGTAACGGGTCACATCGTGGCCGATACCGATGGCGATCAGCTCGACCGGCGAGCGGGTCTCGATTTCCTCGATCACATAACGCAAGTGCCGTTCCAGATAGTTGCCCGGGTTGACCGACAGTGTCGTGTCGTCCACCGGAGCCCCGTCAGAGATCATCATCAGGATGCGTCGCTGTTCCGGACGGGCCAGAAGCCGTTCATGTGCCCAGATCAGCGCTTCGCCGTCGATGTTTTCCTTCAGAAGCCCCTCGCGCATCATCAGGCCGAGGTTGCGTCGGGCTCGCCGCCAGGGCGCGTCCGCGGACTTGTAGATGATGTGGCGCAGGTCGTTCAGCCGGCCCGGTGTCGGCGGCTTGCCGGCGCCGATCCAGGCTTCGCGGGACTGTCCGCCCTTCCAGGCCTTGGTGGTGAAACCGAGGATTTCCACCTTCACACCGCAACGTTCCAGCGTACGGGCCAGAATATCGGCGCAGGTGGCGGCAACGGTGATCGGACGGCCGCGCATGGAGCCGGAGTTGTCCAGTAGCAGCGTGACCACCGTGTCGCGGAAATTCGTGTCGCGCTCCTGTTTGAATGCAAGCGGGGCCATCGGATCTGTCACCGCGCGGGTAAGACGCGCCGTATCCAGAATACCCTCTTCCAGGTCGAAGTCCCAGGCCCGGTTCTGCTGGGCCATCAACTTGCGCTGGAGCCGGTTGGCGAGGCGCGCGACCGCCCCCTGCAAATGAGTGAGCTGCTTGTCGAGGAAACCGCGCAGCCGGTCGAGCTCGGCCATGTCGCAGAGCTCTTCCGCCGTCACTGTCTCGTCGAACTGGTGGGTGAAGACACGGTAGTCGCTCTCCGGCCGGTTGGAGAAGGGCGTATTCTGCCTGTCGCTCTCGCCCGGCTCTTCCGTGTCCTCCGCCATATCCTGATCGGCGAAGTCTTCCATGTCGGCTTCGGCGGCTTCCGTTTCACCGCTGTCCTGCTCCTCGCCGGAGAGTTCCATCTCCTGGGGGGCAGCTTCCTGTTCGCCGCTGTCCTCTTCCGAGTCGTCGCCGGTCTCCGCCTCGTCGTTGTTGCCCTCATCCTCGTTCTGGTCGGGATCCATGTCCTCGTCCAGATCGCCGAGTTCGTCCCCCATGTCGAGCGACTTCAGGACATCGCGCAAGCGTTCGGCGAAGTGCCCCTGGTCTTCCACTTCCGCCTCGAGCTGGTCGAGGTCGGCACCCGCCTTGTCCTCGATCCAACCGCGCCACATGTCGACCAGCTTTTCCGCGCTTTGCGGCGGCTTTGCCCCCGTCAGGCGCTCGCGCACGATCAGGGAGAGAGCATCCTGCAGCGGGGCTTCCTCGCGGCTGGAGATGTCGGGCGCTCCCGATTTTCGGAAGCGGTCGTCCAGCATTTCCGCCAGGTTTTCCTTGACGCCCTGCATGCGCCGGGCGCCGACCGCCTCGCAGCGGGCCTGTTCGACCGCCTCGAAGATGGCCCGCGCCTCCGCGCCCTGCGGCATGTTCCTGGCGTGCAGGGCCTTGTCGTGACAGGCAATCCGGAGCGCAATGGAATCCGACAAGCCGCGCGTGACGGCAATGTCCCGCCCGTTCAGCTTGCGCGGTGGCTCCGGCAAGCGCGCGGACGAGCCGGAAAGGCCCGGCCGGTCACCGGAGAAGATGACTTCCAGTTCGGGCTCGCCGGCAATCGCCCGCATGGTTCCGCTCACCGACTGCTTGAACGGTTCGGTGCTGGGAAGGGGCTTGTTGCCCGGTAACGAATTACTGCCTGGCCGCGGCGCCATGGTACCCTCAGCTCATCACGACGTTGACAGAGGATTCCGGCAGGTCTTCGCCAAAGCAGCGCTGATAGAACTCGGCCACCAGCGACTGTTCCATGTCGTCGCACTTGTTGAGGAAGGTGAGGCGGAACGAGAAACCGACGTCGCCGAAAATCTCGGAGTTTTCCGCCCAGGTGATCACGGTCCGCGGGCTCATCACGGTCGACAGGTCGCCGTTGATGAAAGCGTTGCGGGTCATGTCCGCCAGACGCACCATCTTGGAGACAGTGTTGCGGCCTTCATCGGTCTGGAAGTGCTTTGCCTTTGCCAGAACGATGTCGACTTCGTTGTCGTGCGGCAGATAGTTCAGCGTGGTG
Organism: Roseibium sp.; assembly: GCF_050301095.1. Lineage (GTDB taxonomy): Bacteria > Pseudomonadota > Alphaproteobacteria > Rhizobiales > Stappiaceae > Roseibium. The sequence continues at coordinate 13,067 of NZ_JBNKYW010000061.1, forward strand.
ACGATCGACCAGCGGTCCATCTGCGCCTGGTTGATCTGCTGCGTGCCGTGATAGAGGCCGGAGGTGTCGCCGAGGCCGACCGTATTGGCGGTGGCGAACAGTCGGAAAGCCGCATGCGGACGGATCACCCGGCTCTGGTCGAGCAAGGTCAGGCGGCCGGAGGATTCCAGGATACGCTGGATCACGAACATCACATCCGGACGGCCGGCGTCATATTCGTCGAACACGAGCGCGACGTTGTGCTGATAGGCCCAAGGCAGGATGCCATCGCGGAATTCCGTGACCTGCTGCCCGTCCTTGATCACGATGGCGTCCTTGCCGACGAGGTCGATACGGGAGATGTGGCTGTCGAGGTTCACGCGGATACACGGCCAGTTGAGGCGCGCGGCGACCTGCTCGATATGGGTGGATTTGCCGGTACCGTGATAACCGGTCACCATCACGCGCCTGTTGTGGGCAAAGCCTGCCAGGATCGCGAGCGTGGTCGCCCGGTCGAACAGATAATCCTCGTCGCGCTCTGGCACATGCTCGGACGGAGCGGAAAATGCCGGCACCTTGAGGTCGGACTTGAAACCGAAAACCTCTTCTACAGAAATTTCAGTGTCCGGCATGGCCATTGCCGCAGTCGTCGTCTCAGTCATCAGTCCTCCGCAATCCCGGACATTCCGGGTGGGGTCAGTTGGGGGAAGCCGGCAGGGCCCTGCTGGCTCTAAAGGAAACCGGCTTTTTTCAGGACATTGTAGGCCTGAATGATCTCCCGCAGGCGGTCTTCGGAAGACCTGTCACCGCCATTGGCGTCCGGATGGTTCAGTTTCACAAGCTCCTTATACCGCGCTTTGATTTCAGCGCCACGGGCCGTGTAGGGGAGATTGAGCACATCCAGGGAGCGTTTTTCAAGAGTAAGTAGCTTTCTTTGCCGCGGACGGTGCACTTGTTCGGCCCGCCGCCGCGCGTTCGCACGCATGCCGGCGCGCGGATCGAACCCGTCCGGACCGTCGGCGGCCTGCCGGTTCACGCCCATTTTCCAGGTCGGCCTGTGTCCGGTCAGACTGTCCTTCTGGTAGCTGCGGACATCGTCGTCGTCCATGCCGGTAAAGTAATTGTAGGTCTTGTTGTACTCGCGGACATGATCGACGCAGAAATTGAAGTACTGCCCTTCCCGGTTGCGCCCCTTCGGCGCCCGGTGCATGCCGGGCCGTTCGCAGCCCGGATGGTCGCACGACGGGTGGCGGTCTTTTTCCACGCGGTCCTTGTCCGGCTTCACCCGAATGCTGTCGAAAAGTTTTGAGTCCAGTTTCATGCGGCAAAATATCGGTGTCTGACGGGCTGCGGACAAGCCGCGGGCCGTTGCATTTGTCCGGTTTCCAAAGTTTATATTGATCCTGACCCCGGAACCGGAAATCGATCAGCCCGACACTTTATCAGCCTGCGCCCCACCGGCAAAGGCTTGACCTTCGAAAACAGTGCATCCACGTTGAGACCATGACCGTAAGACAGACCATCGCCGACAAGCTTACCGCAGCCTTTTCCCCGTCCTTCCTGAACGTCATCGACGAATCCGAAAAACATCGGGGCCATGGCGGCTGGCGCGAAGGCGGCGAAACCCATTTCCGCGTCCAGATCGCCGCGGCCGCCTTCGAAGGCATGAACCGCGTGGCGCGCCATCGGGCGATCAACGAGCTACTGGTGGACGAACTTGCCGGCGGCGTTCATGCTCTGGCGCTGGAAATCCGCGCCGACAGCGAACCCGATCCGCGCGCCGCACGCGTGGCGGACGTCTAAGAATCGCGGAACTGATTTCTCTCCGGCTCCAGATCTATCATACGGCCTCATCCTGAGGAGGGCCGCCAGGCCCGTCTCGAAGGATGGGCAGCAAACTCACGATCAAGCGGCCTGTCCTTCGAGACAGCGCTAAAGCGCTTCCTCAGAAAGAAGTTCTCAGGGGTGAAGCCTGCTTGAAGGCTGCGGCGCCATCACTCAGGAAGGTGTCACCGCCGCTCCGCGTTGCGCCTCGCCACCGGTGGCCGGACGCCCCAGTCCAAGCGGCATGATCCGAAGCCGCGTGATGCGGTTTTTCTCGCGCCGCAGAACCGTGAAGCGGAAACCGTGGAAGGTGAAGATCTGGCGTTCTTCCGGGATCATCCGGGCCTCGTGGATGACAAGACCGGCGATCGTGGTTGCCTCGTCGTCCGGCAGGCTCCAGTCGGCGGCGCGGTTGAGGTCGCGGATCGGTACGGATCCGTCGACGATCACCGAGCCGTCCGCCTGCGGGCGCAGGCCTTCCAGTTCCACGTCATGTTCGTCCGCGATCTCGCCGACGATCTCTTCCAGAATGTCTTCCAGCGTGACCAGGCCCATCACCTCGCCATATTCATCGACGACGAGGGCAAAGTGGGACTTGTGGCGCAGAAACGCGTTCAGCTGGTCCTGAAGACTGGTCGTGTCCGGCACGAACCAGGCGGGAGCCGCAATCTCCAGAACATCGACCTTCTCCGCATCGCCGCCGGCCGCATGAAGCGCACGCAACAGATCCTTGGCATGAAGGACGCCGACGAAATTGTCGCTTTCCCCGCGCCAGAGCGGCAGGCGCGTATAAGGAGAGGCCAGGGCCGCCTCGACCAGCTTGACCGGATCTTCATCCGCGTTGAGCGCCACCATATTGGTCCGGCGCACCACTATGTCGGAGACTTCAAGCTCCGCCAGATCGAGCAGGCCGCCAAGCCGGTCGCGCTCGCCCTTTTCCAGGCCGCCCTCGATGTGCTGCAGGTCGACGGCACCGCGCAATTCCTCGTGCGCCGACAGGATGAAGGTGTCGTCGCCGATCGCGACGCCGAGCATCCTCAGAATATGACGGACGATCCATTCGACGCCGACGACGATCGGTGCGAACACGGCCACCACGACCCGCACCACCGGCGCGACGGTCAGCGCGAAGCGTTCCGGGTTGGTGATCGCCCAGGTTTTTGGCAGAACTTCCGCGAAGATCAGCACCAGCGCGGTCATGACAAGGGTGGCCAGGGCCACTCCCGCCTCGCCGAACAGGGACAGGAAGACGCTGGTGGCCAGGGCCGACGCCAGAATGTTGACGAGGTTGTTGCCGAGCAACAGCGCGCCGATCAGCCGTTCACGCGAGGTGATCAGACGGCTCGCGACGCCGGCACGCCAGTCACCGGTCTTTTCCAGCTGGTGCAGCCGGGCCCGGGAAGCGGCGGTGAGCGCCGTTTCCGATCCGGAGAAAAAGCCGGACAGGAACAGGAGCACGAAAATGGCGGCGATTGCCAGCCAGAGAGCTGTTTCCATCATGCCTTCAGCTTCTCCTTCAGAAAGTCCGAAACGACTGCAGGGTCAACGCCCTTTTCGACAAAGGCCTCACCGATGCCCCGAGTCAGGATGAAGGTCAGCGCCCCGCGGCTCACCTTCTTGTCCTGCGCGATGATGTCCATGAAGGTTTCCACCTGCGGCAGTTGCCCCGGGATCTCCTGCACCGTCACCGGCAGGCCGACCTCGCTGAGGTGCCTGTGAACGCGCGCGACGGTTTCCGCGCCGATCAGGCCGAGCCGTTCGGAAAATTCATGGGCCAGCATCATGCCGATGGAAACGCCTTCCCCATGCACCAGCCGTTCTGTTTCATAGGAGACGGCGGATTCCAGAGCATGGCCGAACGTGTGGCCGAGATTGAGCAACGCCCGGCGGCCGGATTCCAATTCGTCTGCGGCGACCACTTCCGCCTTGGCCCGGCAGGAGCGGGCCACCGCCTCGTCCCTTTCGGAACCGCCGGCAAAAACCGCCTGCCAGTTGTCTTCCAGCCAGGTGAAGAAATCGGCATCGCCCAGAAGCCCGTATTTGGCAACCTCCGCATAACCGGCCCGGAAATCCCGAACCGGCAGCGTGTCGAGCACGGCGGTATCTGCCAGGACAAGCGCCGGCTGGTGGAACGCGCCGATCAGGTTCTTGCCGTGCCGGGAGTTGATGCCGGTCTTGCCACCGACGGAACTGTCCACCTGGGCCAGAAGAGTGGTCGGCACCTGGATGAAGGCCATGCCGCGACGGACAGCGGAAGCGACGAAACCGGTCAGGTCTCCGACCACCCCTCCGCCGAGCGCGACAATCGCATCGCCGCGTTCCAGGCGCGCGGCCAGAACTTCATCGCACAGCCGTTCGAACTGGGAAAAGCACTTTGTGCTTTCGCCGGCCGGGACCGTAATCGCGGTGTGATCGAGACCGGCAGCCTTCAGGCTCTCCGCAAATGCATCGAGATGCAGTCCGGCAACGGTCTCGTCGGCAATCACCGCGAGCCGCGCGCCCGGCAGGACCGCTGCGATTTCCGCGCCAGCCGTTTCCAGAAGCCCGCGCCCGATCCTGATGTCGTAGCTGCGTGCGCCCAGATCCACCCGGACAGTCTGCTCGTCCCGCCCCAAAAGGGCTCTCGCCATTACCGTGTCTGACATGCTGCTACGTTTCTTGAACTCTCAGGATGTTGCACTTTGCGAAGCGTCACCCGCCTCGCTGTTAAACAGATGTTCGGCCAGTGTAACGACGATCTGGTCCACCACCGCTTCGTGGGGAACGTCCTTCGACGTCACCGTCAGGGCCGCCTTGGCATAAACCGGCTCGCGCGTGGCCATCAGCTTGCGCATCGTGCCTTCCGGATCCGGGTTCTGCAGCAGGGGACGCGTCGCCCGGCGGCGGACACGCGCCATGACCGTCTCGAAATCCACCTTGAGCCACACGGACAGCCCGTGCTCTGCGATCTCGTTCCGGGTGGCCTCGCTCATGAAGGCGCCGCCCCCGGTGGCCAGAACCTGCGGCCCTTCCCGCAGCAGGCGGGCAATCACCCGTTCCTCGCCGCTTCGGAAGTAGGGCTCGCCGTGCTCGGAAAAGATCTCCGCAACGCTCATGTTGGCGGCACGCTCGATTTCGGAATCCGCATCGACAAAGTCAAGACCCAGCCGCTGTGCCAGCCGTTTGCCGACCGTCGACTTCCCGCAGCCCATGATCCCGACCAACACGATGGACCGGTGCCCAAGAGCCTCGACCAGACGGGCGAGATCAACGGATTTTGCGTGTTTCCCCGTGGCGCTCCCTTCGGAGCGCCGCATCTTGTCGTTATTCGTCATGGCCGCGTTTTAGCATATTCGCAAAAAAAGACACGGGAGAACTCGAAGACCGAACGACTTGCTTTGCCTTGCCTAAACCCGGCTGTTGCTGAAACAATCCTGCAACCGATTCGCTCCCGGAACTCCGCTTCCGAAGCGATCCGACTCGCCACTTTCAAATGGAACGCCCGAAAACAGGCTGACCTACGGAGACCCGACGTGCCGACCCTGACCCGCCTGCTGCTGGTGCTGCTTTTGCTGGGCGCTCTCGGATACGGCGCGATCTATTCCCAGGCGAATTTCGTCAATCCGCGTGAACGGGAAATCACGGTACGCGTCAAGAAGGACGGCTTTGGCCGCTGATGGCAACAGGCTTCGACCTCGAGACTTTCCTGGAGATGCTCGCCGCCGAGCGGGGAGCTGCGGAAAACACGCTGGCCGGCTACAGGCGCGACCTTGAAGACTTCTCCGGGTTTCTGGGACGCAAGACACTGGCGGCCGCGCAGCCGGAAGATATTTCCGCCTATTTGAGCGACCTGACCCGGCGCGGCTTTGCCGAAACTTCCCAGGCGCGGCGCCTGTCCGCCCTGAAGCAGTTCTACAAGTTTCTTTATTCGGAAGGCAGCCGTGAAGACGATCCGACGCGAACCTTGTCGGCGCCGAAGAAGCGGAGCCCTCTGCCCAAGGTCCTGTCGGTCGATGAGGTCGACAGGCTGATCGAGACGGCGAAAGCGGAAACGGAACGGCCGCAGAAGTCCGCCGCCGCGCGCTTGCGTGTCCAGCGCATGTACACGTTGATCGAGGTTCTCTATGCCACGGGCCTGCGCGTTTCCGAGCTGGTTGCCCTGCCGGTGACGGCGGCCCTGCGCGATGCCAGGCTGATCGAGATAAAGGGCAAGGGCGGCAAGGAACGTCTGGTGCCGCTGTCGCACGCCGCCCAGGCGGCAATGAAAGACTACGTCGGACTGCGTGCGGCGGAAGGCGCCCACGAGAACAGCCCCTGGCTGTTTCCTTCCCACGGCGAAAGCGGTCACCTGAGCCGTCAGCACTTTGCGCGCGACCTGAAGGACCTTGCGGTCCGGGCCGGGCTCGCCGCGGCAAAAGTCTCCCCCCACGTCCTGCGCCACGCCTTCGCGTCGCATCTTCTGCAGAACGGTGCCGACCTGCGTGTGGTTCAGCAACTCCTTGGCCACGCAGACATTTCCACGACGCAGATCTACACCCACGTCCTGGACGAGCGGCTGCGCGAGCTTGTCGAAAGCACCCATCCGCTGGCACGGAAGTAGCGTTTCACAGGGCATGGTCCGCCAGCTGCCCGCAATGGCCGCTCCCCCCCATTCGTAATCCCGGCCACACACGCAAAACAAAACAGCCAGGCACCTTCGGGAGCCTGACTGCAACCTTGAACCTGGATGTATCTCCTCAGGCGGCGCGCACGCCTTCCAGGAAACTGGAGATTTCGCTGCGGATAAGCGCGGCCTGTTCGGAAAGTGACCCCGCCAGTTGCTCGACCTCGCTGCCTGTCGCCCGGGCATGTTCGGTTGCCGAACCGACGGCTGTCATGCATTCGGCGCCCTCATGCGACCGTGTGGAGGCATCGACCACGTTTTTCGCGATCGACTGGACCGCCGCATCCTGCTGAACCACCGCGGACGCCACGGCCGAGGCCAGCCCCTCCATTTCGGAGATGATGTCGGTGACCTGCCCGATCGCATCGAGAGCATGATTGGAGGACATCTGGATCGCCTCGACCTGGCTGGCAATGTCTTCGGTTGCCCGCGACGTCTGCTCCGCCAGTTGTTTCACTTCGGAGGCGACGACCGCGAAGCCCTTGCCGGCTTCGCCTGCCCGCGCAGCCTCGATGGTCGCATTCAGCGCCAGGAGGTTGGTCTGGTTGGCAATGTCGCGGATCAGACCCATGACTTCACCGATCCGGTCGGCCGCGCGCGACAGCTGCTCCATGGTCTGGGACGTGCCTTCGGCACTCGCGACCGCTTTCTTGGCAACTTCGGTCGAACTCGAAGCCTGGTTTGAAATCTCGTTGATGGACGCAGCGAGTTCCTCGCTGGCAGAGGCCGCGGAATTGACGTTTTCGGCGGCAACCCGGACAGCCTGGTTCGCACGATCCGCCTGCTGCGCGACATCGTCCGCCGCCGCCTCGACGGCCACCGAGGTCTGCGTCAGATCGGCGGTCGAGTTGTCCAGGCTTTCCAGGGCCTGACCAACTGTACCTTCGAAATTTGCGATGAGCGCCTCCAGGCGGGCGACCCGCGCATCGCGCTGTGCGTTCTCCTGTTCGGAAGCTTCCGTGAGCCGCTGGCGTTCGACCGCGTTTTCCTGGAAAACGGACACGGTGCGTGCCATCGCGGCGATTTCGACGCTGCCCTTGGCTTCCGGCAAGTCGACGTCCACCTGGCCAGACGCCAGGTCTTCCATTGCGTTCTGCAGACGGGACAGCGGCACCGCAATGGAGCGTCCGATGAAGTGGCCCGCCAGGACGCCTGACACCAGGAAGGCGGCAATGACACTGATGACCGCCAGGGTCGAGAACGCGCGCACCCGCGCAAGGCTCTTCTGGGCGGCGAGTTCCGTTTCCCGCGCGGCGTCGCTGAGCGCGGCCAGACGCGGCGGCACCAGATCAAACAGGTTCTCCAGCAGTTCGATCGACTTGTCCTTTTCCGCGACCGCGGCCGTGTAGGTATCGAAGGCCTCGCGATAGACGCCCATCTTCGCGGTCATCTCGTCCTTGAGTTCCTCGGGCAGTTTTGCCTTCTTCATCCGGCGCTCGTACCTGCCGAAGGCAACCTCGAAATTGCCGAGCGCAACGTCGTTGCGGTCAAGGATGAACTTCTTTTCCGACAGCTGAACCGCCATCATGACCGGCACCAGCTTCTTGAAGTCAGGACCGCCCCCGAACCTTGCTTCCTTCTCAAGACGTTTCAGGACGCTGTCGGCATTGCCGCTGAGCGTTGCCAGAACGCCGGTCTCCGAATCGAAACCGATGGTTTCCTGTACCGTATTCAGCGTGGCAAAGGCCGTGGACGCCTTGTCGAGCGTGTCGCGCACCTCGGCAATCTCCGCGCTGAAGGCCTCGGCCACCGGCTTGGCGGAGATTTCGTCCAGAACCGCGTGAGCCTCGACCAGCTTGGCCTCGAACAGTTCGTGATCCTTTGCCTTGGGACGGGCGACATAGCCCTTCTCGATGTTGCGCATGCCGTTGGCGATATCGGAAAGATCCGCCACGCTGCGGGCAAGGCCTGCGCTCTGGTCGAGCCGGTCGAACGCGCCTGCCACTTCCTTCTGGCTCCAACCGAACACACCGCCGATCGACAGCAGGCCGACGGCGGTCAAAAGGCTCAGCGACAGAATTCTCAGCTTCACGGAAAGCCCGCCAAAGCGAGCCAGAACGGACTGCCCAAACTTCTTCATGGATCTACAGGTCCCCAGCCGGACTATTTGGTAATTGGATCCGATATTGCAGGACAGAAGTTAAGGAAGCGTCCAATTTCCGGCGAATGTGCCATGTCTAGATAGCATTTAACCGGGAAAGACTTGCCACCCCGGAAGCTTCCGGCTCCACATGCCTGGAAGGCGCCGAGCCGTTTGCCCGCGCCGCCCTGAAAGCCGCGATTTCGAGCGCTCCCGACACCACATCGATCCGCGGCCTCTCGAAAGCGGTACAAGTAAAGAAAGGTCGGTTACTTGCACGGTGCCAATACTCGTCTCTCCAGTCTATTGCACTGCAGCAAGCGCCGCCCTACACTCCGCTGCCAAATTTTGAAGCATCGGACGCCCAAGCATGCTGCAGCCCGCCAGCGACTATGAAACCCTGACTGCCAATTTCCGCTGGTCCCTGCCGGAGGTCTACAACATGGCATCCGCCGTCAGCGACGGCTGGGCGGCGAGCGCGCCGGAACGTCTTGCCATTCGCCAAGTAGCGGCTGACGGATCACAGGAAGACTGGAGCCACGGGGCTCTCAACCGGGCGGCCAACAGGTTCGCCAACGTACTGACCGCCAAGGGCGTCAGGCCGGGAGACAGGGTAGCCCTGCTGCTGCCCCAGATCCCCCAGACTGCCGTTGCCCATCTCGGTGCCTACAAGACCGGAGCGGTCGCCGTTCCCCTGGCCGCGCTTTTCGGTCTCGACGCCCTGCGCTACCGCCTTGCCGATTCCGGGGCCAGGGTTCTGGTGACCGACACTGCCGGGCTCGCCAAGCTTGCCGAAATCCGCGACACCCTGCCGGGCTTGGATCTGGTCCTTTCAGTGGATGGCCCAGGTGACGGCGCCGAGTCGTTCGAGGGTCTGCTCTCCCGCGCCTCCGACAGGTTCGAAACGCTCGCGACCTCGCCGGACGATCCGGCCCTGATGATCTACACTTCCGGCACGACCGGCCAGCCGAAGGGCGTCCTGCACGGCCACCGGGTGTTGCTCGGCCATCTGCCGGGGATCGAATTGTCGCAGAATTTCCTGGGACAGGACGGCGACCTTTTGTGGACGCCCGCCGACTGGGCCTGGGCGGGCGGGTTGCTCAACGCGCTTTTCCCGGCGTTGTCGCTCGGCGTTCCCGTCGTTTCCTACGCTTCGAGGAAGTTCGATCCCGAATTCGCCTTCCGCCTTCTGGAAATGCAGGGCATCCGCAACGCCTTCATCCCGCCGACCGCGCTGAAGATGTTGCGTGCCGTGGAAAGCCCGGCGAAGCGATTCAGGCTGAACTGGCGCAGCGTCGGGTCTGCCGGAGAATCCCTCGGCCGGGAAACCTACGACTGGTTTGCGTCCGAATTCGGCTTTCCGGTCAACGAGTTCTACGGCCAGACGGAATGCAACGCCGTGCTAGGCTCCGCCGCTGCCATCGGCGTCAGCCGGTCCGGGGCCATCGGCAAGGCAACGCCCGGACATGAGGTCGCCATCATAGATGACGACGGCAATGCTCTGCCCACCGAAACGCTCGGCCAGATCGCCATCAGGCGGCCGGATCCGGTGATGTTCCTGAAGTACTGGAACAAGCCGGAAGCAACGGAAGAAAAATTCATCGGCGACTGGATGATCACCGGCGACCAGGGCGTGATGGATGAAGACGGCTATGTGCATTTCATCGGCCGGGACGACGACATCATCACCTCGGCCAGCTACCGGATCGGACCGGGGGAAATCGAGGATTGCCTGATCAAGCATCCGGCCGTCGCACTGGCGGCCGCCGTCGGCAAGCCGGACGCGCTGCGCACCGAAATCGTCAAGGCCTATGTCGTTCTGAAAGAAGATGCACAAGCGGACACGGCGTTGGAAGACAGTATCCGAAGCTTTGTCCGCGAGCGCCTGTCCGCCCATGAATACCCGCGGGAAATCGCCTTTGTCGACGCCCTGCCCATGACGACGACCGGCAAGGTGATCCGCCGCAAGCTCCGCGATCTGGCGCGCGAGGAAATGGCAGATAGCCTTACTTCCTGAGCTTCCGCTTTACGCTCCGGGCCATCTGGCGCAGGGTCTGTTCGGCGGCTAGATCCACCATGGCCAGCCTCCGCTTTGCGTCGCCCACGGCTCCCGAAGCGATCAGCATGGTTGCCGTTTCCAGCCGCCCCGGCCACAGGGGCTCGATCATCGAGTGCCCCGGAACAGCCAGCGAGTCGGCGCCTTTGAAACCCGTCAGCGCAAGGTTTTCCCGAAAGGCCTGCAGCGCGATCTGAACGCCCGGCGAATAGCGCGCGAAGTCCTCGTCGTAGGCGATTTTCCAGGAATAGGACCAGCCGCCTTCCACGAAGGACACCAGCGCGGCAACGAGCTTTTCACCTGCCCGAAGCAGGTCTATCCGTATCTCCCTTTCCCCGGCCAGATTTGCGACGGCAGCTCTTGCGAAGGCCACCGTGTCCGGGCGGCTGGCCAGCGCCGTCCCGGCCCGGCCTTTCCAGCCGGAAGCCTCCACGGCCAGGAACTCCTCGAATGCGGCAACGGCATCCGCACCTGAAAGGCTTTCAAACCGCACCGGGCCGTGGTCACCCAGTCGGCGAAACAGGCGGCGCCATTCCTTCCCCCGCTTGCCGCTGCACGCCGCTTCCAGCTGCGCCTTGCCGGCAGCGCCGCCGTCATGGGCGGCCCGCCGTGCGCGGGACACGAGATGGATCCGTTCCGGCAATGCCTCTGCAAGCAGCCGGGCAGCGCGTGATCCAGACGGCAGGTAGGGGATGGCAAGCAATCCGCCGGATCGGGCCACCCCCTCGACAAAGCAGGTGATCTCAACGGGTCCGGCGACCGGATGAACCAGGGGCGTTCCGAGCGGCGCGTAATGGGTTGCCCAGACGGTTTTCACCGGCAGGACGAGACCGAAGCGCCGCATACCGACGGGCGCGGCCAGCAACCAGTCTCCGGATGCGCGGTTCCGCACGACGGCCAGGCGAATGCCTTGCGGCGCCATGTGTTGAAGATAGGGCTTCAGGAAGGCCGGACCGAAGAACGGGTTCGGGTCGGCTGCGGCACCACTGAGCGCCTGCCAACGCTCAACCGGACACCGATCGCTCAGCGGATCGGAAAGGAGGAATTCCAGATCTGACAGCGCCTTTGGATCACTGATCAACCGGCCGCCCCTTACGTAAAAACATCAATGGCAGAACAAACGTTGTTATATTCAGCTTGCGCCTGACGGTCACGGCAAGACAAGTCGCTTCAAAAAGAATTGCGCAGCTTGTGGCAATGGCGGCTCCCGCAAGGCCGAACTGCGGAATGAGCGCCAGATTGAAAAGAACATTGAGCAGGAAGGTGGCGGCGTAGATCCCGGCGCAGGAGGTCTGGTTGCCGGTCATGGTCAGCAGGGCATCCGCCGGTCCGACCGATGCGCGCGCCAGGACACCGATCATCAGAATGGCGATCAGCTCATATCCGCTGGTGAAATCGCTGCCGAAGAGACGGAGCAGCAGTGGAGCCGCGAGCAAAAGCACGGCTCCGGCCGCGACAGACGGCCAGAAGGTCCAAAGCGTTGCCTGATGCACATAGTCCGCCAGTCCCTTCCGGTCGCCGTTATGGGCGAAGTTGGAAAACCGGTGCGCGGAAGCCGCCCGCACGGCGAAATAGACGAAGTGGACGAGCGCCAGCGTCTTGGACGCGGCAAAATAAACGGCAACCTCTCCGGGATCGCGGAAGAAACTGACCATGATGACGTCGGCACTGGTGATCAGCTGCAGGAAGCCGTCCACGAGCAGCATCGGCAAGGAGATTGCCAGCCAGAATGTCAACTCGGTTCTGCGCGGACCAGCCGGAATGCGCGGCGCCAGTTTCCGCCGCAGGTGAAGATACTGGTAGAGCGCGACCAGCAGGGTGGCCGAAACGGCGACAAGAACGGTCGTCAGCGCATCCGTCCGCAAGCCACTGACGGCGACCACGACCAGAAGGAAAAGGATCGCCAGCGGTCGCCAGACATAGGTCGGCAGCATGGCAAGCGACGGCCAGTCATAGCTGCGCGCTATGCCATCCTGAACCAGGCCGACGGCGAAAAACGGCAGGGCCAGCAGAACCACCGAGACAGGCAGGACATAGAAGGGCTCGATGACCGGCCGCAGCAGGTAGACGCCGCCCATTCCGGCGGCGGCGGCCAGTGTGCCGATCAGGAAGGCCGTTTGCCGGCTTGTCCGCAGGAAACCCCGCAACCCGTTCAGGTCGCCCTTTTGCAGATACTGCGGAATGAACCGGTTGGCAGAACTTGAAAACCCGCCACATGCCATGACGCCGAAGACGATCACCAGCGTCCAGGCAACGGAATAGATGCCGTAATCATGAGCCCCCATTAGCCGGGCCAGCACGATTTGCGACAGATAGGCAAGGGCAGCGCCCGCGACCCGCACCACGAAGGTGAACACCGCCATGCGCCCCGCGGCACTGCCTTCCGTCTGGTCAGCGCGCAGGACCGCGGCAACGTCACGGGCCCCTTTCCCCAGGATACGGGGCAGGGCCGAGCCGTTAATTCGCTTTGTCCAGGCACTGGCGGTGAAACGCAATTAGGAAACCCTTGATCACGAGCTTAAGAATGAGGATGAACTGGATTTCGGCGAACAGCTCCTCCCCGGGGAGCTGAGTTGCGCGGAAGGCGGTTCATTTTCTTGCCCCTTGCGGCGCGGCAGGCAGGGTTCGGCATTCATGACCCACGTGCGTTACCGCGCGGCAAGGCCGCGCCGCGCGCCCGTTTTGTCGAGTTTTCACCATTCCAATACCATGACCTGCACGGGTACGAGGCTGCGCCCTCGGTGACCATTCTTCCGTATTTGTGTCATGACACGCTTAATATTTCGTCTGCACCAATAAAACGGCGCCACGACAGCTGGGAATTTTCGCGTTCATATTCGCGTCACTGCGGCAGGTTTTCACAAGACATGGGCAAACGGGAAACAGCAAGGGTGCCCGCACCGCCGACTGCTGACAAAGGCGTTGTGTCCCGGTTCCGTTCCGCCCTAGCGGAGCGCGAGCCGGGGCTTGATGGCCACAAACTCCTGGCTCCTTTCCAGGGTTTACTGCTCTTGGTCCCAAGATCCCGGTTCTTCGCTTCGCCAGGTCCGGGAAGGCGAGGCCGGAGGCTGTCATTACTCCCGACAGCCCCGCAGCGGCACATTTTTCCATTTTCCCGGAAAACACACTTGACTTGGATCGGCATCTCCGTGAAGAATGAGAACATAACAGGAACAAATCAGCTTTGCACCTGATGCGTTCCGCCGGTACGGGCGGCACACGCTCCTTGCCGGCACCCCTGAAGAGATTGCGGATGTTGAGGGCTGCCTCCCCTTCGGTCCGCAGATTGGTCCGGTCCCTGTTCCCGCCGCCATTTACAGGGACCGGACACTCTTTCCCGTCTTCCGGCCCGTCTTCCCGCAAATGTGGTCGTTTCAGCCGTCGCTTCAGAGTGCCTCCACGTAATACCAGCACCCGGCTTTCTTGCGGAACCGGCTGCGCTCGAGGTGGACGTTCAGCTTCGCCCCGGACAGATATCTCGCCTCGAACAGAACTGTGCCGTCGCGGTCGTTCTCGCCGCCTTTGTCCGTCTCAAGAACGCTTAGTCCGGTCCAGTGGTTCTCAGCCGCCCACCGGGCCGTGCCATCGGCATCGAAGCCGTCCTGAAATTTCGGCCAGAGCGTTGCCTTGAGATAGGCGATATTCTGGCGGACGTAAGCCGAATAGCGTGACCGCATCAGGGCCTCAGCCGTCTTCGGCCGCGCCCGGCCCTGAAGGAAAGGTCCGCAGCAGGCCTCGAAGGCTGCACCGCTGCCGCAGGGACAAGGATCGTCCGCCATGAAAATCTCCCGAAATCCGGATACGCTCTGGGCAGCTCTCTACCACTTGACCGCGCGCGCCGCTATTGTGCCCGTCCAACTTCCGTACGAATGGGCGCCCGGGAATGAAGCTTGCCACTTTCAACATGGAATCCTTCGGCGCGGACCGGCATGATCCGGACGCCTTGAAGCCGCGCATCGAGGCGCTGCGGCCAAGGATACTGGAACTGGACGCGGACATCTTGTGCCTGCAGGAGGTCAACGCGCAGAAACGCAGGCGCGCGCCGAAGCGGGAGTTTCAGGCGCTCGAGCTGCTTCTGGACGATACGCCCTACAAGACGTTTCACAGGGCAACCAGCGACCGCCCGTCCGGCAAGGGGCCCGGTGACCGGCACAATCTTGTGATCCTGTCGCGTTACCCGATCAAACGGGCGGAAAGTCTTTATCAGTCCCACGCGCATGTGCCCCTGTGGCAATCAAAGACGGCGGAGCCGGTCTGGTCCGGGCCCCAGGCAGTTCTCTTCGACCGGCCCGTGCTCAAGACGGAAATCGATATCGGCACGGACCGTCCCTTGCATCTCTTCGGCGTTCATTTGCGTGCGCCGGTCGCCGCCATGATCCCGGGAGGAAAGCTCCCAGACCGCAGCTGGAAAAACATTTCGACCTGGGCCGAAGGCTATCAGCTGTCCGTGCTGAAACAGACCGCCCAGGCCCTGGAACTGCGTCTGGCGGCGGAAGCGCTTTTCGACGCCGACGAAGAGGCGCAGATCGTTATGGCCGGTGATTTCAACGCGACGGGGGAAACCGGAACGCTGCGGCTGCTGCGCGCCGATCCCGAAGACACAGGCTCGCCCGATTTCGCCAACCGGCGCCTTTTCCAGCTCGACGCGTCGCTGCCGCCCGAACGGCGCCAGACCGTCATTCACAGGGGCAAGGGACAGGCGCTGGACCATATCCTGGCCAGCGCTTCCATGCACAGCAAGGCCGTCGATTTCAAGGTGTTCAACTACGGCCTGCCGGACGAGGTCTATGATGCCCACGGCGGCGACTATGCCGGCTCCTACCACGCCGGCATGCGGGCCGAGTTCAGGATCTGATCCGCGGAGAAATCAGGGAGCGAGCGAGCCGATATAGGCCGCCAGGTTGGCAATCTCGATGTTGCCCAGGTTCATGCTCGGCATGATGGGGTGAGGGTCGGCCAGAAAGGTTGCCAGCTTCTCTTCCGTCCATCCCGGGTCCTTTGCAATGTCGTAGAAACTCGGCAGGGAAACGCTCGACGCCGTGGCCTGATCCTCTGACACCAGATGACAGGAGGAACACCATTGCAGGGCAAGATCCTTTCCGGCAGCCGCATCGGCGGCCTGCACGGCCTGCGATTGCACAAGCAGTCCCAGACATCCGGCAGCGATCGCGCATACAGAATACGGAAGGCCCCGGTAAGGGCGCCGGCTTGAACGGAGAGCATTGCCAGTCATGGGACCTCCTTGGAGAAACGAAAATCTTCAAAGTGCAAAAACATTCGCCAGATTGCAGCCTAACAGGAGAATTGGCCTTGCGGTGAATCAATCGCGCAAGAGGCTCAACTTTCGGGGGAATTTGAATTGCCTCTCGCGCCTGCCTCTTGCACACTCTCCGGCGAACCAATCGCCGGAGACGAAGATGAAACCTACCGTGAAATCGATGATCTGCGCAGTCTCGATTGCAGTTGCGCTTGTTGTTGCCCCCGGCCGGCCGCTTTATGCCGACGAGGCGCCGATCTATTCCCTCAAGGACCGCTTCCAGCCGGTGACGGCGCAGAACGGTATGGTCGCCAGCCAGGAAGCGGTTGCGACCGGTGTCGGTCTTGAGATCCTGAAGAAGGGTGGCAATGCAGTGGATGCGGCCATCGCGACCGGCTTCGCGCTGGCCGTGACCCTGCCACGGGCGGGCAATCTCGGCGGTGGCGGCTTCATGCTCGTGCATATGGCAGGAAGCGGCGAGACCAAAGCGCTGGACTACCGGGAAAAAGCGCCCGCCGCTGCCTTCAAGGACATGTTCCTGGGCGATGACGGCGAACCGGACAAGCAGAAGTCCCGCTATTCGGGCCTTGCCGTCGGAGTGCCCGGAACGGTCGCCGGTTTCGCCGCGGCTCACAAACAGTACGGCAGCGGCAACCTGGCCTGGGCGGACCTGGTTGCGCCGGCGATCAGGCTTGCCGAAGACGGGATCACCGTGACGCCCGGCCTGTCGGCGGCGCTCGCTTCCGCCGCCAAACGGCTGACGCAGGACCCGGCAAGCGCTGCGATTTTCTACAAGGAAAATGCGGCGCTTTACGCTCCCGGCGAGATCCTCAAACAGCCGGACCTTGCCAAGACGCTGCAACTGATCGCCAACAAGGGCGCCGAAGGTTTCTACAAGGGCGAAATCGCAGAAAAGATCGCCGCCAAGGTCCAGGCGAACGGCGGCGGAATGACTGTGGAAGACCTCGCCGGCTATGAAGCGATCTGGCGCGAGCCGGTCACCGGCAATTATCGCGGCTACCGGATCGCCTCGATGCCGCCGCCCTCTTCCGGCGGCGTCCACATCGTGGAAATTCTCAACATGCTGGAGAGTTTTCCGGTTGCAGAGTTCGGCCCGAACTCGGCCGACACCATCCACGTGATGGCCGAATCCATGCGCCGCGCCTATGCCGACCGGTCCAAGTATCTCGGCGATCCGGACTTCGTCAGCGTGCCGGTCAAGGGCCTGACCTCGCCGGACTATGCGGCCGAGCTGGTGAAGACCATCCGGATGGATGCGGCAACCCCGTCCGTTGACGTCAAGCCCGGCGACCCGTTCCCTTACGAGAGCAACCAGACAACGCATTTTTCCGTCGTCGACAAGGACGGCAATGCGGTGTCCAACACCTACACGCTGAACTTCTCCTTCGGCGTCGGCATGACGGCGGACGGCACCGGTGTCCTGCTCAACAACGAACTGGACGACTTTTCCGCCAAGCCGGGCGTGCCCAACGCCTATGGCCTGATCGGCGGCACGGCCAACGCGGTGGCCGGCAACAAGCGCCCGCTCTCCTCCATGAGCCCGACGCTGGTCTTCAAGGACGGCGAACTCTTCCTGGCGACCGGTTCGCCCGGCGGCAGCCGGATCATCACCACCACCTTGCAGATCATCATGAATGTGGTGGACCACCAGATGAACATTGCCGAGGCCACCGCCGCCCCGCGCGTCCATAATCAGTGGTTGCCGGACGAAATCCGCATCGAGGAAGGCCTGTCTCCCGATACGATCCGGATCCTTGAAAGCCGCGGCCACAAGGTGGAGGTCAAGAACGCCATGGGCTCGACCCAGTCGATCATGAAGGTTGGCGGCCTGCTGGCGGGCGCCTCCGACCCGCGCCGGATCGGAGCTCTGACGGCGGGCTACTAGAAAGGAAAAGTTTCCTCGCGACCGGACCGGATGTCAGTCCGGCCGCGAGGGCAACCTGACGGCCGACTTCACCAGTCCGGCAAAGCGCCGCTCGAGCGCCTGCCGTTCCGCTTCCGGCATATCGGGCCAGACGACCTGAACACCGACGAAGGCTGCATATTCGATCCTGGCAATCTCAAGCGCAAAGCCGGGTTCGAGCCCAGAGCCTTCATAGAGCTTCGCCAGGAACCCTGTTCTGAGTTCGTCGACCTCCCGAACCGCCCTGAGGGCCGTCGCATTGCCTTGTGCGAACTGGCGCACCGCCCGTTCCAGATCCTGATCCAGACCACTTGCCAGATCGGACAGTTTCCGGGCCCGGTCGTTCGGCGCCTGCAGCAGGGTCTCCTCCGCAACGTCATGGGTGTTCCGCTGTTTCCAGGCCTCCATGAGCGCCTCGATGAAAGCACCGTGATCGCTGAAGTGGTGGTAGAACGAACCGCGCGTGCGGTCGGCCGCCTCGCAAAGCGCCTCAACCGTCAGACCGGCGCTACCTTCCCTGGCCAGCTGCCCCAAACCAAGAGACAACCAGTCGGTTTTTCCGAAACGTTTGCGTTGCTTCATGAGACCCCGATGGCGCCGAGCACTGTGATCGGCAGAAACAGCCAGCCCTGAGGCATGTGCGCATATGTTTGCTTCTTCATCGGCGGTACCGCAAGGCCGAGCAGGCAGATGGCTCCGGTCAATCCGGTTGCCGCCCAGGCAAGTTCAAGGCTGTCCGGCCGCATCGCGGCAAAGGCGAACATCGCGGCGATGGCCGCCAGCGCTATCGTGACGATGTGCCAGCAGAAATAAGACACATATTTCGGCACCGGCGCGAGATCGGCCGCCTGCAGAAGCGGAACGGCAATCTCGCGCCCCCCGAGAAATGTGTGAATGAGGCAAACGCCTGCCGACAGCCCTGCCGCTATCAAGAGAAAGATATTCATCGAAACCCCCGTCTATACCATACTATATGGTATGTTACCGATTTCCGGCTTGAAGACGATGCGGCTGACCGCCGCACGATCCGCCATGCGACAACCCGGCTGGTATCGGCAAGTTGTCTCCAGCCCGGAATTGACAGCCGCGAAAACCAGTGATAGCGCTATCCAAAGCGCTTTGAAAACCCTGTCCCCGCGACACCCTCACACAAATTGCGAACCGGAAGGAGCCGCTATGGCGATCAGAACCGTGGTCTGGGGCGAGAACGTCCACGAACAGCACAACGAAGTCGTCGCACGTCTCTATCCGGACGGCATGCACAATTGCATTGCCTCGGCGCTGAATGCCGACCCGGACATCAGTGCCACCACCGCAACGCTGCAGGAACCGGACCACGGCCTCTCGGAAGAGAGGCTGGCGGAAACGGACGTGCTGCTGTGGTGGGGTCATGCCGCTCACGGCGACGTGGCCGATGAGGTCGTCAACCGCGTCTGTGAGGCGGTGTGGTCCGGCATGGGCATGATCTTTCTTCATTCGGCCCATTTCGCCAAGCCTTTCCTGCGGCTGATGGGCGGGCCCTGCAATCTCACCTGGCGCGAGGCAGGCGAGCGCGAGCGCCTTTGGATCACCAGCCGCAACCATCCGATCACGAGAGGGCTGCCGGACAGTTTCGAACTGGAGATGGAGGAGATGTACGGCGAACCCTTCGGCGTGCCGGAACCGCTCGAGACCGTCTTCATCAGCTGGTTCCAGGGCGGCGAGGTGTTCCGCTCCGGCCTCACCTACAAGCGCGGTGCCGGCAACATCTTCTATTTTCGCCCGGGACACGAGACCTATCCCACCTATCACGATCCGAATGTACGGACCG
Organism: Roseibium sp.; assembly: GCF_050301095.1. GTDB lineage: Bacteria > Pseudomonadota > Alphaproteobacteria > Rhizobiales > Stappiaceae > Roseibium. The sequence goes on from NZ_JBNKYW010000061.1 coordinate 32,639, forward strand.
TGCTGAAAAACGGCGTCAAATGGGCCTTCAATCCGATGGCGCGCATCGCCGAGCCCACGGCGGCACCCAATGTGCCTGTGGACCGGGCCCCGGAAAAAATCGAGGAACGCGGCCCCAAGCTTCACAAGGCCGGAGAAGAAGGTTTCCGCTGACACTGTCCGGGCCGTCCAAAGGTGCCGGGCGCACGGACGGAGCGGTTCCTGCCCGATGGAGCGTTTTCATGACTTCAGCCCACTCCCCTGTCCGGATCCTGATCCTTGGCACCGGAAACATGGCCCGCACGCATGTGGCCGCCTTTCAGAAGATTCCCGGTGTCGAGGTCGTCGCGGGCGTCGACCGGCGCACCGAAATTCTCGATGCGTTTTGTGCGGAACTCGCAATCCCGCATCGCTTTGAAACGCTTGAGGACGCGATTGCATGGGGCGCATTCGATGCCGTTTCGAATGTCACTCCGGACGCCGTGCATCACCCCACCACTCTGCCCCTGTTGCGGGCGGGAAAACACGTCCTGTGCGAAAAGCCGCTCGCGACCAATGCTTCCGACGCGCGCGAAATGGCCGATCTTGCCCGGACCAAGGGGCTCATCGGCATGGTCAACCTGAGTTACCGCAATGTCGCCGTGTTGCAGCAGGCGGCCGGACTGGTGGCGGAAGGAGCTCTCGGCGCGCTTCGCCATTTCGAGGCCTCCTACCTTCAAAGCTGGCTTACGCAGCCGGCCTGGGGGGACTGGCACACGGAAAGCCAGTGGCTCTGGCGCCTGTCGACGGAGCACGGCTCAAAGGGCGTTCTCGGGGACGTCGGCGTTCACATTCTGGATTTTGTCGTCCATGCCGCCGGCAGCCCGGTTGCGGGGCTTTCCTGCCGCATGAAGACATTCGACAAGGCTGACGGCGGGCGGATCGGCGACTATGTCCTTGACGCCAACGACAGCTTCACGCTCCAGGCCGAGCTTGAAAACGGCGCGCTCGGCACGGTCAGCGCGACCCGGTTTGCCTCCGGTCACCTGAACGATCTCCGTCTGCGCCTGTACGGCGACAAGGGGGGGCTGGAAGTCCGGTTTGAAAACAGGATCGAAAGCTTGCGGATCTGCGATGGGCCGGATCTGGAACGCGCGGTCTGGCGAGACATTGCGGCATTGCCTGTACCGACGGTTTACGAGCGTTTCGTCACCGCGATCCGCACCGGCAAGGCGGCGGAGCCGGGGTTCGATCATGGCGCCAGATTGCAAATGGTACTGGATACTGCTGAAAAATCGCACTCAGACGCCAGCCGGTTTCTCGAGCTGGACATCTGAGTACGTAAAAGTCCCCCCGGACCTGCGGCGGAACCATAGGGCTCCGCCGCAGACACGGGTACTTGAGGCAAAGCAAAACACGGGAAAGATATCCGGCCATGGCCAGTCTCCCCCGTAAATTGCCTTTCGACATTACGCCCCGGATCTCTGAGATTTCCTTCCGCCGATAGGAAAGGTTTGTCTTAATTTTTAAGCTTGCCTCGCCCATTCCCACCAACTACGTGGAAATCCTTATGCATTGCCGCATACAAAAAAATGTGATTGCGATGCACTGATTGCCTTTCGGTTTCGCAATTCACCGGGGGCATTTCACGGCGCCGATACCGGCGCGCTGAAGCATCCGAGCACCAGCGGCATCCAAACACGATATTTTTCCGGACCTTGGCACCCTCCCAAGCGCTACCGAAGCAGAACATTCCAGCAGATCCCGGGCGCGGCTTGCCGCAACTGCTGCCATCCGGTCCGCGAGGTTCCACCGAGGCCGCTTATTTGCGCGCAATCTGCCCTTTGGGTAAAATGGCGGTCAGTGGAGGGATCTCGATGTTAGGACGGTTCGCCGGAATAATCGGCGTGGTCTGCGTCATGGGAGCAGCCAACGCCGGTCCGCTATTCGACGCCGCGAAGCAAGGCGATGCCGCCGCGGTAAAAAGCCTGCTGGAAACCGGAACCCCGCCTGAGGATCGCGGATTGAACGACGCGACGCCACTGATTGCCTCGGCCCTGGCGGGACATACGGAAATCGCGAAAATACTGCTGGATGCGGGCGCTGACATCATGGAGCGCAATCGCGGCGGTTTCACCGCATTGCATGCGGCCGCCTACGGTGGCCAGACCGATGTTGTCCGTCTGCTACTGGACCGGGGGGCCGATCTGGCGGACCGGAATAACGAGGCTGGCCAGACACCCCTGTTCATGGCAGCGGAAGAAGACCACCTTGAAACAGCGGAACTGTTGCTTGCCGCGGGCGCCGACCCGACGGCGATCGACCGTCACGGCTTCAGCGTGCTCACCCAGACCTGGTCGAAAAAACGGATGAAAATGGTCGGCCTGTTGAAACAGCACGGCGCTGTTTGCCAGTCGGCCAATGTGCTTGGCAGCGAGGACTATTACCAAAGATGCCTTGAAGCCGGGCAATGAATGGAGGTTTGAAAATGCGTATCAGCACTTTAACGGCCTGCCTGATATGCCTGGCCTTGCCCGGCACGGCAGCAGCAGGCGGATCGGTCAACACCGGCCCGTTCGGCGGCGTTGCCATCAAGGGATATGACACTGTTGCCTATTTCACCGAACACAAGGCGATGAAGGGCTCCAGTGAATTTGCCTATGAGTGGCTCGGAACGCCATGGCACTTCGCCAACAGCCGCCATAGGGACCTGTTCGCCGCCGACCCGGTCAGATATGCCCCTCAATACGGCGGATACTGCACCCTTGGCGTCGGCATTGACGGTCACGCCTCGGCAAACATCGATCCTGAACGGTCGTGGCGGATCATCGACGGGAAGCTTTACTTCGTCTACGACCCGACTTACGCCGAAGAACTTGACGGCCCGGCCAGGGACGATTGGCTCGCCAAGGCGGATGCTCATTGGCCGGACCTGCAGGAGAAGCTGGAAAAGAACCTGCTGAACTGAACAGGGCCGTTCCCGCTGTCAGTCGTCCGGCGCGAAATGGAACACCATGTTCCCGTTGACGTATGTATAGGGGAATTGTGTATCGCCCCCCGTTTCGGCAGCCCGGTAAATCGGCCCGCACACGGCACGGGCAAGTGCCAGCGCTTCATATTGAAGGCAAAGCCGGTCGCCTGAGACATGGGCTGAACCGGTCGCGAACAAGGCGGGGGTCCGCACCGCGAGAACACCGTCTCGTGAAATCTGAAGGGCCCCCGGCCCGAAGCCGTCCAGGTGACCACGCCAGCTCCTTCCAATCGCGATCTCCCGAATTTCCGCTGCACCGAGCGCGCTACGCGACTCCGGGTCAAATCCGAACGGCCATTTCTGCACTCCGGCACGGATCATCGCGTCCAGGACATGCTCAAGATCCTCGGCACGCCGGAAATGCGCCAGGTTCACCCGGAAAAGTTCCACACTCGTATTCGGCCCGACCCGTTCGGACTCCGCCGCCGCCTGGCGCGCAAGATCTGCCTGCCCCGCCTCCGCATAGGCAGCGCTGAGCAAAATCTGGAAATCGTCGAGGCCGGCGGATTCGAACCGGACTTCTTCAAGAATTTCAACGGCGCGTGCCGCCTGCCCGTCCAGAATGTAGGACATGGCGGCAACCTGCCGTGCATTGGTCGGCAAACGCGGATTGAGCTTCAATGCCAGCTCGAATTCCGCAATGGCTTCCTTGTGGCGGCCGCCGAAGGTATGAACCAGGCTGAGCGTCGCATGGGCTTCCGCTTCCCCCGGCGCCAGATCGACGGCCTGCCGGGCGGAGGCCAGCGCCTGGTCGTAGCGCCCGTCCACGGTCTGCAATTCCGCGAGCACGGCGAGCGGCAGGGCCGCTTCCGCATCGAGTTCGAGCGCGCGGCCGGCATGTTCGTAGGCAAGTTTGCGGGCAACCGGAAAGGCCAGAATGTCATCATAGTCCCGGCGCATGACCAGCGCCTCGACACGTGCCATGGCCGCATAGGCGCGCGCGAAGGACGGATCCAGGGACGTTGCCTTGTCGTAGAGGCGCAAGGCTTCCCTCAGCCGCGGACGCAATCCGCTGCGCGCGGCCTCCTCGGCGCGCAGATAATTGTCATAGGCCTCCAGATTGTTGGTCGGCAGTCGCGTGACCCTCTGAAGTTCCGATGGCGAGAGCTGAACGGCAAGGCTGTCGACGATGTGTTCGATCACTTCGTCCTGAACCGCGAACATGTCCGGGGAGCTGTGATCGACCCTCTCCGCCCACAGGTTCTCCCCGTTGAGGCTGTCAATCAGCTGGGCGTTGATACGCACGCCACGCGCCATCCGCCGGACGCTCCCCTCAAGCACATATCGAACGCCGAGCTCGCGGGCGATGTCACGGGTATCCGCCACACTGTCCTTGAAGGAGAAGGCGGCATTGCGCGAGATGACGAACAGACCGGAAATCTTCGACAGGTCGGTTATCAGATCGCTGGTAAGTCCGTCTGCGAAATAGTCATCCTGCGCCGCCGCATCCAGATTTTCAAACGGCAGCACCACCAGGGAGGGTCGGCCCGCCATGGCGTCGACCGTCTGCGCCGGAGGTTCCGCAGGGGCTTCGCCGCGAAAGTCCCGCCAGAAAAACAGCGCTCCGGCGAGCACGGCCAGTACCGCCAGACCCAGCATCACCGGCACGACGCCGGTGTGCCTGCGAGACGGGTTTGCCGCTTTGCCCGGCCTGTCAACGATCTGGTACACCAGGATGGGATCCGGAAGGTTCTTCACGTGCCTCAGCCCGGCCTCCACATATTCCTTGCTGATCTTGCCGTGGGTGTATTCATAGACCTCGCGCGAGACGCAGATGCCGCCCGGCTCCGCAAGCGGTTCCAGGCGCGAGGCAACATTCACCCCTTCCCCGTAGATGTCGTCGTCTTCGATAATCAGGTCGCCCATATTGACCCCGATGCGAAGCTCAACACGGTGCTCTTCGGGCAAACCCAGATTATATTCTTGCGTCACCGCCTGAATGCCGATCGCACATTCGACCGCGTCAATGACACTCGGGAATTCCGCGAGGAGACCGTCCCCGACCAGCTTGACCACACGTCCATGCCGGTCGGCAATCAGCGGCTCGACAAACCGGGAGCGCAACTCGGTCAGGCGTTCATAAGTCCCAACCTCGTCAATTGCCATCATCCGGCTGTAGGCGACCACGTCGGCAGCGAGTATGGCGGCAAGTCGGCGTTCCATCTCCTTGCTCCTCCGCTTGAAAGACTAGCAGGCACGGGAAGAGCCGGTAATCGCGTTGTTGCCTCTTCGGAACACAAACTCAGGACGGAAGGACGCCTGCAATGGCACATATGCCGATAGATTCACCGCGCGATCGGGGTCAGCGCCCGGACCGCGCGGGAAAGGCTTGGAAGAAATGACGAGCCCCTCCGGAACGATGGCAGCAGGCGCACCCGCACATCGGACGACCGGAAGGTCTTCGGCCGTCCGCGGTTTCCTTGCCTGGAAACAGGCCCTCAGGAAAACAGTCGCCGGGGGTTGGTTCGGCGGCCGGCATTCCATCGACCCAACGCGAACGGCCGAATGTGAACGGACCAGCCGGGAGATATGTGCTGCGGTCCGTCACAAACGCGCGGTTACGTCCAGAACCCCAGGTGGGGAACGCGTGCCTCGTCTTCGAGAACCGGGCCGATCACGACGGTCGGGTGATGCGGGGCGCTTTCGAAGACCTTTTCGCACGGGACATTGAGCAGCGGCGGATGCGGGTTGTCCCCGCTCACGCAGATGTCGATCAGTCCTTTTTCGGACAGTCCGAAGACCACGGCGCGGATGCCGGTCCAGAACGTTGCACCGGCACACATGGCGCAGGGCTCGGTGCTGGTGACCATGACGTAATTCGCCCGCTCTTCCTCGCCGAAGGCCCTAGCCGCCGCGCTCATGAGATTATGTTCCGCGTGGCACGTCACGTCACCCAGTTCGCCGACCGAATTTTCAGCTTCCAGAACGATATTTCCCTCAAGATCGCACAAGAGTGCCCCGAAAGGATGATTGCCCTTTTCCCTGGCCGAGGCCGCGAGTGCAATCGCCCGGCGCATCAGGCCTTCCAGGTCGAGTTTTTCCAGATTGAGCATTTCTTTCATCTCATTTTCCTAGCCAGTTTCCTGCCGCCGGCGCGGCATGCCGCGCCTTACCAGAAGCCCCGATGGCCTTCGGCGACTTCTTCTTCAAGTTCCGTGAAGGGACCGCGTGTCTCGACCTCCCGCTGTCCGGCGCGGAAAACATGCTCGCAGGGCAGATCCAGTGTGAGGTTCTCGGGATTGTCGCCGGTGAGGACCGCGAGGCGTTTTTCGGTCATGCCGTAGACGACCGTGCCGATGCCCGCCCAGTAACTGGCGCCCGCGCACATGCAGCAGGGTTCGACCGATGTGTAGAGCGTGCATTCGGCCAGAAACTCGGGCGAATACATGCGGCTGGCTTCACGGACAACATTCAGTTCGGCATGACCGACGCCCTTGTCCGCCTGGTAGGTATTGCCGCTGCGCAGCAGGATTGTGCCGTCCGGTCCGGCAAGAAGGGCTCCGAACGGATGATTGCCCTCTTCCCGGCTGTCTCTGGCGATCCGGATGGTTTCCCGCAAGAGCTTCAGGTCGTCTGCCATGATTTCTGCCTCCGTGTTTCGTCGTCGTCGGCCACAGTCTAGGCACCTTCGATTGCGCGAAGAACTTGAACTATTAGCGCTTCATGATCTAAAATTTCGAACACGAAAGACCGGATCGGCCTATGCCTGAATTTTCCCGCGAACTGTATTCATTCGTCGAAATCGCGCGCGAGCGCTCCATCCGCAAGGCCGCGGACAAGCTGAACATTGCCTCCTCCGCGCTCAGCCGGCAGATGCAACTGCTGGAGAGCGACCTTGGTGTCCGGCTCTTCAGCCGTCGCACAAAGGGCGTGGAACTGACGGACAAGGGCCGCATCTTTCTGAAGCAGGCAGAAGCCTGGCTCGAACAGGGAAACCGGCTCCGGGCGAACCTGTCGCGGAATGCCTCCGAAGGCGAAAAGATCTTCCGCGTCGGTGCGATGGAATGTTTCGCCGGAGCGCTTGTCCCGGAGCTCGCACAGCGGGCGAGAGAAGAATGCCGATATGACCGGACAGAGGTAAAGATCGGCGGCACATCGGCCCTGACCGACGCCTTGCGGGAGGGAGACCTCGATCTCATCGTCGCCTTCAATGTGCTTCACAGCCAGGAGGTCCGGGTGGTTTCGGAAACGCCTTGCCGTGTCGGCATGGTCTACAGTCCCGCTCTCTGCGAGATAAGGGAACCCGAAGTCCGTGTGTCCGATTGCCTCGACTGGCCGATCTGCCTGTTCGACGAGAGCTTTTCCCTGCACACAAGGCTGCAGGCCGAGATCCTGAAACAGCGCAAGAGCGCCCAGATCCTCGCAAGCAGCAATTCAGTCGGAGTGATCCGCGAAATGGTCGCCCGCGGAGACTGCGTGAGTTTTCTGTCCTGGTTCGATGTCCGGGACGACGTGCTGGCGGGCCGCGTCAGGTTCGTGCCGCTGCTGGACAAGCGTCTCGTCGAACGCATCTGCATCTGCGTCTCCGGAACACGTCCCTTCGACCGGGACCTTGCCTTTGCCGCCCGACAGGCACGGCAGATCGTCGATGAACTCGCGGTGATGGAATAGGAGGAAACGCTTTCTCCGGCCCTTCGGCATGAGTGCCAACCGGTTTTCCCTGCCACCAACAACATGTGCGGCGGGTTACCGGGACAAAAAAGCGCTCAACAGTTTTGCGGAGGCAATAAAACAAAAAGGCCCGGTGACCCGAGCCTTTTTCGTTTCAAATCCTTTGAGGGCCGACCTGATACATGGGCGACGGCCGAAGGAGAAATCCAGCCCTGACTGAAAAAGACTCGGCCGGTTGGTCAGCTCCGGGGGGAAGGTCATATCACCGCCCCCCTATACTGCAACGAAAGCTCAAGCAGATCTCTGCAAGATTCAGAAACCAGAGCACTTGAGCGCATATTTATCTGATGACTATTTTTCGCATCTGAACGATGCCGTGGGCAGCGAGAAGCCATTGGTCGGAATGGTAGAGGTATAAACCGCATTCTTGCCGTGCTTCTGACATTCTTCCTGAGCCATGGCAGCCATTTTTGCGGGGTCATACATTCCCGGATCGTATTGGACCAGCACGCTCGATGGATTTGATGCCACAACACTTTGGCAACCTGCCAGCGCAACTGTTAACAAGGCTGCTGCCGCAATTTTTTTGTAAGTCATTGATAACCCCACCAGAATCGATAAAGTGCCGCCGCACCCTAGAGTAGTGCCCGCCTTGCAGCAAGCGTGAAACACGAATTGGCGAAAGCATTCCCCATATTTGAAGATACCGGTGAAGCTGAGGGAGCAGAGCGGGCCAGCCAGCGCGCAACCTTGAGCACCTTGCCCGTTGAGGATTGTGAACATCGGTGTGAACGGAGGAACGCCTGGACGAACGTAAAAGGGCCCAGGATTTCTCCTGAGCCCTTTTGAAATCTGGAGCGGGCGATGGGATTCGAACCCACGACCCCAACCTTGGCAAGGTTGTGCTCTACCCCTGAGCTACACCCGCATAGTGTCCCGAGCGCTTGGCGGTGACCGCCTCGTCTTCGGTGGCGCA